>JBKECG010000370.1:0-10831 GCA_047974395.1 Pikeienuella sp. | reverse complement strand
CGGGCAGTTCGAGCTTTCGGCGCAGCAGGCCTCGGACCAGTTGCGCGCGCAGATCGAGGATCTTCAGGTGAAAGTCACGAAACTGGAGGCCGCGCTCGCAAGCGCCCCGCCGCGCGGCCCCGAGGAGACCCTGCCCGAGATCCTGAACAGGCCCTTCGCGCCGCAGGAGGCTGCGCCGCCGGGGTCGGCCGTCGCCCCGCCGCGCCGGATTCTCTGGGTGGATGACAAGCCGGAAAACAACGCCACCCTGATCGCCATCCTCGTGAACGAGGCGATCGAGGTGGATACGGCGCGGACGACGCGACAGGCGCTGGACCGGCTCGCCGCTGCGCCTGACGGCTACGCCGCCGTGGTCACCGATCAGGGGCGGCTGGAGGAGAGCGGCCTGCGCCGGAACGCGGGGACCGAACTCGTCCGCAGGATGCGGGCGGAGGGGATAGGTCTTCCCGTCGCCCTCTACACCTCCGCGCGCGGGGCGACGCGCGGCGGCGCGGCGCGGGAGGCGGGCGCGGATCTCGTTACCGCCTCGCCGAGCGACCTGCGGGCTTTCGTCGCCGCGCATGTCGGCGAAGGCGATGGATAGGCCCCTTTCGGCGCGCATTCTGGGAGAAAGCGATTGAAGACCGATTTCACCGAAGCGCAGCTCGCCGACCCGCAGATCGCGACCGCCAACGCCATTCTGCGCTCCTGCGTCCATTGCGGTTTCTGCACCGCGACCTGTCCGACCTATCAGGTGCTGGGCGATGAATTGGACAGCCCGCGCGGGCGGATCTATCTGATCAAGGAGATGCTGGAGACCGGCCGCCCGGCGGATGCGAAGGTGGTGAAGCATATCGACCGCTGCCTTTCCTGCCTTTCCTGCATGTCGACCTGCCCTTCGGGGGTGCATTACATGCATCTGGTCGATCACGCGCGCGAGCATATCGAGAAGACCTACAGGCGCCCTCTGGCCGACCGCGCGTTGCGCTGGTTGCTGGCGCGGATCCTGCCCTATCCGGGGCGGTTCCGCCTCGCGCTTCTCGGGGCGCGTTTCGCGAAACCCTTCGCGCGGCTGGCGCCCGGCAAGCTCGGCGCGATGGTCGCCTTCGCGCCCTCGACCCTGCCGGGCCCGAGCCGGATGGAGACGCCGCAGATCCATGCGGCGCAGGGCGAGCGGCGGATGCGGGTGGCGCTGATGACCGGCTGCGCGCAACGGGCGCTCAACACCGATATCAACGAGGCGACCATCCGCCTTCTGACCCGGCTCGGCTGCGAAGTTGTGATCGCGCGCGGCGCCGGCTGTTGCGGCGCGCTGGCGCATCACATGGGCCGGACGGCGGAGAGCCATGATTTCGCTCGACGAAATATCGACGCATGGATGCGGGAGGTCGATGGCGGGGGGCTGGACGCCATCGTCATCAACACATCCGGCTGCGGCACAACGGTGAAGGATTACGGCCATATGTTCCGCGCCGATCCGGCCCATGCCGCAAGGGCGCAAAGGATCGCGTCATTGGCGAAGGATGTCTCGGAACTACTTGTGAAGCTTGATCTTCCGGCCTCGACCGCGCCGAAGCTCCGCGTCGCCTATCACGCCGCCTGTTCGCTTCAGCATGGCCAGCAGATCAAGGATCATCCGAAGACGCTCCTGCGTCGCGCCGGCTTCGAGGTGGCGGAGCCGGCGGACCCGCATCTTTGTTGCGGCTCCGCCGGGACCTATAACCTCCTTCAGCCGGAGATCAGCGCCGAGTTGAAGGCGCGCAAGGCCCGGACGCTGGCGGCGGTGAAGCCGGAGGTGATCGCCGCCGGCAATATCGGCTGCATGATGCAGATCGGATCGGCGATGGAGACGCCCGTGGTGCATACGGTGGAATTGCTGGACTGGGCGAGCGGAGGACCGAAGCCGCCCGCGCTCGGCTGATGATGCGGCGCGGTCTTCTCGCGCTGGCGTTTCTCCTCGTCCCGGTCGCGGCGGCGCAGGAGGGGCGGGTGATGCTCGATGTCGAGGCGCAGGAGCGATGGTCCGGCGTCGGGCGGCTCAATCTCGGCGACGCGCAATGCACCGCGGCGCTGGTGGCGCCGGATCTGGCCGTCACCGCGGCGCATTGCGTCTTCGCGCACCGGACCGGCGCCGCGCGGCGGCCCGAGCGCGTGACCTTCGTCGCCGGCTACCGGCAGGGCCGGTACAAGGGCTATTCAAGGGCCCGGCGCATCGTCGTCCACCCCGATTACGTCCACACGCGCGAGCCTGACGCCGATTCCGTCGCCGCCGATCTGGCGTTGATCTGGCTGGAGACGCCGATCGAGGACGCCGCGCCCTTTCGCATCGCGCCGGGGCTGAAGCGGGGGGATCGGGTCTCCACCATCTCCTATGGCCGCAACCGGCCGGAGATCGCCTCGATAGAACCCGAATGCAACGTCACCGCGCGCCGGGGCGGGGTGGCGGCGCTGGATTGCGACGTCACCTTCGGCGTTTCCGGCGCGCCGGTCTTTCGCGAGGTGGAGGGCCAGCAGCGGATCGTGGCCATTGTCTCGTCGATGGAGAAGAGCGGCCCGCCGCGCGCCTACGCCGTGGTGCTGGAGGAGGCGCTGCCGGAAGTTCTTTCCGCGCGCTGAAGACAAGGGGCTTGAAAGCCCTTTTCCCGCATCCCAGATCAATGCCGTCAGGCGCCGGAACCGGGTCTGACGACGAAGACCAGGCGCCGCCCGCCTTTGGGGGCGCCGATATCAGTATCGCTCAACAGAGGAATCTGACATGCGCAATTTCGACCTTTCCCCGCTCTACCGCTCGACTGTCGGCTTCGACCGTTTCGCCAGCCTGCTCGATCAGGTGCTGAGCCATGACGTCGCCCAGCCGAGCTATCCCCCCTACAATATCGAAAAGACCGGCGATGACGCCTATCGCATTTCGCTCGCGGTCGCCGGTTTCGGCATGGGCGATCTCGACATCGAGGCGCGCGAGGGCGTGCTGATCGTCAAGGGCGGCAAGGCCCCGGCCGGCGAGGGCGACGCCCCGGTCTATCTCCATCGCGGCATCGCCGAGAGGAGCTTCGAGCGCCGCTTCCAGCTCGCCGATCATGTGAGCGCCATCGGCGCGGCGCTGGAGAACGGCCTGCTGCATATCGACCTCGTGCGCGAGGTGCCCGAGGCGCTGAAGCCGCGCCGGATCGAGATCGGCGGCCAGAAGGCGATAGAGGGCAAGCGCAAGGCCAAGGCCGACGCCTGAGCCGCAGTTTCACGACTGAACGCCGAAATCGAGCGCGCCGGGCGACCGGCGCGCTTTTCGCGTTTCCGGTCGGCGTCCTTCCTCCCCGCTGATCCGGTTGTGGAGATGGGTTTGCAACTGATTTAGACAGGCGGTCAAAGCTGCGCCGCGCCCGGTTCATCCATATTCGGCGCCGGAAGGCGAAAACGGGCCGGATCAGGCTCTGGCGAACATGGATGGTATCGGTCGATGAAAAACCGTGGCGCGAAGAGGGGGCTTGTATGGCGAGCCCTGCGTGTTTCAGTTTTCCTGATGGGCTTTGCGGGGGTTGGCATGGCGGAGGCGCAGGACGCGGCCGCGGATTATTTTCGTTACAAGACCGAAACGGTTCTCTCTGAAGCCATCGCCGATCCCTATTACGCCGGGATGCAGATCCTGGACGATCAGGAGCATGGCTGGGACGCCCCTGACCGGCTGTACGCCTTCGCCGATCTTCTGAAGGCGGAGGGGCGGACCGAGGAGACGGACCGCCAGATCCTACTCCCATGGCTCGTGCGTTATCTCTGGGTCACCGATTTTCCGAACTATACGCAAGGCGCCTGGCGCGTGCTGAGCGATCTCCATCTCGAAGACGAGTTCATGAAGGTTGCGGCGATGGATGTGCTGACGCGCCATCCCCATGGGCTTGCGCGGGCTGCGGTCATCGAGGCGACCGAAAATTATCAGCCCTGGCTGGAGGAGCCCGCGTTTCTCGCCCTCCTGAAACGGCTGGCGTTCGAGGACCCGCATCCGGATGTCAGGCGCAATGCGATTCAACATCTGAACAGCGCCAGATCGCTGACGAAGGGGGAAGCCGAGGCGGCGATGAAAACCGATCCCGCCGCCGAAGTGCGCGCCGTCCTCGCCCAGGTCCTGGCCAACGCCTTCCTGATCAATAAGGAGTGGGACGACGCGAGGACCGAGGCGGCGCTGCGCGAGGCGCTCTTCGCCCCGGAAAATGACAGCGTGGCGGATGAGATATTGCGGGCTTATCTCCACAGCGGAACCATAAAATCCGACCCTCAGCGGCTTTCGCAGGGGCTGAACTGGCTCGCGGCGCATCGCGATCATCCCTTTCGGTCCATCATCGAAACCCGTTTCGATTGGCAGATGGATGTCGAGGCGCTGCCGCTTTTCCTCAGTGGCGCGCCCTATGCCGATGGCGAGGCGCTGGGGCTCTGGCTGCGGGAGCTGTTCGCCGACAGGGGGCGGCCGCTGGCGAACCGGAGCCATGCGCTGAACCAGTTGGCCCGGCTCCCGAAAGATCCTCTCGCCCCGCAGGACGTGGCGGATTTCTTCTTCGATCCGGGCCATGACGCCGCTTCGCTGGCGCCGTTGTTTGATATCTCCATCGGCAGCGACGCCTTGCGGCGCATCTTCGCGACCTGGCCTGCGTCCATGGTGTCTCAGGCGCCGACACAGGTCGAACTTGTCGGGAAATTGCTGGCGTTTCTGAACGAATCGGGGCCGGACGGAAAGACGCGCGGCGATTCCGACACCCAGGTCGGCATGCTGCGCGAAGCCATCCGGCTCTTGCGGATCGCGCAGGATGGGCCGGAAAAGGCGGCGCTGGTCGAGAGCCTGCTGATCCATGCCCAGCAATCGCCGATGGATCTGATCTATGGCGTGTCGGACCTGCTGAAGAACCGGGAACTGGTTTCGGACGAACGCTTTGAGGCCTTCGCGCGCGGCATGCACGAGAATGTCTATTTTTCTTCGCTGACCGATATTTTCGTCGATCGGTTGCGCCCCGGCCCGTGGGAGGACCCGGTGATTCAGGCGGGGGACCTGACGCTGGCGATCGCGCTTCTGGAGGTCGCCGGGCAAAGGAATCCGGGCGAGCCGGGCGACGCCTATCGGGAGGTTTACGACCTGATCCATGACCTGCCGGTCAAGGCGGACCTGCCGCCGGATCTGCCCGATCTCGCCGCCTTCGAGGCCAGGCTGCGCGAAATGCGCGCGAAAGGCGAGAACGAGGAGGGATATTACGCCATCAATCGCTGGCTCGGCGACGAGAACTAGGAATGGGCTGATCCGCTCTGGCGACGCGAAAACCTGCGGGTTTCAGGCGATGCGCCGGTTGGGGCCGGCGCGCTCCATGCGCGGTGAATTTACTTTCTCATCAACCAGAAAGTCATATAGTTGCGCCGTTGATCGTCAAAAAGAACGATTCGGAAGGAGAGGAATATGGGGATTTTTCGTTTCTCGATTGTGGCCGCCGCCGTCGCGCTGTCGGCCGGCGCCGCGAAGGCCGAGGAATTGCGCGTCACCATCGGTCAGGCGGGCGACAGCGCCCTTGTGCAAGGCGTCGAGAGATTCGCGGAAAATCTCGGGAAGGAGACCGAAGGCGCCTATACCGGCAAGCTCTATGCCGGCTCTCTGCTCAACTACGCCGAAACCCTGACCGGGCTGCGCGACGGCATCACCGATGTCGGCTTCATCGTGGTCGCCTATCACCGGGCGGAGCTGCCCAGCACCAATCTCGTGGTTGACGCCGCGACGCTGAGCACCGATCCGGTGGTCATGGCCGGGGCGGTCAATGAATATGTGATGCTCGAATGCGCTCCCTGCCAGCAGGAATTCGCCAATGAGGGGCAGGTGTTTCTCGGCCTGACCGTGACCGGGCCCTATTACCTGATGTCGGTGAACAGGGTCGGGTCGCGCGCGGATTTCTCCGGGCGCAAATATCGCGGCTTCGGGCCGTTCGGGCGCTGGATCGCGGCCATGGGCGGCACGCCGGTCGTGCTTTCGGCCAATGACATCTACGAGGCGATCAGCCAGGGGCAGGTCGATGGCAACACGCATATCGTTGACGTGCTCAAGAGCCTGTCGCTCGGCGAGGTCACGGATTATCTGCTGAATGAGCCGATCGGCCTTTTCACCGGCAACGCCACGATCAACGTCTCCCGATTGGTCTGGGACAATCTGAGCGATGACGAGAAGCGCGCATTCCTGCGCGCCGCGGGCGATTCCCACGCCTGGACCACGGTCAGCTATTTCGCCGAGAATCAGGCCTATCTGGACGACGCCGCCGCGGTCGGGGTGGAGCTGATCGAGCCGGACGAGGATCTGCGCGCCGCCTCGGCGAAATTCCGCAATGACGATCTGGCCACGGTCATCGCCGAGAATGTGGAGCAGCACGGCGTCGCCGACGCCGAGGCCCGCATCGCCCGGCTCCGGGAACTGGTCACGAAATGGGAGGGGCTGATCGCCGGCATCGACAAGACCGACACAGCGGCGGTGAGCGCGCTTTACCTGAGCGAGATCTTCTCCAGGGTCGACCCCGCATCTCTCAATTGAGCGGGGGACAGGCGATGGTGGCGATCGGCCGGGTCTTGAACTGGCTGACCGTCGCGTCGTCCCTTCTGGGCGCCGCGGCGGTCATTTTGATGATGCTCCAGATCGTGGCGGATGTGCTGGCGAAGAACCTCTTCAGCGCGCCGCTGCCGCTCACGTCGATCTTTGTGGCGAATTACTACATGGTGTTCGCGGCTTTCGCGCCGCTGGCGCTGGCGGAAAAGCTGAACCGGCATATCGCGGTGGAGCTGGTCTGGAAGAATCTGGCCGAACGTCCGCGCCGGGTCGTCGCGGCCATCGCCTGCCTCGCCTCGGGGATCGTCTGCGCCGGCGTCGCCTGGCAGCTCTGGGGCGAGGCGATGAAGAAATTCCGGGCCGGCACGCTGATCGTGGAGCAGAGCGTCTCGATGCCGACCTGGCCCGGATATTTCGTGCTCCCGACAGGGTTCGGGCTGCTGGCGGCGATCTTGTTCTACCGTTTCGCGACGCTCACGACCGGGCTGGCGGGCGGAATGGGCGAGACCCCGCTTGACGGCGACGAACCGCAGTTCGAGCAGGTGTAGCCGATGTCCAGCGAGATCATCGGCGTAACCGGCCTTGGCGTTCTCGTGGCTCTGCTGCTGGCGCGCGTTCCAATCGGGATCAGCCTGATCGCGGTCTCCTTCGGCGGGATCTGGGCCCTGATCGGCCCGCGCCCGGCCTGGGGCATTCTCTCGGCGGTGCCTTATGACTTCACCGCGAAATGGACGCTCTCCTCGGTGCCCATGTTCCTGCTGATGGGCTTCGTCTGCTACCATGCCGGGCTCACCCGCGGCCTGTTCGCGGCCTGCCGGAGCTGGATGGCTCGGCTGCCCGGGGGGCTGGCCATCGCCTCGGTGCTGGGCTCGGCGGGGTTCGCGGCGGTCACCGGCTCCTCCGTCGCCTGCGCGGCGGCGATGGGGCGGATCGCGGTGCCGGAGATGCTGAAGGCGCGCTATGACGCGGCGCTGGCCACCGGCTCCATCGCCGCGGCGGGCACGCTCGGGGCGCTGATACCGCCCTCGATCCTGCTGATCCTGTTCGGGGTCTTCGCCGAGGCGCCGATCGGCAAGCTTTTCATCGGCGGAATCGGCGCGGGGCTAGTGACGGCCGCGCTTTACGTCGCGGTGATCTGGGCGCGGGCCTGGGTGGACCCTTCGGTCGCGCCGCGCCTGGACGAACGCCCGCCGCTCGCCGAACGGCTTGCGCATCTGCGCGAAACCTGGCCGGTGCTGGCGCTGCTGATCGTGGTGATCGGCGGCATGTTCGTCGGCCTTTTCACCGCCACTGAAGCCGGCGCGGTCGGCGCTTTCGCCTCAATCGTGATCGCGGCGGCGAAGGGCAGCCTGCCGCTTCGCGCCTTGTGGGAGGCGATACAGGAGACGCTGACCACCACCGCGGCGCTTTTCCTCATCGCCGTCGGCGCCAATCTGCTGACGCGGTTCCTGGCGCTTTCGGGGTCGGGAGAGCTGATCGCCTCGACCGTGCTGGCGCTGGAGGCGGATCAACTCACCCTCATTCTGGGCATATCCGCGATCTACCTGCTTCTGGGCATGTTCCTCGATCCGATCGGGGCGATGCTGCTGACCCTGCCGGTGCTGCTGCCGGTGCTGGAGCGCAGCGGCGTGGACCTGATCTGGTTCGGCGTCTTCCTCGCGAAATTCCTTGAGATCGGCATGATCACGCCGCCCATCGGGCTGAATGTCTTCGTCATCAAGGGCGTGGTCGGGAATGAGGTGAAGCTGACGACGATCTTCCGCGGCATCATGTGGTTTCTCGTCGCCGATGCAATCGCGGTGGCGTTGTTCATCGCCTTTCCGGGGATTATCACCTGGCTGCCTAAATTCGTGGAATAGGAGCCAGCCTCAGCAAGTTACGGAGCATTCCTCAGATGAGCCAGGAGCATCGTCGGATCAAGCGCCTTCTCGTGGCCAATCGCGGCGAGATCGCCGTCAGGATCATGCGGGCAGCGGCCGAGATGGAGATCGAGACGGTCGCGGTCCATTCCGATGACGACGCCGACGCGCTTCACCGGCTGAAGGCCGATGGCGCGGCCGCGTTGGGCGGGGTGGGGCCGCGCGCCTATCTGGACGCGGCGCGCATTGTCGCGGCGGCGAGGGAGGCGGGCTGCGACGCCGTGCATCCGGGCTATGGCTTCCTGTCGGAGAATGCGGATTTCGCCCGCGCCTGCGCCGCGGCCGGGCTGGTTTTCGTCGGGCCCGACCCGGAAACGCTGGAGCTTTTCGGCGACAAGTCGGCGGCGCGGCTGCTGGCGGAGGAAACCGGCGTTCCGCTGCTTCCCGGCACGCGCGGGCCGACGGTGGTGGAGGAGGCGCGGGATTTCCTCGCCTCGCTCGGGCCGGGCGGCGCGATCATGGTGAAGGCCGCGGCGGGCGGCGGCGGTAGGGGCATGCGGCCGGTGACGGACGCTTCGCAACTGGAGGAGGCCTTCGCCCGCTGCGCCTCCGAGGCGAAGGCGGCTTTCGGTTCGGACGCGCTTTATGTCGAGCGGTTGATCCGCCGCGCCCGCCATATCGAAGTGCAGGTGATCGGCGACGGCGAGAAGGCGATCCACCTCTGGGAGCGCGACTGCACCTTGCAGCGCCGCCGCCAGAAGATCGTGGAGATCGCGCCCGCGCCGGGGCTGGACCCGTCGCTGCGCGCGCGTTTGCTGGAGGCGGCGCTGACCCTGGCGCGGGCGAAGGGCTATCGCAGTCTCGGCACTTTCGAGTTCCTGATCGACCGCGAGGCCGGCGATTTCGCCTTCATGGAGGCCAATCCCCGCCTTCAGGTCGAGCACACCGTGACCGAGGAGATCACCGGGCTGGATCTTGTCCGGCTTCAGCTTCGCATCGCCATGGGCGAGACGCTGGCCGGGCTGGGCCTGACCGAACCGCCGGCGCCGCGCGGCCATGCGATCCAGCTTCGGATCAACGCCGAAACCATGGAGGCGGACGGGACGATCAAGCCCTCCTCGGGCGCGCTGACCGCTTTCGATCAGCCTTCGGGGCGCGGGGTGCGGGTGGATACGGCGGGTTTCGCGGGGGGGCGGACCAATCCCGCCTTCGACGCGCTGCTGGCGAAGCTGATCGCGCATGACCCGTCGCCGGATTACGCCGATGCGGCGCGGCGGGCCTATCGCGCGCTCTGCGAATTCCGGATCGAGGGCGTCAGGACCAATATTCCGCTGTTGCGCAACCTGCTGCGCCGCCCGGAATTCGCCGCCAACGATGTAGACACCGGATTTCTGGAGGCCCACGCCGCCGAACTGCTCCGCGAGGATGGCGATCACCCGCTGCGCCACGCCGCCCCGACCGCCGCAGCGGCGGACGCGAGGGCAGAGGAGAGGACGCCCGACGCCCCGCCGGGCGCGATCGCCGTCGAGGCGCCGCTGGAGGGAACCGTGGTCGCGGTGCAGGTGGAGGAGGGGGCCGAGATCGAGGCCGGCGCCCCGATCCTGGTGCTGGAGGCGATGAAGATGGAGCATCTCGTCACCGCCGAAAGCGCCGGGCGGATCGCCGGGCTTCTGGTCAGGCCGGGCGATCTGGCGACCGAGGGGCGCCCCGTCGCCTGGCTGATCCCGTCCGACAGGGCCGGCGCGGCGGAGGCCGAGGCCGAAACCCTCGACCCGGACCATATCCGGCCCGACCTCGCCGAGGCGATGGACCGGCGCCGGCGCACCCTGGACGAGGCCCGGCCCGAGGCGGTGGCGAAGCGGCGCAGGACCGGCCAGCGCACCGCGCGCGAGAATATCTCCGATCTCGTCGATGAGGGCAGTCTCGTCGAATATGGCGGGCTGACCGTCGCCGCCCGGCGCAGCCGCAACACCATGGCGGAGCTGATCGAGCGCACCCCGGCTGACGGGCTGGTCGCCGGGGTCGCGCGGGTCAATGGCGATCTTTTCAGCGAGGACAGGACCCAATGCGCGGTCATGTCCTATGATTACACCGTCCTGGCCGGCACCCAGGGCTGGAAGGGCCATGACAAGACCGACCGGATGCTGGAGGTCGCGCGCAGACAGCGCCTGCCGCTGGTCTTCTTCACAGAGGGGGGCGGCGGGCGGCCGGGCGACACCGACATCATCAACGCCGGCGGGCTCGACACCCCGACCTTCGCGCGGATCGCGCGGCTTTCGGGGCTTGTCCCGCTGGTCGGCGTGGTGTCCGGGCGCTGTTTCGCCGGCAACGCCGTCGCGCTCGGCGTTTGTGATGTGATCATCGCCACGGAGAACGCGAATATCGGCATGGGCGGTCCGGCGATGATCGAGGGCGGCGGGCTCGGCGTCTTCCGCCC
>JBKECG010000369.1:0-19448 GCA_047974395.1 Pikeienuella sp. | reverse complement strand
GCCTTCGGATCGCGCGCCAGAGTCCAGATATTCTCCATGCTCATGACCGACCTTCCCCTTCCGCGCCGATATCGCCGCCGCCGGCGAAGCGCGCCCGCGCCCGTTCAGCCGCGCCGATCGCCGCGATCAGGACCAGCGTCTCGTCAAAGGAGAGCGGCGCCCCGGCCGGGTCCATCACCTCGCCGAGCCCTGACGCGCGATAGCGCCCGTCCGCCAGCATCGGCGCCAGCCGCGCCTCGGCGCTGGTGAAAAACGCCTTCGCCGCCCCCTCCGGCGCCGCCCGGCCCGCGGCGAGCGCGAAAACCCCGTCCATCGCCGTCAGCCAGGCGAGTTCCGCCGTCAGCGTCGCCTGCCGCCGCTCCGCCAGCGCCAGCGCGGCGAGCGCGCCGATCCCGGCCGCCGCGCCCAGAACCCGCCCCGCGCTCGGCCCCGCGCTCGGCGAGAGCGCCCCCTCCTGCGGGGCGCAGCCCGTGAGCCCATATGCGACCAGCGCTGCGGCGAGGCCGCGGGAAATTGGATGTTTCATGTCGGATCTCCGCCTGACGAGGCGTCGGGCGCCCCTGAGCAGCCAACGCCTTAGCGGAAAGTGATTAGAATTCGATTAAACTGAATGAAAAAAGGCGCGCCTCGCGCTCAATCGCCCTATCCGCTATATCCGGCCCGACTCAGCAAGAGAGGCCCGCATGGCGCGTATCCTGATCACCTCCGCTCTCCCGTATATCAACGGGATCAAGCATCTCGGGAATCTGGTCGGCTCGCAGCTCCCTTCGGACGCGCATGCGCGCTACATGCGCCAGCGCGGCCATGAGGTCCTCTTCATCTGCGCCACCGACGAGCATGGCACCCCGGCCGAACTGGCCGCCGCCAAGGCCGGCGAGCCGGTGGCCGATTACTGCGCCCGGATGTGGGCGGTGCAAAAGGAGATCGCGGACGGGTTTCGCCTCTCCTTCGACTGGTTCGGGCGCTCCTCCTCCGCGCGCAATCACCGGCTGACCCAGCATTTCGCCGAGCGTCTCGCCGGCGCCGGGCTGATCGACGAGGTGGAGGAGCGGCAGGTCTACTCCAACGCCGACGGCCGCTTCCTGCCGGATCGCTATATCGAGGGGACCTGCCCCAATTGCGGTTATGACCGCGCAAGGGGCGACCAGTGCGAGAACTGCACCAAGCAGCTCGACCCGACCGATCTGATCGAGCCGCGCTCGGCGATCTCCGGTTCAGGCGATCTGGAAGTAAGGGCGACCAAGCATCTGCATTTGCGGCAATCCGCGATGCGCGATCATCTGCGCGAATGGATCGACACCCGCGACGGCTGGCCGATCCTGACCACCTCCATCGCCCGTAAATGGCTGGATGACGGCGAGGGGTTGCAGGACCGTTCGATCACCCGCGATCTCGACTGGGGCATTCCCGTGCGCAAGGGCGAAAACCCCTGGCCGGGGATGGAGGGCAAGGTCTTCTATGTCTGGTTCGACGCCCCGATCGAATATATCGCCGCCACCGCCGAATGGGCCGACGCGACCGGCGGCGATGAAGCGGCCTGGCGGCGCTGGTGGCGGACCGACGAAGGCGCGGCGGATGTGCGCTATCTCCAGTTCATGGGCAAGGACAACGTCCCCTTCCACACGCTCAGCTTCCCGGCGACGCTGATGGGTTCGGGCGAGCCATGGAAGCTCGTCGATTACATCAAGAGCTTCAACTCTCTCAATTACGAGGGTGGTAAATTCTCCACCAGCCAGGGCCGTGGCGTGTTCATGGATCAGGCGCTGGAGATCCTGCCCTCCGATTACTGGCGCTGGTGGCTCCTGTCCAATGTGCCGGAAAACAGCGACGCCGATTTCACCTGGGAGAGCTTCCAGAACGGCGTGAACAAGGACCTGGCCGACGTTCTCGGCAATTTCGTCAGCCGGGTGACCAAGTTCTGCCGCTCCCGCTTTGGCGAAGAGGTTCCCGCGGGCGGCGCGCCGGGCGCGGAGGAGGCCGCGCTGACCGCGGAGCTGGACGCCAGGCTGAAGGATTTCGAGCGCGCCATGGAGGCGATCGAGATCCGCCGCGCGGCGCAGGCGCTGCGGGCGATCTGGGTCGCGGGCAATGAATATCTCCAGCGGGCCGAGCCATGGGCGAAGTTCAAGACCGCGCCCGAGGAAGCCGCGATGATCGTGCGGACCGCGCTGAATCTGGTGCGGCTCTATGGCGTTCTCTCGCGCCCCTTCATCCCCGACGCGGCCGACCGGATGCTCGCGGCGCTCGGTCTCGGCGCCGATCAGCCCTGGCCCGGGAACGCGGCCGCCGCGCTCGACGCGCTCGCGCCCGGGCATGCGTTCGAGACGCCGGAAGTGCTCTTCGCCAAGCTCGACGACGAGCGCCGGGCGGCGCTGGAGGCGCGCTTCGCCGGCGAGGACTGAGCAGGCGGGAGCGCGGCGCCGACCGCTCCCCTATGGCGCGCGGCCCGGCGGGCGCCTATCTTCGCCCACATGACTCATGACGGACTCATCGAAGACATCGAAAGCTGGCTGATCGACCAGGCGCTCGCCGACCCGGATATCGAGAGCCTGTTCCAGGTCCTTTGCGACCGGCTGGTCGGCATCGGCGCGCCGCTGGACCGCGCGGCGCTGGTCTGGCCGACCCTGCATCCGCTGTTCCAGGCCGAGCAGATTTTCTGGAACCCGGATGACGGCGCGAAACTGCACCAGTATTCGCATGCCGACAAGGAAACCGAAGCCTGGCTCAAAAGCCCGTTCCACCATGCGCTGGAACGCCGGCTGGACCGGTTGCGCCGTCGCCTGACCGGGCCGGAGGCGGTGCTGGATTTCGACATCCTGCGCGAATTCCGCGATCAGGGCTTCACCGACTACCTGATGACCGCCGCCGAATTCAGGATCGGCGAGACGCCCCTGACCTCCCCGACCGGCGGGGGCATCATGGCCTCCTGGACGACGAAGCGGGAGACCGGCTTCAGCCGCGCGGATCTGGAGGCGCTGAACCGCATCCAGCGGGTCTTCGCCGTCGCCTGCCGGGCGGCGATCCAGAGGCGGGTGATGGCCAATATCGCGAACGCCTATCTCGGCCCGACCGCCGGCGCCAAGGCGCTCGCCGGCGAGGTCCGGCGCGGCGACGGCGCGCGCATCCGCGCCGTGGTCTATTACGCGGATCTGCGCGGCTCGACCATGCTGTCGGAAATGATGGCGCCCGATGATTATCTCGATCTTCTCCGCCATTATTTCGACTGCGCCGCGCAACCGGTGATCGACGAGGGCGGCGAGATTCTCGATTATGTCGGCGACGCGGTGCTGGCGATCTTTCCGATCCAGAGCGACATGGGCGGGCCGGAGGCGGTGCGCCGGGCGACAAGGGCGATGGAGCGCGCGCTGGTCCTCAGGACCGAATGCGCGGCCGATGAAGCCGCCGCGAAGCTCCGCTTCTCGATCTCGCTGGCGGTCGGCGAGGTGATGTTCGGCAATATCGGCGTGCCGAGCCGGCTCTCCTTCTCCGTCATCGGCGCGGTGGTGAACGAGGTGGCGCGGATGGACGACGCCTCCAAGGCGCTCGGCCGCGGGGTGCTGGCGACGCGGGAGGTCGCGCTGGTCGAGCCGGAAAGATGGGTCAGCCTCGGCCAGCAGCGGCTGGACGGGGTGACGACCCCGCGCGAGCTGTTCGTGCGCCGCTGCGAGATCGACGCCTTCGCGCCCGATCTCGCCCGATCGGCCTGAACGGCCGTTCGGATCTCTCAGCTCAGCCGGAAGGAAATCTCGCCGACGCCTTCGATCCGCATGGTCAGCTTGCCGGGATGCTCGACCGGATAGAGCGGCATATGCGCGCCGCAGAGCAGGACTTCGCCCGCTTTCGGGGTCACGCCATGGGCGTTGAAATGATTGGCCAGAAAGGCCACCGCGTCGAGCGGGTGCTGCGGGGCGGCGCCGACGGCGTTCAGGATCTCCTGCTCGTCATGCTCGACCACGGTCACCAGCGTCGAAGGGTCCAGATCGCGCGGCTTCACCCCGTTCTCGGTATCGTAGCAGAGCCCGGCGTTGAAGACATTGTTGGCGAGGATCGAGGCGGCGTGCGTCGTCTCCGCCTCGCGCCGGTCCAGAAGCTCGAAGGCGACGGTGAAATGAGAGATCGCGTCGGCCGCGCTCTCCCGATCCCAGCCGCCGGCGCGGGGGGCGAGATCGACCGCGAGCACCGCGGCGATCTCCGGCTCCATCATGAAGCTGCGGTAATCGGCCAGCTTCAGATTGGCGTCGCCGCGGCAGAGATCATCGGCGTAGACCAGCCCGGCGCCGGGCGCCGGCATGACGAATTTCTGCTGCAGGGCGGGCAGGTTCCAGGCGATCTTGCGGCCGCCGATTCCGCCCTTGGCCTCGGCGATGAGCGGCGCCGCCTCCAGTTGGACGGCGTAGCCGGCCTCGGGCGCGGCTTTCTCATCCTCAAGCATCCGGAAGGGCCGGTTCTCGATGATGTCTTCCGCGATCAGCTTCGCAATTGAGGCCATGACCCTCAGTCCCTCGTTCCGCTTGTATGGCCGACGCCGATAGCACGTCGGCGCGAAAGGGGAAAGCCGCCCCTCGCCTCACTCCGCCGGCGCGATCCGCCAGAGCGCGCCCCGATCCTCATCGGTCGCGAACCAGATCGCGCCGTCGGGGGCCTCGCGCACATCGCGGATGCGCCCGAAAGCGCGCTCGAAAAGCCGCTCCTCGCCGATCAGGCGGCCGCCTTCCTCGTCGAGCCGCGACAACAGCGCGAATTTCAGCGAACCGATGAAGAAATCGCCCCGCCATTCGGGGAAAAGCGCGCCCTGATAGATCATCAGCCCCGAAGGCGCGATCGACGGGTCCCAGTAATATTCGGGCTGCTCCATGCCCTCGGCCGCGGTTCCGCGCCCGATCTTCTCGCCGGTGTAATGCCGGCCATAGCTGATCTCGGGCCAGCCATAGTTCAGCCCGGCCTCGGGCCGGTTGATCTCGTCGCCGCCCTGCGCGCCATGTTCGGAAACCCATAACCGCCCCTCTCGGTCAAGCGTCGCGCCCTGCGGGTTGCGATGGCCATAGGACCAGATCTCCGGCAGCGCGCCCTCCCGGTCGATGAACGGGCCGCCCGGCCAGGGCGCGCCGTCGCGGTCGATCCGCGCCACCTTGCCGAAATGGGTGGAGAGATCCTGCGCCGCCGGCCGGTCCCCCCGCTCGCCCAGCGTGATGAAAAGCGAGCCGTCCGGCGCGACCACCACCCGCGAGCCGTAATGCCGGCCCGAATTCGACGCCGGCGACTGACGGAAGATCACCGTCAGACCGTCGAGCCGGGGCGCCGCCCCCCGCTCCAGCCGCGCCCGCGCGACCTCGGTCCGGGTGGAGAAGGTCCCCTCCTGAGCCGCATAGCTGAGATAGATCTCGCCGCTTTCCGCGAAATCGCGGGCCAGCGCCACATCCAGAAGCCCGCCCTGCCCGCGCGCGGCGACCTCCGGCGCGCCCTCGATCGGCGCCGACAGCGCGCCGCGCTCGAAAAGCCGCAGCGCGCCGGAGCGTTCGGTGACCAGAAGCGCGCCGGTCTCCTCGAAATCGGGGAGAAAGACGAAGCCCCAGGGGTGGTCCAGCCCCTCGACGACCGGCGCCACCTGTAGCGGCCCGGCGGAACTGTCATACATATCGGCGGCGGCGGGCGCCGCCAGCAGCAGAAGCGGCGTCAGGAAGCGGCGCATGGTTCGGTGCTCCTTCGCGATGGGCGTCGGGGGAGTCTGTTCGATATCGCGCGCGCTGTCATCCATCATTCATGGCGCATCTCAGCCTGAATCACATCACTATAATTGGATAATATTCTTTTAATAAAATGATCCGACAAATAATGCGAATATGGCGGAAACCCTTAAATCCAGTCTTCTTTTTACCACCATAAGGCGTTAATCACATCCAGATTTGCAACCTAGGGAAAATCAACCGGAATGTGCGTAAAATCCTTCGCCGCCGCCGTCATCTTCGTGATGGTCGGGGCGAGCGCCGCCAATGCGGCCACCTACTACAGCAGCGATACTTCGCAGGTCATCAGCAGTCATTCGACCATCACTTCAACCCTGGTCGCCGAAGAAGGCGAGATCGGCGACATCAACCTGATCCTGTCGGATATCCGGCATACGTCGGTCGCCGATCTTCGGATCGCGCTGACCGGGCCGAACGGCGCAAGCGCCATGATCATCGACTGGTACGGCGGCCGGGGCATCTTCCAGAACATGGCCACGCCCGACCATTTCATCGACACCGTGATCGACGATCAGGCGCTGGTGAACCTGCGTGACGCGACCGCGCCCCATACGGGGTCGTTCAATGTCGATCGCCTGTCCATTCAGCAGCCGCTTTCGACCTTTGTCGGGACGAAGGCGGGCGGGGTCTGGACGCTGACCATCTCCGACCTGGCCAGCGGCGACACCGGCATGCTGAGCGGCTGGGGGCTGGAGATCACCGCCGCGTCGTCAGTCTCCGCAGTGCCGCTGCCGGCGACCGGGCCGCTTCTGCTGGCCGGTCTGGCCGGGCTCTGGGGCGCCGGCCGCGCCCGCCGGAAGGGCGCCTCCGCCTGATACCGCATGAACAGGTCGCGGAGGCTCAGGTCTCCGCCGCCAGCGCCTCGGCGAACTCTATCGCGAAATAGGTGAGAACGCCGTCGCAGCCCGCGCGCCTGAACGCCATCAGGCTTTCCGCCACCGCGCATTTGCGATCCAGCCAGCCATTGTCGCAGGCCGCCGCCAGCATCGCGTATTCGCCCGAGACCTGATAGGCGAAGGTCGGCGCGCCGAAACGGTCCTTCGCCCGGCGGATGATATCCAGATAGGGCATGCCCGGCTTGACCATAACCAGATCCGCCCCTTCGGAAAGATCGCTCGCGATCTCCCGCATCGCCTCATCGCCATTTGCCGGGTCGAGTTGATAGGTCTTCTTGTCGCCGCAAAGCTGGCCGGCCGCGCCGACCGCATCCCGGAACGGGCCGTAAAAGGCCGAGGCGAACTTGGCCGCGTAGGACATGATCATCGTGTTCGGATAATCATGCGTCTCCAGCGCCTGCCGGATCACGCCGATGCGCCCGTCCATCATGTCGGAGGGGCCGAGGATATCCGCCCCCGCCTCCGCATGGGCGAGGGCCTGTTTCTCCAGCGCGATCAGGGTTTCGTCATTCAGGACCTCATCGCCGCGCAGGATCCCGTCATGGCCGTGGATCGAATAGGGATCGAGCGCGACATCGAGGAGAACGCCGATATCGGGAACCGCCTGCTTGATGGCGCGGGTGGCCCGGTTCACGAGATTCTCGGGGCTCCACGCCTCTTCGCATTCCTCGGAGAGCCGCTCCTTCGGCGTCTGCGGGAAAAGCGCGATGCAGGATATGCCGAGGCTCAAGGCCCGCTCCGCCGCGATCACCGCGCGGTCGATGCTGAGCCGGTTGACCCCGGGCATGGAGGCGACCGGCTCCTCGATATCGAATCCTTCGCGAACGAAGATCGGCCAGATCAGATCGCCGGGGGTCAAACTCGTCTCCCGCACCAGGTCGCGAATCCAGGGCGCGCGCCGCATGCGGCGTGGGCGGGCTAGCGGAAAGGGCGCGACGACGCTCTCGGTCATGGCTGGCATCCATCCTTGCGAGCTTGGAGCGAAGGTCATCGCATGACCGGCGGGCGCGGACAAGTTTCCCCATGGCGGTCTTTCGCCGCGCCAAACGCCCGGGGCGCGGAACGACCGGCGGCATTGAAGGATGGGACGCGTTGCGCGAACATCCCCGGCGAAGCCCGAAGACGACCAGAGGCCGGACTCCATGCGCCAGCCGAAGATACTGACGACGCTCAAGACCTATGATCGGGGCGAGTTTCTCGCCGACCTCATCGCCGGGCTGACCGTCGCCATGGTGGCGATGCCGCTCAGCCTCGCCATCGCCATCGCCTCTGGCGCCGATCCGGCGAAGGGGCTCGCGACCGCGATCGTCGCGGGTTTCCTGATTTCCGCGCTCGGCGGCAGCCGGGTGCAGATCGGCGGGCCGACCGGGGCGTTCATCGTCGTCGTCTTCGGGGTGATCGCCACACATGGCTATGACGGGCTGGTGCTCGCCACCTTCATGGCCGGGATCATCCTTCTGGTCGCGGGTTATTTCAGGGCCGGCAAGCTGATCGCGCATATCCCGGAGGCCGTGGTCAACGGCTTCACCATCGGCATCGCCGTCATCATCGCGACCAGCCAGATCAAGGATTTTCTGGGCCTCTCCATCGCCGCGCTTCCGGCCGAATTTCTTGAGAAAATCCCGGCGCTCTGGCGGGCGCGCGAGACGCTGAACCTCCCCGCGCTGCTGATCGCGGTTCTGGCGATGGCGCTGATCGTCGCCTTCCGGCGGATCGCGCCGCGCTTTCCCGGACTGATCTTCGCGGTGGCGCTGGCCTCGGGGCTGGCGGCCCTGCCGGGACTGGAGGTCGAGACGATCCGGTCACGCTTCGGCGAACTGCCCTCCTCGCTGCCGGCGCCGTCCTTCCCGGCGCTTTCCTGGCCCCGCATCGTGGAGCTTTTTCCCTCCGCGCTGATCATCGCCTTTCTCGCGGGGATCGAGTCGCTTCTCTCGGCGATGGTCGCCGACCGGATGATCGGCGGCCATCATCGCCCCAACGCCGAGTTGACGGCGCAGGGCGCCGCCAATATCGCCTCCTCGCTGTTCGGGGGCCTTCCCGCCACCGGCGCCATCGCGCGGACAGCCACCAATATCCGCGCCGGCGGCAAGACCCCGGTGGCGGGGATCGTCCATGCGCTCACCATCCTTCTGGTCATGCTCATCGCCGCGCCGCTCGCGGGATATCTGGCCATGCCGGCGCTGGCCGCGCTTCTGATCGTGACCGCCTGGAATATGAGCGAGCCGCATAAATGGGCGGAATATGCGCGCGCCCGCCGGAGCGACCGGCTGTTGCTGCTGCTCACCCTGCTCCTGACGGTGCTGATCGACCTGACGGTCGCCATCGGGGCCGGCGCTGCGCTCGGCCTGGCGCTGCGGCTGGCCCGCAAGGCGCCGGCCGAAAGCGACTGGACCCCGCCGGATCGCTGAACCGGGCGCGAAACGCCGCGCCTTCGCCCCATACGGCGCTTGAGGCGCGGGCGACGGCGCCTTAGTTGAGGCCCGACGCGACGATCACCCCCCGCCGGGAAGGCCGGGGGCCGTTTCCATTTGGAGCCGCCGGATGAAGGACGCCGCCATTTCCACCACAGACCTGCGCGTCGGCGGCGCGCCCGAAGGCTATGACGCGCGCTTTCTCGCCGATCTCGCCCGCGCGCATGGCGCGCCGGTTCTGCATATCGCCCGCGACGACCGGCGGGCGGCGGCGATGGAGGACGCACTGGGCTTTTTCGCGCCCGATCTGCCGGTGCTGCGCTTTCCGGCCTGGGACTGCACGCCTTATGACCGGATTTCCCCGAACGCCGCGATCACGGCGGAGCGCATGGCGACGCTCGCGGCGCTGGCGGAGGGGCTGGCGGCACCGACGATCATCCTCGCCACGGTGAACGCCGCCACCCTGCGCGCGCCGGCGCGGGCCGATGTGGCGAACGGCAGCTGGAGCGCGGCCGTCGGCCAGCGGGTGGATCTCGACGGGCTGACCGATCACCTGACCCGCGCCGGGTTCAACCGCGCCTCGACCGTCAGCGAGCCGGGCGATTTCGCGCTCCGGGGCGGTATCGTCGATATCTTTCCGCCGGGGGCGGCCCACCCGGTCCGGCTCGATTTCTTCGGCGACGCGCTCGACGGCGCCCGCCGTTTCGACGCCGAGACCCAGCGCACGATCGAGCGGATCGAGCGGGTGGATCTCGCCCCCGCCACGGAAGCCTCGCTCGACCCCGACTCCATCGCCCGTTTCCGCAGGAATTATCGGGAGATGTTCGGCGCCGCCGGGCTGGACGATCCGCTCTATGAGGCGGTGAGCGCCGGGCGCAAGCATCAGGGCATGGAGCATTGGGCGTCGCTCTTCCATGACGGGATGGAGACGATCTTCGACTATCTGCCGGGGGCGCCGGTCTCTCTGGATCATCTCGCCGATGACGCCGCCGCCGCCCGCTGGACCCAGGTCGAGGAGCATTACAGCGCCCGCGCCGCGGCGGCGAAGGACCGCAAACTCGGCCAGGGCGTCTACAAGGCGACCCCGCCCACCGCGCTCTACCTGTCTCCCGATGAACTGGAAGGCCGCCTCGCCGGCCGCCCCGTGCGCCGACTGACCCCGCATGCGCAGCCGCCCGGGCCGGGGGTGATCGACCTCGGCGCCCGCATGGGTCGCAACTTCGCCCCCGAGCGGCAGAAGGAGGACGCGCATCTTTTCGACGCGCTGGCCGATCACGTCCGCGACCGGCGCAAACATGGCCGCGTCGTCATCGCCTCCTGGTCCGACGGCGCGCGCGAGCGCATGGGCGCGATGCTGGCCGATCACGGGCTGGAGGGCGCCGCCGCGGCCGCCCGCTGGTCCGATGTGGAGGCGGCGCCTGCGGGCGCGCTCCGCCTCGTCACCTGGCCGCTGGAGGCGGGGTTCACCGCCAAAGACCTGACGGTGATCGCCGAGCAGGACATTCTCGGCGAACGTCTGATCCGCAAGGGCAGAAAGCGCCGGGCGGCGAATTTCATCGCCGAGGCGGGGACGCTGGCGCAGGGCGATCTCGTGGTCCATGTCGAGCACGGCGTCGGCCGCTACACCGGCATGAAGACGGTGACCGCGCTCGGCGCGCCGCATGAATGCCTGGAGCTGGAATACGCCGGCGGCGACCGGCTTTATCTGCCGGTCGAGAATGTCGAGCTTCTCTCCCGCTACGGCCATGCCGAGGGGCTTCTGGACCGCCTCGGCGGCGGCGCCTGGCAGGCGAAGAAGGCGAAGCTGAAGGAACGCATCCGCGACATGGCGGAAAAGCTGATCCGCGTCGCCGCCGAACGGATGCTGCGCGAGGCCCCGAAGCTGACCGCGCCGGACCAGATGTGGGACGAATTTTGCGCCCGCTTCCCCTATGATGAGACCGACGACCAGCTTCACGCCATCGAGGACGTGCTGGACGATCTTTCCGCCGGCCGCCCCATGGACCGGCTGATCTGCGGCGATGTCGGCTTCGGCAAGACCGAGGTGGCGCTCCGCGCCGCCTTCGTCGCCGCCATGTCCGGGGCGCAGGTGGCGCTGATCTGCCCGACGACGCTGCTGGCCCGCCAGCACGCGCGCGGCTTCGCCGAACGGTTCAAGGGAACGCCGCTGAAAGTGCGCCAGCTTTCCCGCTTCATCGGCGCGAAAGAGGCCGAGGCGACCCGCGCCGGACTGGCCGACGGGACGGTGGATATCGTCGTCGGCACCCACGCCCTGCTGGCCAAGGGTATAAAATTCCGTAATCTCGGCCTGCTGGTGATCGACGAGGAGCAGCATTTCGGCGTCGCCCACAAGGAGCGGCTGAAGCGCCTGCGCTCGGACGTGCATGTGCTGACGATGACGGCGACGCCGATCCCGCGCACCTTGCAGATGTCGATGTCGGGCGTGCGCGAGCTATCGCTGATCGCGACCCCGCCGGTGGACCGGCTGGCGGTGCGCACCTATGTCGCGCCCTTCGATCCCGTCACCGTCCGCGAGGCCCTGCTGCGCGAGCGTTACCGCGGCGGCCAGAGCTTCTTCGTCGTCCCGCGCATCTCCGACCTCGCCGAGCAGGAGGAGTATCTGCGTGATCAGGTCCCCGAGATCAGCTTCATCACCTGCCATGGCCAGATGGCGGCCGGGGAGCTGGACAAGCGGATGAACGCTTTCTACGACGGCGAATATGACGTGCTGCTGGCCACGACCATCGTCGAATCCGGTCTCGACATTCCGGCCGCCAACACGCTGATCGTGCACCGGGCGGACATGTTCGGCCTGGCGCAACTCTATCAGATCCGGGGCCGGGTCGGGCGCTCCAAGGTGCGGGCCTATTCCTATTTCACCACCGAGCCGCGCAAACCCCTGACCCCGGCGGCGGAAAAGCGGCTGAAGGTGCTCTCCTCGCTCGCCAGTCTCGGGGCCGGCTGCACGCTGGCCAGCCATGACATGGACAGTCGCGGGGCCGGGAACCTCCTCGGCGAGGAGCAATCCGGCCATATCCGCGAGGTCGGCTACGAGCTTTATCAGGAGATGCTGGAGGAGACGATCGCCAAGCTCCGCACCGGCGATATCGACGGGCTGACCGAGATCGACGAGACCTGGTCGCCGAAGATCAGTCTCGGCGTCGCGGTGCTGATCCCGGAGGATTACGTCGCCGATCTGGATCTGCGGCTCGGCCTCTACCGCCGGCTCTCCGGGCTGGAGACGCGGACCGATCTCGAAGGTTTCGCCGCCGAGCTTCACGACCGTTTCGGCAAGCCCCCGGCCGAGGTCGAGACCCTGCTGCGCATCGCCCGGATCAAGACCCTGTGCCGGCGCGCCGGGATCGAGAAGCTCGACGCCGGCGAACGCGGCGGCGTGGTCCAGTTCCGCGGCGACCGCTGCGAATATCCCGGCGGGCTGGTCCGCTATATCGAAAGCGAGCGCGGCCGGGCGAAGATCCGCGACAACAAGCTCGCCATTCGTCGCGACTGGCGCGACGAGGATACGCGCGTGAAGGGCGCCTTCGCCATCGCGCGCGATCTGGCGAAACTGGCGGGTGAAGAGAAGAAACCGGCGAAAAAGGCGGCGGGCGCAGCGTGATTTTCCAATATGATTGAAATGTTATCACATAACACATATCTATCACCACCCACATTCAAAACGGATCGAGGCCAATGAAACCCTACGCCGCCGCTCCGCTTCCTTCCGCCGCGCCGCGCAGGCGCGCGGAGCCGGCGCAGTGACCGCCGCCGGCCTCCGCGCCGAGGCGCTGGCCTGGGGGCCGGGGCGCGGCTCGACCATCCTGCACCCCTGCTCCGTCTCGGTCGCGCCGGGCCGCATCCTTGGCGTCGTCGGCGCGCACGGCGCGGGAAAATCGACGCTGCTGCGCCTGCTCTATCGCTATCTGCGCCCGGCCGGCGGGCGCATCCTGCTGGATGACGCGGATCTCTGGTCGCTCGGCGCGCGCGAAGCCGCCCGTTCGGTGGCCGCGGTGCTGCAGGAGCAACCGGCGGATTTCGCGCTGACCGTCGCCGAGGTGGTCGCCCTCGGCCGCACCCCGCACCGCCACGCCTTCGCCGCCGGCGGCGCGGCGGAGACGGAGATCGTGCGCGACGCGCTCGCGCGGCTGGATCTCGGCGGTTTCGAGATGCGGATCTTCGGCACGCTTTCGGGCGGCGAACGTCAGCGGGTGATGATCGCGCGGGCGCTGGCGCAGCAGCCCCGGCTGCTGATCCTCGACGAGCCGACCAACCATCTCGACATCCGCCACCAACTGGAGGTGCTGGCCCTTGTCCGCGGGCTGGGCCCGACCATCGTCGCCAGCCTGCATGACATCAACCTCGCCGCCGGGTTCGCCGACGAATTGCTGATCCTGGCCGAGGGCCGCATGCTGGCCTGCGGCCCGCCTGCCGAGGTGCTGACCGAGGATCTGATCGCCCGCGCCTTCGGCCTGCGCGTCCGCCGCCAGATGCTGAGCCCGAGCGGCGAGGCGCATCTCACCTTCCATCTCTAGAAAGGGAGCCTGATGAGGATCATCGCCTCCGCCGCGGCGCTTTTCGCGCTCTCCAGTCCCGCCTTCGCCTTTCCGGTGACGGTGAAAAGCTGCGACCGGGAGGTGACTTTCGAGGAAGCGCCCCGGGCCGCCGTCTCCCATGACGTGAACCTGACCGAGATGATGCTCGCCCTCGGCCTGACCGACCGCATGGTCGGCTACACCGGCGTCAGCGGCTGGACCAAATTCGACGAGGAAATCCGGGCCGGCGTCGCCGAACTGCCGGAACTCGCCGAGAAATACCCCGGCAAGGAGGTCCTTCTGGGGGCCGGCGCCGATTTCTTCTTCGCCGGCTGGAATTACGGCATGCGCATCGGCGGCGAGACCACGCCCGAGACGCTGGCCCCTTTCGGCGTCCGCGTTTACGAGCTGACCGAAAGCTGCGCCCAGATCATGGACAAGCAGGCCGCCAGCATGGAGGACATGTATAACGACCTCCTGAATCTCGGCGCGATCTTCGGCCTGTCCGAACGGGCGGAGGCGCTGGTCGCGCGGTATCGCGCCGAACTGGACGCCATCATCGCCGAGGCCGCGCCCCTGCCCCGCCCGCCGCGGGTCTTCGTCTATGACAGCGGCGAGGACGCTCCCTTCACCGCCGGACGCTACGCCATGCCCAATGCGCTGATCGAGGCGGCCGGCGGCGTCAACATCATGAATGAGTTCGAAAAGAGCTGGGCCACGATCGGCTGGGAGACCGTGGTCGAACGCGACCCCGAGATCATCGTGATCGTCAATTACGGCGACGTCACCGCCGCGCAGAAACGGGCCTTCCTGACGCAGAATCCCGCCTTCGCCGACATCGCCGCCGTTCGGAACGACCGCTTCGTCGTGCTCGAATATGTCGAGGCGACGCCCGGGCCGCGCAATATCCGGGCGGTGCGCAAGCTGGCGCAGGCCTTTCGCGCGCAATGACCGGCCGCGCCCGCACCGCCTCCGCCCGTCGGAGCTTCTTCACGCCGCTGCTGGCGGCGCCGGGCCTCGCCGCGCTGGCCCTGTCGATCGCGGCGGCGGTCAGCCTCGGCGCGGCGGAAGTGCCCTTCGCCACGGTCTGGGGCGTGCTTGTCGACCACATCGCCCCCGGAACCGGCGCGCCGGGCTGGACCAGCGGTCAGGCGGCCATCATCTGGGATATCCGGCTACCGCGGGCGCTGCTGGCGGCGATGGTGGGCGCGGGCCTGGCCATGGTCGGGGCCAGCCTACAATCGGTCACGCGCAATCCGCTGGCCGATCCGCATCTCCTGGGCGTCTCGGCCGGCGGGGCCTTCGGCGCGATTCTGGCGCTGCTGCATACCGGGCTGTTCCTCGGCCTGCTGACCGTGCCGCTTCTGGCCTTCGCCGGGGCGCTCGGCTCCACCTTTCTGGTGCTGGCGGTGTCCAGTTTCGCCCGCGCCGCCAGCGCCGACCGGCTGGTGCTGGCCGGGGTCGCCGTATCCTTCATCGTCATGGCCTGCGCCAATGTGCTGATCTTTCTGGGCGATCCACGGGCGGCGCAGACGGTCGTCTTCTGGATGCTTGGCGGGCTCGGCCTCGCGCAGTGGGGGCAGTTGCTCTATCCGGCGCTGATTCTCGCAGCTTGCGGCTTCTGGTTCATGATCAACGCCGGGCGGCTGAACGCGATGACCATCGGCGACGAGACCGCTTCGACCCTCGGCATTCCCGTCGCCCGTTTCCGGCTGTCGGTTTTCGTCGCCGGGGCGTTGCTGACCGGCTGCATGGTCGCCTTTTCCGGCATCATCGGCTTTGTCGGCCTGATGATTCCGCATATCGTGCGGATGCTGGTCGGCGGCGATTACGCGCGGGTTCTGCCGGCCTCGGCCCTCGCCGGGGCGATCTTTCTGGTCTGGGCCGATATCGCGGCGCGCCTGCTGATGGCGCCCGAGGATATCCCGATCGGCATCGTCACCGGTCTTGTCGGCGGGATGTTCTTCGTCTGGCTGCTGCGGAGAAGGGTCTGACGCCGGCGGCCCGTCAGCCCGGCCCGAGCGCGGCGCGCCATTCCGCCTCCACCTCCGCCGAAGGGTCGGGGCGGCGGAGCCGCGCGAATTCGGCCGGCGGCAGCAGCCGCGAGAGCGCCCAGACCGCCGCGCCGCGCACCAGCGCCGATTCATCCTCCAGCAGCGGCCTCGCCGCCCCGACCAGCGCCGGATCGCCGGAATTGCCGATGGCGGTCAGGACATTGCGCAGAAACCGGTCCCGCCCGGTCCGCTTCACCGGAGAGCCGGCGAAAAGCGCGCGGAAACCGGCGTCGTCCAGCCGGGCGAGTTCGCCGAGCTTCGGGGCCTGCAGGGCCTCCGGCCCGAGATAGCGCGCCTCCGCCGCCTTGCGGGCGAACTTGTTCCACGGACAGGCGGCGAGGCAATCGTCGCAGCCGTAGATCCGGTTGCCGATCAACGGGCGCATGGCGCGAGGGATCGGCCCTTTCAACTCGATGGTCAGGTAAGAGATGCAGCGCCGCGCATCGAGCTGATAGGGCGCGGGAAAGGCGGCGGTCGGGCACACGTCCAGACAGCGCCGGCACTGGCCGCAGCGTTCCTCATGACGCGCGTCGGGCTCGATCTCGGCGGTGGTGAAGATCGCGCCGAGAAAGAACCAGGAGCCGAGATCGCGGCTCACGAGATTGGTGTGCTTGCCGCGCCAGCCCAGCCCGGCGGCCTCGGCCAGCGGCTTCTCCATCACCGGCGCGGTGTCGACGAAGACCTTGATCTCCTCGCCGGTCTCCTCGACCAGCCAGCGGCCGAGCCGTTTCAGGCGCTTCTTGACGATGTCGTGATAGTCGCGCCCGCGCGCATAGACGGAGATCGCGCCCCGGTCGGCCATGTCGGCCAGCGCGCGGGGGTCGGTCTCGGGCCCGTAATCCTCCGCCAGCATGATCACCGAGCGCGCCGCGGGCCAGAGCGCGGCCGGATCACCCCGCCAATGGGCGCGTTCCTCCATCCAGCCCATCTCCCCATGGCGACCCGTCTCCAGAAACCGCGCCAGCGCCGGGCGGGTCTCCGCCGACATGGCGTCGGGGCGGGTGACGCCGATCGCGGCGAAGCCTTCGGCGCGGGCGCGGTCTTCCAGCGCGGCGCGCAGGCCGCCCATGGTCAGAAGTCCAGATCCGCGTAATGGGGCTTGGGCGGAAAGCCGGGGATATGGTCGGCCAGAAGCGGGCGGAAGGCGGGGCGGGATTTCACCCGCGCATACCAGTCCTTCGCCGGCGGCGAGACCTCCCACGGGCAATCGCCGCAATAATCGAGGCAGGAGAGATGCGCCGCGGCGGCGAAATCGGCCAGAGACAGTTCATCGCCGGCCAGCCATTTCCGCCCGTCGATCAGCCAGCCGATATATTCGAGATGGTATTTGACGTTCTTCGCCCCGGCCTTGACGAAGGCGCTGTCCGGGTAGCCGGCCTTGCGCAGCCGCTTGTTCACCCGCTCATAGACGAGGTTCACCGTCACCTCGCGGTGGAACTTGTCGTCGAACCAGGCGACCAGCCGGCGCGCCTCCGCCCGGTCGATCGGGTCGGAGGGGAGAAGCCGCGGCGCGGGGCCAGTCTCCTCCAGATATTCGCAGATCGCGTTAGAATCCGAGATCGCCGCCCCTTCGGCGGTCACGAAGACCGGAACCGAGGCGGCCGGATTCAGGCGCAGGAAATCAATGCGCCGGTCCCAGGGGCGCTCCTCCACCAGTTCGGCTTCGATGCGTTTCTCACCGAGCGCGAGCCGAACCTTGCGGCAAAAGGGGGAAAGCGGAAGATGAAAGAGGCGACGCATGTCGATAGGGCTCGATCCTGTCATTTTCCGCCTGATTTGCCTGCTCGGGCGCGGGAAAGCAACTCCGGGGCGCCGGCGCGGGTCAGGGCGCCGCGCAATCCGCCCGCCCATCGACGCGGAGCGTCTCCGCCCCGGCGACGATCCGAGCGGCCCGGCGCTGCATCCGGCCGGAGGGGCTGGCCGCGTTCCGCTCGCGCGGATTGGGCAGGATCGCGGCGATGCGCGCCGCTTCGCGGAGCGTAAGGTCGGCGGCGGATTTGCCGAACCAGTGGCGGGCGGCGGCCTCGGCGCCGAAAACGCCGGGGCCCATCTCGGCGATGTTGAGATAGACCTCCATGATCCGGGATTTCGGCCATGAAAGCTCGATCAACAGGGTGAAACCCGCCTCCAGCCCCTTCCGTACCCAGTTGGCGTCGGGCCAGAGAAAGGCGTTCTTCGCCACCTGCTGGCTGAGCGTGGAGGCGCCGCGACGGCGGTTTTCGGCCAGCGCCTTCCTGATCTCCACAAGGTCGAACCCGTAATGCGCGCAGAAACGCGCATCCTCGCCGCCCATCACCGCGCGGGCCAGATGCGGCGAGATCTCATCAAGATCGCGCCAGTCGCGGCTGACATCGCCAAGCCGGAACCACTCCGCGGCGATGAGATAGGTGACGGGCGGGTTGATCCAGCGATAGGCCATCACCCAGGCGACGCAAAAAACCACCGCCCAGAGGATGAGGCGCAGCAGGCGGCGCCTGAGCGCGCGGAAAATCCGGCGCAGACGCTTCACGCGCCCGCCCGCATTCTCATCGCGGCGTCCACCGCCGGCAAGGACCCCTCAGCGCGCATGCGCCAGACCTATCCGAGAAGCGGAAGGGCGACAATCGCCCTGCCCTTTGCTTCGGCCTCAGGCGACGCCGGCCTCTGCCTCGTCCGAAAGCGGCGCCGGCAGGCGGTTCAGCATCTCTTTCGGGCAGACCTGCAGGAAATCGCCGAGGGCGACATCCCAGTCGCGGAGGATCTGTTCGGCGCGCGGGCTCGCGGTCTCGCGGAAATGCGCCTCGACCAGCGCCTTCAGCTCCGCCTCCCAATAGGCGGAGCCGATCCGCCGCCATGAGATGCTCTCCGGGTTGGCGCGCACGTCGAAGCCCCGCTTCGGGTCATAGATATAGGCCATGCCGCCGGTCATGCCGGCCCCGAAATTGTCGCCGATCCGGCCGAGGATCACCGCGACGCCGCCGGTCATGTATTCGCAACCATTGGAGCCGCAGCCCTCCACCACCACGGTCGCGCCGGAATTGCGGACGCAGAAACGTTCGCCGGCGCGGCCATTGGCGAAGAGCTTGCCGGCGGTGGCGCCGTAGAGCACGGTGTTGCCGATGATGGTGTTGTCCTCGGGGACCAGCGGGCTGCCGAGCGGCGGGCGCACGGTGATCATCCCGCCGGAAAGGCCCTTGCCGACATAGTCGTTGGCGTCGCCATAGACCTCCAGCTTCAACCCGGGCGCGGCGAAGGCGCCGAGGCTCTGCCCGCAGGAGCCGTTGAGCCGCACGGTCAGATGCCCTTCCTGCAATTCGTTCCGCATGCCGAAGCGGCGGACGATATGCGATGAGGCCCGCGTGCCGATGGTGCGGAGCGTGTTCTGCACCGTGTAGGAAAGCTGCATCTTCTCGCCATCGCGGAAGAAGGGCTGGGCGTCGGCGACGATCTGCGCGTCCAGCGTGTCCGGCACCTCGTTCCGGGCCTTCCCCATCGGATAGGTGAGCGCCGCCCCCTCATCGACCCGGACCAGCATCGGGTTGAGGTCGAGATCGTCCAGATGCTCCGCCCCGCGGCTGACCTGGGCCAGAAGATCGGCGCGGCCGATGATCTCCTCCAGCGAGCGGGCGCCGATCTCGGCCAGGATCTCGCGGATCTCGGTGGCGATGAAGGTGAAGAGATTGACCACCTTGTCCGCGGTGCCGGTGAATTTCTCGCGCAGACGCGGATCCTGCACGCAGACGCCGACCGGGCAGGTGTTGGACTGGCACTGACGCACCATGATGCAGCCCATGGCGACCAGCGCCGCGGTGCCGATGCCGAATTCCTCCGC
>JBKECG010000037.1:0-10587 GCA_047974395.1 Pikeienuella sp. | reverse complement strand
ATTCAGGCGCGTCTCAAGGGCACGCTGAACGCGCCAGCCAGGAAAGATATCAATGAGGATTTCCCGCTGCGTGGTTTCGTTCACCGTGATGACTGCGATCAGCCCATGACCTCTTGTTGGTCGAAGGGAAGGAATCAACTCTATCCTTACTATTTGTGCGACACGCCCGACTGCGCCTCCAAGCGTAAGTCTATCCGCCGCGCTGACGCTCTCGGAGCGCGAACTTCGCTAGAGCAGATTCTTATCACTCGGGCTTGTAACCTGCGGCGGTGAAGTAGTTGCGGCACTCGTCTGGCGTGAAGGCATCGAGAGCTACGCCTGTCGCGGTCCAGAGGGCGTCTCGGGTGCGGGCGGCGGCTTTGCGAAGCAGCGCCTTCAGCTTTTAGAAGGCGTTTTCGATCGGGTTGAAGTCGGGGCTGTATGGCGGGAGGAACCGCAGTTTCGTACCGGCCGCCTCGATGGCCTCGCGCACGCCCGCGCCCTTGTGGCTGGAGAAGTTGTCCATGATCACGGTGCGCCGGGGCGGAGCATCGGCACGAGCCGCTCGGCGATCTCGGCCAGCGTGATGTGCACGGCCTCCTCGACCATCGCTGGCCCGAGCGCTTGTCGCCATCCATAGGACTCGGCACCATCGAGCCGGTCTCGCGCCAGAGCCGGCGTCACCTCACCGCCGCCGATGGCGCGATACCGAAACCGGGAACCGCCGGGGACTTTTGACACACCCTCTCAGGGGCGTACGGTACCCGAAGATAGGGATTCTGCACATGGCGCTCTTCCATGTCTTCTATAGCGAAGACCATCGTTACGCCACCGCCAGGATCGCGCCAAGCTGCTCTATCCGATGTCGAAAAACCGACGGCGGCTCCGCTTCCGTGATTAGCGTAACACGGCTATTCCAGCGCAGGATCATCTGCAGAGACCGCTTGCCGAACTTCGAACTGTCGGCGAGGATCATGTTCCTGTCGGCGTTGTCGAGCATGGCGGAATAGATTTGCGCCGCGACCAGCAAGGCCTCGCTTACGCCTTCCTCGTTCACGGCGGATGCGCCCATGACGGCCAACGCCGTCTTATACTGAGCAATATATCGTAGAGTCTCCGGGCCGCAGGCCAGCCCTTCCTTCGGCTCCACGACGCCCGGCAGCACCATGACTTCGATCAGCGGGTTCAACGCAAGTTCCGTCGCGATGCTGAATGTCGGCGTCAGGACGGTGATCTTTCGACCCGTAGACCGCAGTGCGCGCGCGAAATGCAGCGTGGTCGCGCCGCCACCAATGAAAATGCTCGCTGCGTCGCCGACAAGATCGACCGCATGGCGGGCGATGCGGTCGCGTTCCTCAATGTGCAGTTTGAGACGTTCGGTCAGGGCGGGTTCGAATTCCCTGACTCGGACGGCGCCGCCATAGGTGCGTCTGATCCTGCCGGCTTGCTCGAGTTCGACCAGATCGCGGCGCACGGTCTCTGCGGAGACGTCCAATTCCCTCGCGAGCGCGTTGACCCGCATTGTCGGGTTGAGCGCGAGCGCATCGAGTATCCCATTGTGACGTCTGAGCTTCTTGGACGGCTTTCTAAGCAAGGCGATCTCCTCGCATGAACGGTATCCGCCGAGGTTGTGGGAGTCGAGCAGCCAAAATGACCGACATCCCACATATTATGTTGGACATCGGAGAGTTTTTTTATACATTCTGTGGGAGGGCGCACAGGAGAATCACGTGTTCGACTACGGCTACTTCTCTTTCGCTTCAAAGGACGAACTGCTGCGAAAAGCGGCGGAGTACTGGAACCCGGGCAAGGTCAGTTTCTGGACCGAAGCCGGCACGCCGATGGTGATCGATCGGCGCGAGGGCTACCTGCTCCACGACATGTCGGGCAAACGTCTGATCGACCTGCACCTGAACGGCGGCACCTACAATTTCGGACATCGTCACCCGGAACTGGTGCACGTCCTGAAATCCGGGCTCGACTACTTCGACATGGGCAACCACTGGTTCCCCTCGGTAGCTCGAGCGGCCTTCGCCGAAAAGCTTATCAACACTGCGCCGCACATGAAATACGCGATCTTCGGCGCCGGCGGAGCCGAGGCGGTGGAGATCGCGATCAAGACCGCCCGATACGCAACCAAGCGCAAGAAGATCGTTTCGATCATCAAGGGATATCACGGTCATTCCGGGCTTTCGGTGGCCACCGGCGACGACAGGTTCACCAAAATCTTTCTCGCCGACCGTCCCGGCGAATTCGTTCATGTGCCGTTCAACGACGCCGACGCGCTCGAAGCCGAGCTGAAGAAGGGCGACGTCGCGGCCTTCATCATCGAGACGATCCCCGCGACCTACGGCTTCCCGATGCCGAAGGACGGCTATCTGAAAGCCTGCCAGGATCTCTGCCACAAATACGGCGCCAAGTTCATCTCGGACGAAGTGCAGACCGGGCTGATGCGCACCGGCGTGATGTGGGGCTGGCAGGGATACGGTCTGCGGCCGGACATTTTCGTGTGCGGAAAGGGTCTGGGGGGCGGCATCTACCCGATCAGCGCCTGCCTCGTGACCGAGGAATGCGGCCAGTGGCAGGTCGAGGACGGCGCGGCCCATATCAGCACCGCCGGCGGCTCGGAGCTGGGCTGTCTGGTCGGCCATCATGTCATCGAGATGCTGCAACGGCCCGAAGTGATCTCGAATATCGACTTCGTCGCCCGATATTTCGCTACATCGATGGCCGAGATGATGAAACGCCACAGCGATCTGTTCGTCGGCGTGCGCCAGCGCGGGGTCGTGCTCGGACTGGAGTTCGATCATCCCGAAGGCGCGGTCGCCGTGTCGCGGGCGCTCTATGAGAACGGGGTCTGGGCGATCTTCTCTTCGCTGGACAAGCGCGTGCTGCAGTTCAAGCCCGGCGTGGTGAAGGATGTGGAGCTTTGTCAGGAGATCATGGACCGCTTCGACGCCGCCATGCCGCGTGCGCGGCAGTTGCTGAAGACCATGCGGAGGGCTGCGTGATGGAGGCTGGCGCGGCGCCGCTGCTGAACGTCCCCGACCGCGCCCTTTCCGGCGCCCGGATGATGGTCGGCCGCGCGGCCTGGGCGGTCAAATACTATCAGTACTTCGATCGCGAGGCCGTGCTGCGGATCGCGGAAGCGGTGGCGCGCGCGGCCCATGAGCGCGCGGCGCATTACGCCGAATGGGCGGTGCGCGAGACCGGTTTCGGCGTGGTCGAGCACAAGACGCTCAAGAACCGGCTCTGCGCCCACCCGCTCCTCGACCATTACCGCGATCTCGATCTGGTCACCCCGCGCGTGGACCGGGACCGCAAGATCATCGAGATGCCGAAACCTGCGGGCGTGGTGTTCGCGCTCGCGCCGGCCACCAATCCCATCGCCACCATCACCTACAAGTCGATGCTGGCGATCCTCAGCCGCAACGCCATCGTCCTGAGCCCGCATCCGGCGGCAAGGGAATGCTCGGCCGATGCGGCGCGTCATCTGGCGCAGGCCGCCGAGGAGGCGGGCGCGCCTTCGGGCCTGATCCAGTGCGTCGAGGAGCCTTCGGTGCCTCTCGTTCAGGACATCATGAATTCCGACCGGATCAATGTGATCATGGCCACCGGCGGCTCCGCGATGGTGCGCGCGGCCTATTCCTCGGGCAATCCCGCGCTCGGCGTCGGGCCGGGCAATGCGGTGGCCTATGTCGATCCCAGCGCGCAGGTGGACGCAGCCGCGCGCTGTCTGGTCGAGAGCAAGAGCTTCGACAATTCGATCCTCTGCACCAATGAAAGCGTCGTGCTGACGCTGGAGGAGAACCGGGGAAATCTGGAGCGCGCCCTGCGCACCGCCGGCGCGCATGTCTGCAACGAAGCCGACACCGATCGGCTGCGCGACTATCTCTGGACGGAGAAGGGCTTCAATGTCGAGGCGATCGGCAAGTCGGCGGTCTGGATCGCCGACAAGGCGGGCCTGCGCGTCAGCCCCTCGGTCAGGGTGCTTGTGCCGGTTGCGCCCACGCCGGGGCAGGACGACAAGTTGTTCCGGGAAAAACTCTGCCCGGTGCTGACCCTGACCGTCGCGGTCGATTTCCGGCAGGCGCTCACCTTCGTCAAATACACCGCGAAGCGCGGCGCGGGGCATTCGGCGGCGTTCCATGGCGACGACCACGCGCGTTTGGTCGAGTTTTCCCGCGAAGCGCCGGTCTATCGCGTCGTGGTGAACGCGCCCTGCAGCCAGGGCGCCGCCGGGTTCGCCACCTATCTGCCGCCCTCCTTCATGATCGGAACCGGCTTCGCGGGCCGGTCTTCCGTGGGTGAGAATGTCGGACCGCAGCATCTGGTGCACTGGACCCGGATCGCATTCGCAAAGGAATCGCCCGCAGATGTCGGCGCCATCGACCTGACCGGAACCGACGCCGCGCCCGAGATCACGCCCTCTCCGATGGCGAGCGAACGCCCGGGCGCATCCTCGATCCAGCGCGACGAGCTGCGACAGTTGATCCTCGAAGAACTGCGCAGCCTGACCGGAGGCCGGTCATGACGGAGTTGCGGGCCTCCATTTTCATCGACCAGCTTCAGCCGCAGACGCTGGCCTATATCTCGACCTGGATGCGGGGGGCTCTGCCCCGGTCGCGAATGGCTGCGCAGATCGTCGAGATCGCGCCGGGTCTGGACATCGAGGCGCTGACCGACATGGTACTCAAGAGCGCCGAGGTCCGCGCGGGTTTGCTGGTGGTCGAGCGGCAGTTCGGCACGCTGCAGTTTCATTCCCGTTCCACCGCAGAGGTTCATTCCGGCGCGGCCGCCATTCTGGAGGCGCTGGGCCAGACGATGGACGACGTGGCCCGGCCCCGCATCCTCGCCTCGAAACTCGTGACCAATGTCGACGATCAGCATGCTTTCCTGATGAACCGCAACAAGCTCGGGTCGATGGTGATCGGCGGCGACAGCATCTACCTGCTGGAATGCCAGTCGGCGGCCTACGCGATCCTCGCCTGCAACGAGGCCGAGAAGGAGGCTGACGTCAAACTGATCGACATGCGCATGATCGGAGCCAACGGGCGGCTCTATCTCGCCGGAACCGAAGCCGATGTGCGCAACGCCCGCAACGCGGCCGAAAGCGCCCTGCGCGATGCCGGAGCGGATTGATGTCGGCGCTTCGCGACGAAATTCGCGCGATCCTGCGCGAGGAGCTGGCCGCGCTTCGCGGCGAGGCGGATCGCGTCGTCGAGACGGTGCGGATCGGCTCGTCCGAGGATCTGAACCGGTTCGCGCGGGATCTGCTGGCGCGGGCGGCAAGCGGCGACTTCGCCGCACGGGTGGCCGACGGGAGCATCCGCTTCGCTCTGAGCGGACCGACTCCGGCGGCCGCTCATCCGCCGCGTCCCATCGTCACCGGCCCGCCCAGCCCGAAAGCCGGCGCCGCGCTCGACAAGGCGCTGGTCACGGAGCGCGACATCTCCGAACTCGCCGCGGGCGTGCGCACGCTGCTGGTGTCCAAACGCTGCCGCCTGACGCCGCTGGCCAGGGACGAGGCGCGACGCAAGGGCATCCGGATCGAAAGGACAGAAGCATGATCAAGGCTCGCGTCATCGGAAAGGTCTGGTCTTCGCGCCATGTGGAGAGCCTGCCTCCAGGCGGTCTTCTCGAAGTCGAGGCCGAAGGGGGCGGTCGTCTGGTCGCCTTCGACCCGCTGGGCTGCGCCGACAAGGAAGCCGTGCTGGTGACGCAGGGGTCGGTCGCGGCGAGTTATTTCGGCGGACGAACCGCGCCGGTCGATGCGCTCATCATCGGCTCGATCGACGAAAAATCCAAATAGGACGCAACGAAGGAAAACGTCATGGCAAATCTCGCAATCGGAATGATCGAAACCAAGGGATACGTCCCGGCGCTCGCCGCCGCCGACGCGATGGTCAAGGCGGCCAATGTGGAGATCGTCGCACGCAACGAAGTCGGCGGCGGACTGGTCTCGGTGGTCGTGCGCGGCGACGTGGGCGCGGTGAAGGCGGCGACGGAAGCCGGGGCCCAGGCCGCGAGCCAGGTCGGCGATGTGACCGCCGTGCATGTCATCCCGCGTCCGCACGCCGATCTCGGCGCCCATTTCAACGCTGCGAAGTAAGCGGCGCGCGCATCGCGAAAGGACGACGACGGCATGACGGAACTTCGCGTTTATCTTCCGATCGAAGATCTGCAACCGCAGTTCGCGGCCTATTTGTCGTCTCCGACGCGCGCGCGCGCCTATCCTCCGTTCCGCGGGCAAAATTCACTGATTATCGAGGTGGCGCCGGCGCTCAGCATTCATCGCATCGCCGATCTGGCGCTCAAGGCCGCTCCGGATATGGAACCGGGGATCCTGTTCACCGAGCGTCAGTTCGGACTTCTGGAACTTCACGCCGACACGATGGAGCAACTGGACGCGGCCGGGAAGGCGATCCTGAAGGGCATCGGCGCGAAACCCGCCGACCAGCTCGCGCCCAAGGTGCTGTATCATGACATCATCGAGGCTCTCTCCGATCAGCACGCCCTCATCCTGAACCGTTCGCGCGACGGGTCGATCCTCGTGCCCGGCGTCGCCCTGCTGATCTACGAGATGACGCCGGCGCTCTTCGCCTGCGTAGCGGCCAACGAGGCGGAAAAGGCGGCTCCCGGACTGACGGTCAACGACGTTCAGATGATGGGAGCCACGGGCCGGATCTTTATGTCCGGGACGCTTGAGGAGATGACGACGGCCCGCGACCGGATCACTGAGGTGCTCGGCGGCATCGAGGGCCGCGCTTCCTGACTCAAGGCCAGAACAAGGCGGGAGAAGCCCATCGACCAAAACAAACAATTAGAGGAAAACCGATGACGAAATTCTCCAGGCGTCATTTCATCGGCGCAACGGGCGCGCTGACCGGAGCGGCGGCTTTCGGCTCGTTCGGAAGGCCGGCTCTGGCGGCGCGCAACGATCAAATGAACATCCTTTGCTGGGAAGGATACAACTCCGACCAGGTTCTGGACCCGTTCCGCTCGGCCAATCGCGGTGCGACCGTGCGCGCGGAAAGCGGAACCTCGGACCCGGACATGATTAACAAGCTGCGCGCCGGCGAGACCACGGTCTGGGATCTGATCAACGTCAACCAGCCATGGGCGCGCGACCAGCTTTATCCCGAAGGGTTGATCAAGCCGCTGAACAAAGAGCGGTTCATGCCTTATTTCGACAAGATGCTTCCGGAATTCGCAAAGCCCTATCCCCTGTCCTTCGCCGATGACGGCGAGCTGATTGGCCTGCCGCAGCGCTACGGCCCGTTCAGCTTCGTCGTCAACACGGACGTCATCAGCCGGGAAATGGCCGAGGATCAGGGCTGGAACCTGTTCCTCGATCCGGCGATGAAGGACCGCTACGGCGTTCTGACCTACGACAACTGGAACGTCATCCATATGTGTCTGACGGCGGGTCTGAATCCCTTCGCTCCCGTAGAAGGCGCGGATCTGGAGGCCTTCAAGTCGACCGCCGAGGCGATATTCGGCGGAGCGAAGCTGCTCTCGGACGACCTCGTGGCGATGAATATCGCGCTGATCAACGGTGAAATCGACGCCTATTTCACCGGCGGCAACTATACCGCGTCGCCGGCGCGATATGACGGGTCGACGAATGTCCGCGCCATCACGCCGAACTCCGGACCTGTGGACGGCAAGGGCGGTTGCGTCTGGGTCGAACTGACCTCGGCGGTGAACAACCCGGACCCCAGCGTACTGGCCGAGGATTTCCTCGAATTCGTGCAGGCGCCGGAGATCGCCAAGGCGGTCGCGTTTACCGAGGGCACCTACAATCCCGTCAGCCAGATGGGAAATCCCGAGGTGATGGCCCAGTTCGACGAGGAAGAACTGAACGCGATCCAGATGGATTCGCTCGCCGAGGAAATGGCCCGCTCGCTCGATTACGACGTCGTCACCTCCTACGACGCGCTGATCAGCATCTATTCGGCGGCCCGGCGCTCGTAACGCGTTTTCCCCGCCGCGCGCTTCCGTCCCCTCCGTGTCGGGAGTGCGCCTGCGGGCATATCCTGAGGTTCAACATGACGTCACCCACCCTCCTGCGTTTGCGCCGAGTCGTCAAGAAATTCGGCGATTTCACTGCATTGCAGGGTATCGACCTCGACATCCAGGAGGGCGAGTTCTTCACTATCGTCGGGCCCTCGGGCAGCGGGAAGTCCACCCTCATCCGTCTGTTGGTCGGGATGGACGAGGTGACTTCGGGCGAAATCCTGCTGCGCGACGAACGGATCGACCAGACGCCGGCCAATCTGCGTCCCACCTGCATGGTGTTCCAGTCGCTGGCGCTGTTTCCCCACATGTCGGTCGGGCAGAACATCGAGTTCCCGCTGAAACTGCGCAAGGAGGCGCCGGAGAAGCGGCGCGCGCGGGCGCTTGAATTGCTCGACCTGTTGCGCCTGCCGCGGGACTATTACGACAAGCGCATCTCGCAATGTTCCGGCGGCGAACGCCAGCGTGTGGCGCTCGCGCGCGCGTTGGCCTTCGACCCGGAGATCCTGTTCTTCGACGAGCCGCTTTCGGCGCTCGACTATCGTCTTCGCAAGACGCTCGAAAAGGAACTGAAGGATCTGCACGCACGCACCGGAAAGACCTTCGTCTACATCACCCATTCGCTGGAGGAAGCGATGGTGATGTCCGACCGGATCGCGATCATGAAAGGCGGCCGCTTCGAGCAGATCGCGGTGGCCGATGAGATCTACGACAGCCCCGTCAGCCGTTTCGTCGCCGAGTTCATGGGCGAGGTGAACCTCTTTGAGGTCGTCGGCGGCGCGGGCGGGCGGCTTGGAGGTTCCGACCTGACGGTGACCGACGGCGTGACCCAGGGCACGATCCCCGAAGGCGGCTCCGGGCTTCTCATGGTGCGGCCGGAATACATCTTCTTCGCCGAGGGGGGGCAGGAATTCGACTACATGGTCAAGGGCAGGATCGTCGCCGAATACGCCCTTGGCTCGCGCATCCAGTACACCGTCGAAGGCGCGGACGGACAGATCATCACCGTCGAGAAGCTGCGCGAGGAGCGGCTGGAGAACGCCGAGGGGCGATCCGTCGTTCTCGGGTTCAACGCCTCCAGAACCCATGTGATCGGAGATCCGGGATGAAGCGCCTGGACAGCAAGCTGGGGCTGATGTCCTCCCTGCCGCTGATGGCGATCCTGCTGATCGCCTTCCTGGCGCCTCTGGCCGTGGTGGCGCTTTTCTCGATCATGCCGCAGAAGGTCTTCAGCCTGGGGCATACGCCCGATTTTTCATCCTATTCGGTGTTCTTCTCTCAGGGTTACTACAGGCCGCTGCTGTGGTCGCTCGGGATGGCGCTCGCTTCGACTGCGATCCTGCTGATCGTCTGCTGGCCGCTCGCCTACGGCATGGCCAAGGTTTTTCGCGGTTTCACGCTCGTGCTGACCATCGCGGTGGTCATGAGCCTGTTCGTATCGGAGAATATCCGACTTTTCGGCTGGGTGCTCACTCTTATGAAGGGCGGTCTGATCGAGGGCCATCTGCGCGCCTGGACCGGAGTCGGCTTCGAAAGCCCGCTCTACGGCGTGCCGATCATCGTCTTCGGACTGGTCTACGTTTATCTGCCCTTCATGCTGTTCCCGTTGGCTCAGGGCATCTCGATGGTGCCGGACGACACCCGTCAGGCGGCGGCGGATCTGGGCGCGACGCGGTGGCAGATCCTCACCCAGATCGAGATCCCGCTGGCGGCGCCGGGCATCGTCGTGGGTTCCCTGCTCAGTTTCGTTCTCGCGGCGGGCGCCCTCGCCGAAAGCAAGATCCTCGGGGGGCAGGCGGTGGTCGCCATCGCCGACGACGTCGAGACCGCCTTCACCTTCGGACAGAACTGGCCGCTCGGGTCTGCGCTGTCGATGATCCTGATCGTCATCATCGGGGGGCTGGCGCTGTTCGGCGTGTCCCGCGTGGATCTTGACGCAATCATGGGACGGAAACGCTGATGCTCGCGAGTCGCTCGACCCGGATCGTTCTTTTCGTCTATGGCCTTCTGGTCATCGCATTCCTTTATCTTCCGCTTGTTTCGGTGGCCTTCGCCTCGGTGTCGCGGGCGCGCTATCTCACCTTCCCGATCAGGAAATACTCCGCCAAATGGTACGCTGAGGCGTTGAACAGCGGCACGGTGAGCGAACTGCTTCTGACGTCGCTGTCGGTGGCGGCGATCGTCACCGTAATCTCGGTGGCGGTCGGCTTCTTCGGCGCGCTGGCCTTCGCTCGATATCAGTGGCGCTATCGCACGGTCTTCCAGAAGCTGATCCTGTTGCCGATCTTCTTTCCGCAGACCGTGCTGGGGCTGGCGCTGCTGATGTGGTTCAACTCGGTCGGCGTCATCCCGAGCTGGAAGACCGCCGTCGTGGCGCATCTGGTCTGGATCGCACCCATTGCGACGCTGATCGTGGCGATCCGGGCCTACAGCTTCGACCCGGCGCTGGAGGAGGCCGCGCGCGACATGGGCGCCGGCACCTGGACGATCCTGCGCGAGGTGACGCTTCCGCTGCTGATGCCGGGACTCGTCTCCGCCGGGTTGTTCGCGTTCCTGCTTAGCTGGGGAAATTTCCCGCTCTCGCTCTTC
>JBKECG010000013.1:0-5321 GCA_047974395.1 Pikeienuella sp. | reverse complement strand
AAGATGAGGAATCCGGCGACGGCGCGCGCGGCTTTCGAATCCGCGGCGCGGCGGATCTTCCGCATGCCCTCCGGGGTGAATGTGATCGACGGGCGGATCGAGGGGCCGGCGGGGCCGATCCCGATCGAATGGGTCAGCCGGGGGCGGCCGGAGCGGCGCGCCGTGGTGCTTTACCTGCATGGCGGCGCCTATCTGATGGGATCGCCCGCCACCCATCGCCATGTCGCGGCGGAACTGGCCGGCTGCGCCGGCGCGCGGGCGCTGGTTCCGGCCTATCGGCTGGCGCCGGAGACCCGCTGGCCCGGCGCGGTCGAGGATGCGCTGGCCTGCTATCGCGACCTGTTGCAGACCGGCTATGAGCCCCGCGCCATCGCCTTCGCCGGCGACAGCGCCGGCGGCGGGCTGGCCTTCGCGACGCTGGTGGCGGCGCGCGAGGCGGGGCTGCCGGACCCGGCCTGCATCGCCGCCTTCTCGCCCTGGCTCGATCTCACGCTCAACCAGCCGAGCCTGAAGCGGAACGCGCGCTCCGATCCGATGCTGCCGGCCTCGCGTATAGACGAGGTGCGGGATTTCTACGTCTCGGGGGCGGACGCCCGCGCGCCGACCGCCTCGCCGCTCCTCGCCGACCTGCCCGCGCCGCCGCCGGTGCTGATACAGGCGAGCCGGATCGAGTTGCTGGAGGACTAAGCCGCGGCGATGGCGGAGAAGCTCCGCGCCGCCGGGGGCGATGTGCGGCTGGAATGGTTCCCCGGCGCGCCGCACGCTTGGCAGATCTTCCGCGGCCTCGCGCCCGAGGCCGACACGGCGCTGGCCCGCGCCGGCGCCTTCATCCGCTCCCGGCTCGACGCCAGCGAGGAGCCGGACGCCGCCTGACGGCGCCCGGCGACCGGTTCATTTCGGCTGCGCGGTGGTCCGGAGATAGGGTTTCACCGTCTTGAAGCCGGGGAAGCTCTTCTCCGCATCCTCATTGGAGACGGCGGGGGTGATGATCACATCCTCGCCCTGTCTCCAATCGGCCGGGGTCGCGACCTTGTGGCGTGCGGTGAGCTGCATCGAGTCGATCACGCGCAGGATCTCGTCGAAATTCCGCCCCGTTGTCATCGGGTAGACCAGCATCAGCCTGATGCGCTTGTCCGGCCCGATCACATAGACCGTGCGCACCGTGGCGTTATCGGCGGCTGTGCGCCCCTCGGCGCTGTCGCCGGCGCCGGCGGGCAGCATGTTGTAGAGCTTCGCCACCTTCAGTTCGGTGTCGCCGATCATCGGGTAATTCGGCGCGAGGCCGGAGACATCGGCGATGTCCTGCGACCATTTGACGTGATTCTCGACCGGATCGACCGAAAGCCCCATCAGCTTCACGCCGCGCGCGTCGAAATCCGCCTTCATGTTGGCGAGCCGGCCCAGTTCCGTGGTGCAGACCGGGGTGAAATCCTTGGGGTGCGAGAACAGGAGCGCCCAGCCGTCGCCGATCCAGCCATGGAAGCTGATCGGGCCTTCGGTGGTTTCCGCCTGAAAATCGGGCGCGATATCGCCGATGCGAAGAGTCATGAGGTGGTCTCCGGTGCGGGTTGGAACTGCCGGGCGATATCTAGTGACGCGCCGCAACGCTGTCGAGGGCGCCTCAACGCGCTTTCAGCGGCGCGAAGCCGAGATGTATCCCCGCATCGACATGAAGCAGCTCCCCGGTCACATGCCGCGCGGCGTCGGAAAGCAGGAAGAGCGCCGCGTCGGCGATATCGTCGGGGCCGGAGGCGGCGGCGAGCGGGGTGGTCGCCTCGACCTTCCTCACCGTCTTTTCATAGGCGGCCTTGTCCATCGCGTCGCGAAACCACCTTGTGCCGATGAAGCCGGGGCAGATCGCGTTCACCCGGATCGCCGGGGCCAGCCCGCGCGCGAGGCTGAGCGTCATCGTGTTCAGCGCGCCCTTCGAGGCGGCGTAGGCGACGGAGGAGCCGACGCCCGTGGTCCCGGCGATGCTGGAGCTGTTCACCACCGCGCTGGCCCGCCCGCTCGCCTCATGCGCAGCCAGAAGCAGCGGCTTCAGCGCCTGAAGCGCCAGGAAAGGCCCGACGACATTCACCGCGTAGATCGACATGAAATCATCCCTGCCGAGCGCGTCGAGATCGCCATGGTCGCTCGCGTGTTTCGTGATCCCGGCGTTGTTCGCCAGCATGTCGAGCCGCCCGAAGGTCGCGGCCGCGTCGCGCAGGCGCGCGCAGCCCTCTTCGGTGGAGACATCGGCCCTGACGATCACCGCTTTTGCGCTCGCGGCCTCGATCAGGGCGGCGGTCTCCTCGGCCTCGGTCTTGCTGCGCGAATAGTTCACGATCACGGCGGCGCCGCGCTCGGCCAGCTTCACCGCGATCGAGCGGCCGAGCCCGGTCGCCGACCCCGTGACCAGCGCGACGCGTCCTTCGAATTCGGAAGTCATGGGACGTCCTTTCAGCATCAGGGCTCGGCGATCTCGATTCGCGGGCCGCGCGCCTCGATCGCTTCGGCGGCGGCGAAAAGCGCGTCCTCGCGAAAGCGCGCGCCGACCAGCTGCGCGCCGAGCGGGGCGGGGCCGTGCGCCGTATCGGTGAAGCCGGTGAAGACGCTGAGGCCCGGCAGACCCATCAGCGGCAGGCCGACCTGCACAAGCTGCGCCTCCAGCACCCGCGCGAAATCCTCCATGTCGAGATGGTCGGGGAACGGGGGTTCGGCCGAGACCGGGCAGATCAGGATGTTGTGCTCCGCGAGGAAGGCCGCCCATTCGCGGGCGAAGCCGAGCCGGGCCTGCATCGCGTCGAGCAGGCCGTTGAGATCGGGTTCGGGAGAGACGCCCTGCATCGCGGCGTAATAGCGGATCGCGTCGGGGTCGCCCTCCTTCGCCACCGCCGCGTCCGCGCCGCGACGCATCTCCGCCAGCCAGAGCAGGAACTGGAGCCGCGCCGGCTCGCGCAAAGGCGGGCTTTCGGTCTCGTTCACCTCCCAGCCGGCGTCCTCCAGCCGCCGGGCGGCGTCGCGCAGCGCCGCCTCCACCGCGGGGGTGGTGTTCATGCCTTCGGGCGCGACGCAGAGCGCGGCGCGTTTCGGGATCTCGCCGAGCGAGAAGGGAACCGGCGTCGACCAGGGGTCGCGGATATCGGGAGGGATCATCGCCTCGAAGCCGAGCTTCAGATCCTCGACCGAGCGCGCATGCGGGCCGGAGACCGCCATCAGCTGCGCCCCGATATGACGGTCGGGCGACGACGGATTCCACGCCGCGACCCGGCCCAGCCCGGGCCTCAGCCCATGGAGGCCGCAGGCATAGGCCGGATAGCGGATAGAGCCGGCGATATCCGTGCCATGGCCGATCGCCCCGATCCCCGCCGCCGTCGCCGCGGCGGCGCCGCCCGAGGACCCGCCCGGCGTCAGGCCTGGATTGCGCGGGTTCTTCGTCGCGCCGTGGTGCTGGTTGCGGGTGAACCAGCGCAAGGAGAAGGCCGGCGTGTTGGTGCGCCCGACCACCACCGCCCCGGCGCGGCGGAGATTGGCGACGACCGGATTGTCGTCCGGCGCGATCAGATCCTTTTGCAGCCGGAGCCCGTTGGTCGTCGCATGGCCCTTCTGATCGACATTGACCTTGATCGTCACCGGAACCCCGGCCAGCGGGCCGAGCGGCGCGCCGCCGGCGCGGGCGGCGTCGATGGCGTCGGCGGCTTCCAGCGCCTCCTCATCCATCCGCTGCACGACGGCGTTGATCTTCGGGTTGACCGCGTCGAGCCGGGCGAGGGCGCTTTCGGCCGCCTCGCGCGCGCTGATCTCGCCGGCGCGGACCTGCGTGGCGGTTTCGGCGGCGGAAAGGCGCCAGAGATCGCTCATCGGACCGCCTCCCTTATCGCTTCGACGGTGCAGATCGCGCGCTCGGTGGTCGGGTCCTCGATCGGCTCATGCCGGCTGGCGAGCCAGGCGACGGAGAGCCGGGCCCCGCGGTCGAAGAACACGTACTGGCCATGGATGCCCAGCCCGTGGACCAGCGGCGCCTCTCCCCGCTGCACATACCATTTGGAGCGGTAATGCATCTTCCTGCCGGAGAAATTGTCCCGGAAATCGCCATTGTCCCAGGCGTCGGGGTCGCCGGCGGTCTCGATATCCTCGATCCATGCGGCGGGGATGATCCGCCGCCCCTCGCGCTGGCCGCCATCGGCCAGCATCATGCCGACGCGGGCGAGATCGCGCGCGGTGACGCAGATTCCGCCGGCGGCGCGGGCGCCGCCGATCCGGTCCACGGTGATGTCGGCCGGGCGCTCGGCCCCGAGCGGGCGCCAGAGCCGTTCTTCGAGCAGATCGGCGTAGCGCGTTCCCGTCGCCCGCTCGAACACCCAGCCCAGAAGATCGGTGTTCGGCGAGCAGTAATGGAACCGCCCGCCATGCGGCCCGTCCGGCTCCGTGACCTTGGACATGAAGGAGCGCAGATCCCCCGCCTCCACCCCCGCCGGCACCGGGTTCCAGTTGGCGGCGTAGCGATAATCGACGATCGGGCCGGTGGCGGCCAGATAATCCTCGTTGAAGAGAATCCCCGCCCGCATGTCCAGAAGCTGCCGGATGGTGACGCCCTGATAGGCGCTTCCCTTCAGTTCGGGGACGTATTTCTCGGCGAGGTCCTCCACTGCGATCTCGCCCCGTTCGACCAGCGCCCCGGCGATCAGGCCAAGGAGCGATTTGGAGACCGAGAAGATGATATGCGTATCGTCCGGGCCCATGCCGTTGCGATAGGCTTCATGAACCAGCCGCCCCTCGTGCAGGATCACCACCGCATCGGCCGATGTCTCCTCCATCGCCGCGTCGAGATCGACGCCGGAAAGGTCGATCCGTCCTTCGGGCAGGCGCCAGACGTCATCCGGGTCGTTGGCGATTCCGGCGGTCGGCACGATCTCGCGCACATGGCGGAAGGCCCATGGCGACCAGGGCCGGCCCCGCCAGTTGGCGAGCGTGGCGCGGTCTTCCTCGGCGGGGGGGAAACCCTGCATGATGGTGGTCATTGTCGCTCCCTTCGCTATGCGAAGAGAGAAGCGGAGTCGCGCCCCCGGCGCAAGAGCGTCGTCAGCCGTGGCCGCTCAGGCCCCGCCGGCCGCTTTCGACCAGCCGATCGGGTCGGCCAGAAACTCGCCGACCGCATCCAGCGTCGGCTTGTCGAAATGGCCGCCGGCGCGGGCCTCGGCCAGCACGTCGCGCCAGGTGGCGAGATAGTGCAGCGTCAGCCCGGCTTCCTTCAGTTTCTCGGTCGAGCCTTCGAAAATGTCGTAATAGAACAGCACCAGCGTGTGATCGCAGCGCGCGCCGGTCGCGCGAATCGCCTG
>JBKECG010000457.1:0-2277 GCA_047974395.1 Pikeienuella sp. | reverse complement strand
CAGAAGCTGATCAGCCACCCGGCCATATTCCACCAGCGCCGCCAGATCCGCCTCGCTCGCCACGCCCACGGCCTTCATCACCGGCAGGCCGTATCGGGCGCGGATCTCCGCCACGCGCGCGGGGGATTCGGCGCCATGCAATTGCAGCATGTCGAGCGGAACGCTCTCAACGATGCGCAGCAACTCGTCATCACCTGCATCAACCGTCAGCGCCACCTTCGCCAGCCCGGGCGGCGCCGCTGTCGCCAGCGCCAGCGCCGTCGTCAGATCGACATGGCGGGGCGATTTTTCAAAGAAGACAAAGCCGGCATAGGTCGCGCCGGCAGCCACAACCGCCGACAGGTCCTGAGGCCGCGTAAGGCCACAGATCTTGACGCGAATCCCCGATGTCATCGATGGCCTCAGCCCGCCTTGCGCGCCGTGGCCTCGTAAAGGATCGCCAGAACGTCATCCTTGCCCTGATCGCGGTCGGCCTTGAGGCGCGTCATCTCGCGATTGAGGTTTTTCACCTGGCGCTGACGCCGGCTCGCCTCCACGCGATGCTTGTGCTCACGCATCCACTCAAAGAGATAACCAATCAGCAATCCAACGGCCACGCCACCAAAGACGACGATGAAAAGCGGCAGATTGATCGAGTAGTTCCAGTTCGCAAGCCTCTCCAGAGCGGCGGGCAGAACAGTCACAGCGACCATCTCCCGATTGGCCATGGCAATCACCACCAGAGCCGCGACGATCAGGCCCACGATCAGGTAACGAATGTAACGCATCGGCGCTCCTTCAGCTTTCGGCACCGTTCAGCCGGTCGCGCAAGAGCTTCCCGGTCTTGAAAAACGGCACATGTTTCTCCTCGACATCCACCGCTTCGCCGGTACGAGGATTTCGCCCTGTCCTCGCATCCCGCTGCTTGACGGAAAAGGCGCCGAAACCGCGCAGTTCCACCCGGTCGCCCCGCGCCATCGCGTCGATGATCTCGTCGAAGATCGTGCTGACGATCTTTTCGACATCCTTCTGGTAAAGATGCGGGTTTTCCTCGGCGAGAATCTGAATGAGTTCCGATCTGATCATGTGGCTCTCCCTCGACCGCGTCCTTGGGGCGGTTCGATTTATCATGGCAGTATCGACTATACGCTATTTTTTCTCCGGTGGAATGATAAACGCCGCTCGGGAGCCGGTAAAGCGGGACCAACACTCCGGAAAGACGGAAGAAAACGCAGATTGCCGATATCTTCCCTCCGGTTCGTCTCCGTACTGCGCTCGTCAGCGAACCGATTCGCGCCGCCCGGCCCAACCGGACGCGGCCACCGCCCCGGCCTGACAACATGAAAAACCCCGCAGCGCCACCGCGGGGTTTTCCTGACCGGTATTCCTGCCGCGCGGTGGCGTCAGTCGTCGCCCTTGAGCGCCGCCCCCAGGATATCGCCCAGCGATGCGCCCGAATCGGAGGAGCCGAACTGCTCCACCGCCTCGCGTTCCTCGGCAATCTCGCGCGCCTTGATGGAAAGGCCCAGACGGCGCGAACGGCTGTCGATATTGGTGACGCGCACGTCGACCTTGTCGCCGACCTGGAAGCGCTCGGGGCGCTGCTCGGCACGGTCGCGCGACAGATCGGACCGGCGGATGAAGGATTTCATACCCTCGTATTCCACCTCGATGCCGCCATCCTCGATCGCCGTCACGGCGACGGTGATGATCGAGCCGCGCTTCACGCCGCCGGTGGCCTCGGCGAACTTGTCGCCGCCCAGTGCCTTGATGGAGAGCGAGATGCGCTCCTTCTCGACATCGACCTCGGTGACGACGGCCTTGACCATGTCGCCCTTGCGATAGTTCTGAATCGCGTCCTCGCCGCGCTCGTCCCAGGAGAGGTCCGAGAGGTGCACCATGCCATCGATATCGCCCTCAAGCCCGATGAACAGGCCGAATTCGGTGATGTTCTTGACCTCACCCTCGACCTCGGTGCCCTCGGGATGGGTTTCGGCAAAGACATCCCACGGGTTGCGCATCGTCTGCTTGAGGCCGAGCGAAACGCGGCGCTTGCCGGTATCGACCTCGAGGATCATCACTTCCACTTCCTGCGAGGTGGAGACGATCTTGCCCGGATGGACGTTCTTCTTGGTCCAGGACATCTCGGAGACATGAACCAGCCCCTCGACCCCCGGCTCCAGTTCCACGAAGGCGCCGTAATCGGTGATGTTGGTGACGCGGCCGGTATGGACCGATTCGAGCGGGAATTTGACCTCGACCGAATTCCACGGATCATCCTGCAACTGCTTCATGCCG
>JBKECG010000404.1:0-1511 GCA_047974395.1 Pikeienuella sp. | reverse complement strand
CCGGCCTGAGCGCGGCGGCGGCCCGCGCCGCCGAGGGCCGCTCGGTGATCGGCGGCGAGCGCGCGCCCGAAGGCGCGGGGCTGACCGACCCCCGCACCACCGCCGTTCTTCGCCCGGCGGTGGATCTTCGGGCCCGGGCCGGGGTCGGGCCCCTGATCGAGGCCGAGGCCGAGCCGCTGGAGGTGATGCGCCTGATCGACGCCGGCGGGCGCGAGAACCGGGCGCGGGAAAGCGCCGATTTCCGCGCCGAGGAGATCGGCGAGCCGCCCTTCGGCTGGAACATCCCCAATTCCGCTATCCGCCGGGCGCTGAACGAGCGGCTGGCGTCCCTGCCCCGCGCGCGGGTTCACCACGGCGCGGCGCTGGAGGCGCTGACGCTGCGCCGCGACGCCGCCATCGCCCGGCTTTCCACCGGAGAGACCATCCGCGCCCGCCTCGCCATCGGCGCCGACGGGCGCGACAGCCGCTTGCGCGAGTTGGCCGGGATCGGCGCGCGCCGCTGGCGCTATGACCAGAAGGCGCTGGTGTTTCTGGTTTCGACCGAGCGCGGGCATGAGAACGCCTCGACCGAGATCCACCGCTCCGGCGGCCCCTTCACGCTGGTGCCGATGCCGGACGGGCCGGGCCCGGACGGGCGCGACGGCCCCCGCGTCTCCGTCGTCTGGATGGAGCGGGCGGCGGAGGCCGATCGGCTGCTGGCCTTGCCGGAAACGGAGTTCGAGGAAGCGATGAACGAACGCGCGCTCGGCGTTCTCGGGCGGCTCCGCCTGATCGGCGGGCGCGCCGCCTGGCCGATGATCTCGCTTCTGGCGGACAGGCTGACCGCCCCCCGCGCCGCGCTGATCGCCGAGGCGGCGCATGTGGTGACGCCGGTGGGCGCGCAGGGGCTGAACATGTCGCTCGGCGACATTCAGGCCCTGCTGGACGCCACCCGCGAGGCGGCCGATCCGGGCGCGCCCGACCCGCTGGCCCGCTATCAGCGCCGCTGGCCCGAACTCGCCGCCCGCGTCGCCGGGATCGACGCGCTGAACCGCGCCTCGATGGTCGAGGCGCAACCCCTGCGAGACCTCCGCCGCCTCGGCCTCGGCGCGCTGATCCGGGCGAGACCGGCGCGGCGGCTGGCGATGCGGCTCGGCCTCGGCGCGCGCGACTGAGCGGCCTGGAAGGCGCGCGGGGCCGATCTTTGTCAGGTATTCTCGGCGTTCCGTCAGAGGCCCGACCCAAATCCAGAGCGGACCTTCCTGCGCCGCGCGGCGAAAGCCGGGTTTGAGCCCATTCTGCAACTTTCCGCGCCTCGATCAAATGTCCGCAATGAACCCATTGAGCGGACTTTGGGCGCCTTCTCCGGCCCGGAACAAGGGCGTAAGCCCGCCGGGCCGCGCCCTCCCTCGGGAGGGCGCGACCCTCTGTTGCGAAAAACGGCGGCAAAGTCCCGCAAAGCCGCTGAACCACACAGCGCGAAGATCCGTTGTTGAACCAAATACCCCTGACGCCTGACGGCTCCGATTGAC
>JBKECG010000394.1:0-2005 GCA_047974395.1 Pikeienuella sp. | reverse complement strand
TCCCCCTTCCCCCGATCAGGTCATGCCACGCGGCGGAAGTCCGCGCGCCCGAGGCGGGTCATGCGGTTGAGGGCCGTGATCGCGATGGCGGCTTCGGTGGTCTGGGTCTCTACCCTGCGGGCTCGCAGCGCGGCGCCGATGACTTTCTTGTAGCGCCCGATCTGCGCCTCGACGCGGGAGCGCTGATTTGTACCCCGTCTCCTCTTGCCAGCCGATACGCCCCTTCTTGCGGATCGTCTCGACATGGGCATCCCTGACCGCATAGCTGCCGGATACCGCGTTGGAAGGCGGCGGGAGATAGTGTCCCACGGCGTGGTGTAGGAGCGCCGACCCTCGGAGAGGTCAGGGCATGATCAGGTCGCCACGGCCGGCAGCCTGACGGTGGGATTGTCGGTGACGCGGGCGAGCGTTTCAAGGCTCATGTAACGCCGCGCGACCGCCCATTCGTCATTGGTCTCGAGCATCAACGCGCCGACGAGGCGGACGATGGCGTCATCGTTGGGGAAGATGCCGATGACGTCTGACCGGCGCTTCACTTCACGGTTCACCCGTTCAAGCGGGTTGGTCGAGGCAATCTGGGTCCGGTGCTCGCGTGGGAAGGTCATGTAGGCCAGCACGTCTTCGCGGGAGCTGTCCATCAGGGCGCCAAGCTTGGGCTGCTTTTCGCGCAAGGCATCGGCCACGATCTCCCACTGGGCTTCGGCGTCGGCCTTGGTTTCTTGCGCGAAGATCGTCTTCAGCATCGCCGCGACCGCGGTGCGCTGCTTGGCTGGGGCATGGGCCAGGGCGTTTCTCATCCAGTGAATGCGACACCGCTGATGGGTGGCGTTGAAGACGCGGCGCGCGGCCGCCCGCAGGCCCTTGCGGTCATCGGCGATCACCAGCCCAACTCTCCGCAGGCCGCGGTCGGCGAGGCTGCGCAGGAACTCAGTCCAGAACGTTTCGGCCTCCGAGGGGCCGGTGGCGACGCCCAGCACTTCCCGCTTGCCGTCCTCGTTGACCGCCACGGCGATTATCACGGCACGGCTGATGATCCGTCCGCCCTCGCGCACCTTCACATAGGTGGCGTCGAGCCAGAGGCAGGGCCATGCGCCCTCCAGAGGCCGGGAGAGGAAGGCGTTCACCCGCTCGTCGATCTCTGCGCAGAGGCGGCTGACCTGGCTCTTGGACATGCCGCCTGCGCCCATCGCCTTGACCAGGTCATCGACCGACCGCGTCGAGACGCCATGGACGTAGGCCTCCTGGATCACCGCCATGAGGGCCTTCTCCGCCGTCCGGCGAGGTTCCAGAAAGCCGGGGAAATAGCTGCCCTTGCGCAACTTCGGGAGCTCCAGCGCGATCCGCCCGGCCCGGGTATCCCAGTCGCGGTCACGGTATCCGTTGCGCTGAACTTCCCGCATCGGCGTTCGCGCGCCCTTGGCAGCGCCCGTCCGGGTCTCAACCTCGGCGTCCATGATCCGCTCCGCCGCGAAGGCCAGCATCGCGCGCACGAGATCACCATCAGCCTGCTTCTCAACCAGATCGATCAGCGCCATTCTCTCTTCGGTCATCGTCATCTCCGTTGTCGGTTCCAGGTTTCGCAACCCGAACCTTCTCCGAAGATCGGCGGTGACCGCCAGCGTCACCCGCGGCCGCGCGCTGCGCTACGCCGGGGGCTCCGCGCACGGCCTCCTACACCACCACCCGGGACACCGCCGAGGCATCCAGGCGGCCCAGACGCCTGACCCAGGCCGGATCGATCCCGTTCAGGATGTCGAACGGCAAATCCAGCCCCTTGACAAAGCTCAGACGCTCGCAGGCGGCGAGGATGTTCGCCAGCGACGCGGCGCCGACATCGCCCTTCAGCGCATGAAAGCCGGTCGCCTCTTTCGGCCCCGCAAGGCTGGCCTCAAGCTGGCGGCAGGTCTGCTCCGAAAGCCGGAAAGCGATCGCGGTCAGTAGCGTCTCGACGAAATCGTGCTGACCGCCGCGAACCAGACGCTCCATGATCTTGTCCGAGGGTACG
>JBKECG010000385.1:0-2625 GCA_047974395.1 Pikeienuella sp. | reverse complement strand
CTCCTCCAGCGCCGCGCGCAACAGGATCAGCGCGCCGTCGCGGGCGCTCTGGCCGCTCACCCCTGGGGTCCGCGGCGCCGGCCGCCGGAGCGGGGAACGCGCGGCGCATGGGTCGGGCGCGGCGCGGTCGGGGCGGAGCCCAGCGGCCGGCCGGCCATCTCCTCAAGCGCGGCGATCCGGTTCTCGGTGTTCGGATGGGTCGAGAAGAGCTTGTCGGCCCCCCGCCCGGTCAGGGGGTTCATGATGAAGAGATGCGCGCTGGCGGGATTGCGCTCCGCGCTCGGCATCTCCACCCGCCCGGCGAAAGCGGCGATCTTTCTCAACGCCGAGGCGAGCGCGAGCGGCTGGCCGCAGATTTCCGCCCCTGCCCGGTCGGCCGCGTATTCGCGGGTGCGCGAAATCGTCATCTGCACCACGCTGGCCGCGATCGGCGCGAGGATCATCACCAGAAGCGCGCCGATAACGCCCCCCGGCCCGCGATCATTGCGGAAGAAAAGCGCGAACTGGGCCAGAAAGCCGATCGCGCCGGCGATGGTCGCGGCCACGGTCATGATCAGCGTGTCGCGATTGCGGATATGCGCCAGCTCATGCGCCATCACCCCGGCCAGCTCCTCTGTCGAGAGCATCCCGATCAGCCCGGTGGTCGCGGCGACGGCGGCGGTCTCGGGGCTGCGGCCGGTGGCGAAGGCGTTGGGCTGGTCGGAATGAATCACGTAAATCGCCGGGGTGGGCAGGCCCGCGTCCTGCGAGAGCCGCTCCACCATCGCGTAAAGCGCGGGCGCGCCGGCGCGGGTCACCGGCTCGGCGTTGTGCATCCGCAGCGCCATCTTGTCGGAATTCCACCAGGCCCAGCCGTTCATCGCCAGCGCGATCAGAAAGGCGATCAGCGCGCCGCTCGCCCCGCCGATCAGGAAACCGGCTGCGAGGAACAGGCCGGTCATCGCTGCAAGCAGCAAGGCTGTCTTTGCGTAGTTCATCCGCTATACCTCGGGGGTGGTCGTTAAGGAGGCATATATGCAAGGCGAGCCCGAGGATAAAGGCGCAGGGGTCGAGGCCCGGCTGGCCAGGGCCGCCGCGCGCGCGCTGCGAGAGGCCGAGGCCCGCCGCGCCGCCGCGTCCGACCCCGATCTGCCGCCCGAGCTTGGCGGGCGCGAGGGGCCGGAGCCGACCCGCTATGGCGACTGGGAAAAGAACGGAATCCTCTCGGATTTCTGAACCGCTGCGCGCGGCCAAGGAGAGGCGATGAGCCAGAAGACGATCAGCGACTATATCCGCTCGATCCCCGATTTCCCGAAGGAAGGGATCATCTTTCGCGACGTGACCACGCTGATGGCCGACCCGCGCGGCTTCCGCATGGCGGTGGACATGCTGGTTCATCCCTATGCCGGCCGGCGGATCGACCGCGTGGCCGGGCTGGAGGCGCGGGGCTTCATCCTTGGCGGCGCGGTGGCGCATCAGCTTTCGGTCGGCTTCACCCCGATCCGCAAGAAAGGCAAGCTTCCGTGGCGGACCATCGCCGAGGAATACACGCTCGAATACGGGCAGGCGGTGATGGAGATCCATGACGACGCCATCCAGCCCGGCGAGAGCGTGCTGCTGGTGGACGATCTTCTGGCCACCGGCGGCACCGCCGCCGCCGGGGTGCGGCTGATCGAGCGGCTGGGCGGCGAGGTGATGGGCTGCGCCTTCGTCATCGACCTGCCCGATCTCGGCGGACGGGCGCGGCTGGAGGGGATGGGGCTGAAGGTCCACGCCCTTTGCGCCTTCGACGGGGATTGAGCGGCGATGCCCGGCTTCTATGAATTCTTCGCCGGCGGCGGCATGGTCCGCGCCGGGCTGGGGCCGGGTTGGGACTGTCTCTTCGCCAATGATTTCGATGCGGGGAAGGCCGCCGCCTATCGCGCCAACTGGGGCGGGGCGGATTTCCGGCTGGCCGATATCGGAACGCTTTCCGCCGCCGACCTGCCGGGGCGGGCGGATCTGATGTGGGGGTCTTCGCCCTGTCAGGACCTGTCGCTGGCCGGCGGCGGCGCCGGGCTGGCGGGCGCGCGCTCGGGGGCGTTCTTCGCCTTCGCGCGCATTCTCGGCGAACTGGTCGAGGAGGGGCGCGCGCCGCGCTTCGTCGCCATCGAGAATGTGACCGGGCTCCTGACCTCTCGCGGCGGGGCGGATTTCGCCGCCGTGGCCGGGCGGTTCGCCGCGCTCGGTTATCGCTGGGGGGCGATGGTGGCGGACGCCGCGCTCTTCCTGCCGCAATCGCGCCCGCGGCTTTTCGTGATCGGCGCGCATGAGAGCCTCGACCTTTCCGCCGCGCCCCTCGCCGCCGGCCCCGAGGCGCCCTTTCACCCCGAAGGGCTGATCCGCGCGGTCGAACGCCTGCCGGCGGCGCTGCGCGAGGAGGCGCTCTGGTGGGCGCAGCCGGCCCCGGCGACGCGGAATTTCGACCTGATCGACCTGATCGAGCCCGACCCGCCCGCATGGCGCTCGGATGAGGAGACCGCGCGGCTTCTTTCGCTGATGGCGCCCCTTCACCGGGCGCGGGTGGAGGCGGCGCAGCGCGCCGGCCGGCCGGCGGTCGGCTGCGTCTACAGGCGCACGCGGCGGGATGCGTCGGGCGCCCGCAAG
>JBKECG010000321.1:0-3359 GCA_047974395.1 Pikeienuella sp. | reverse complement strand
TGATGGGGTCGATCCAGGCCCAGGCCGCCTCGACCTCGTCGCCGCGCATGAACAGGGTCTGATCGCCCCGGACCACATCCATCAGCAACCGCTCATAGGCGTCGGGCATCCTGAACCCGTCGCCAGCGACGCCAAAGCTCATGTCGAGCGGGGCGGAGGTGATGCGCATGCCCCCCGGCCCCGGATCCTTTATGTTCAGCCTCAACTCGATCCCCTCATTCGGCTGAAGCGTGATCACCAGCACATTGCCCTTGAGGGTCCCCGCCGCGCCCTCGAATATCGAATGGGGCGCATCGCGGAAGCGGATCGCGATTTCGGTATGGCGCGCCTTCAGCCGCTTGCCGGTGCGCAGGTAAAAGGTCGTTCCCGCCCAGCGCCAGTTCTCGATCCCGATCTTCAGGGCGATGAAGCATTCGGTGCGGCTTTCGGGATCGCCCGCCTCCTCACGATAGGAGGGGCCTTCGGCGCCCGCCTCGTATTGCCCGCGCACGACATCGGCGTCGACCGCCTCGCCCGCGATCGGGCGCAGCGCCTTCAGCACTTTCAGCTTCTCGTCGCGCACCGCGTCCGGGTCGAAATGGGCCGGCGGCTCCATCGCGGTGAGGCAGAGAAGCTGCATCAGGTGATTCTGCACCATGTCGCGCATGGCGCCGTTCTTGTCATAATAGGCCCCGCGCGAGCCGACGCCGACGCTCTCGGCCGCGGTGATCTGCACATGGTCGATATGATGGGCGTTCCAGAGCGGTTCAAAGAGCGCGTTGGCGAAACGGAGCGCCATCAGGTTCTGGACCGTCTCCTTGCCCAGATCATGGTCGATCCGGTAGATCTGCTTCTCGTCCAGATGCGCGGCCAGCGCGGCGTTGAGCGCCCGCGCGCTGGCGAGATCGCGCCCGAGCGGCTTTTCCACCACCAGCCGGGTTTCCGGCGTGATCAGCTTCGCCTTCGCGATCCGCTCCGCGATCAGCCCGAAAAAGGACGGCGCGACGGAGAGATAGAAAATGCGGGCGCGCCCTTCCCCGTCTTTCAGCTTGCGGCCGAGCGCGGACCAGCCGGCCTCGGTCGAGGCGTCGACGGCCACATAGTCGAACATTTCCAGAAACCGCCCGACCAGCGCCTTGTCGAGATGGGCCGGCGCGACGAATTCCTTCAGCGCCCCCTCCGCCATGGCGCGATAGCCGGCCCGGTCCAGCCGCCCCCGCGCCGCGCCGATGATGCGCGCGCCCTCGGGCGCCTGCCCGGCAGCGAAGCGGTGAAAGAGCGCCGGGATCAGCTTGCGCCGGGCGAGATCGCCCGTGCCGCCGAAAACGATCAGGTCGAAAGGTTCGACCGGGACTGTGCGTGCGGCCATGGGCGCCTCCTGCTCGGGCGCCAGATTGCGTCGTAAACCGCCGGATGTGAAGGCGAAAACGCCGATGCGCAGGTTCAGCCCCCGCGCGCCATGGCCGCAATCCCGGTGCGCGCGACCTCAACCAGGCCCAGCGGGCGCATCAGATCGACGAAAGCGTCGATCTTGGAGACGTCGCCCGTGAGTTCGAAGACGAAGCTCTCCAGCGTGGTGTCCACCACCTTGGCGCGGAACACATCGGCGAGGCGCATCGCCTCCACCCGGCGCTCGCCGGCGCCGGCGACTTTGACCAGCGCCAGCTCACGCTCGACCGAGGGGCCCTCCACCGTCAGGTCGTGGACCTCATGCACCGGTACGATGCGCGAGAGCTGCGCCTTGATCTGCTCAATCACCTGCGGCGTACCGGTGGTGACGATGGTGATGCGCGACAGATGCCCGAGATGGTCGGTCTCGGCCACCGTCAGGCTCTCGATATTGTAGCCGCGCCCGGAGAAAAGGCCGATGACGCGGGCGAGAACGCCAGCCTCGTTATCAACAATGACCGAGAGCGTGTGCCGCTCCTCCTGATCCGAAAAGCTCGGGCGGAGATTATAGGCGCTCTTGCGCGAAGAGCCTCTCTTGATGGCGAGCGCGTTCATGATGCCTCTCTTTTCCTGTTCGGATTGCGGCGCGGGTCAGACAAGGACCGCGCCGGCGTTCTCGATTGCGCCCTTGGTCTCGGCCGCGCCGAGCAGCATTTCGTTATGCGCCTTGCCGGAGGGGATCATCGGGAAGCAGTTCTCGTGCTTCTCCACCAGACAATCGAAGATCACCGGGCCGTCATAGGCCAGCATCTCCTCGATGGCCTCGTCCAGCCCGGCCGGATCGGAACAGCGAATCCCCTTGCAGCCGAAGGCTTCCGCAAGTTTAACAAAATCCGGCAAGGCTTCGGAATAGCTGTGGGAATAGCGTTCGCCATGCAGCAATTCCTGCCACTGGCGGACCATGCCGAGCCGCTCATTGTTCATGATGAACTGCTTCACCGGCAGGCGGAACTGCACCGCGGTGGACATCTCCTGCATGGTCATCATCCAGGAGGCTTCGCCGGCGACATTGATCACCAGCGCCTCCGGATGCGCGATCTGCACGCCGACCGAGGCCGGCAGACCATAGCCCATGGTGCCGAGCCCGCCCGAGGTCATCCAACGGTTCGGAGCCTCGAAACCCAAGTATTGCGCCGCCCACATCTGATGCTGGCCAACCTCGGTGGTGACATAGCGGTCGCGGCCCTTGGTCAGGGCCTCCAGCCGCTCCAGCGCGTATTGCGGCTTGATCGTGGTCTTCGACGGCTTGTAGCTGAAGCACTTCACCTCCCGCCAGCCGTCGATCACGCCCCACCATTTCTTCACCTGCTCGTCGCGGGTCCTGGCGCCCCGCGCCTTCCAGATCTTCAGCATGTCTTCGAGCACATGACCGATATCGCCGACGATGGGCACATCGACGCGGATGTTCTTGTTGATCGAAGACGGGTCGATATCTATATGAATCTTCTTCGATTTCGGACTGAACGCATCAGTACGCCCGGTGATCCGGTCGTCGAAACGGGCGCCGATGCAGATCATCACGTCGCAGCCATGCATCGCGAGATTGGCTTCATAGGCCCCGTGCATCCCCAGCATGCCCAGCCAGTTCTCGCCCGAGGCCGGATAGCAGCCGAGCCCCATCAGCGTGGAGGTGATCGGAAAACCGGTCTTGGCGACCAGTTCGCGCAGCAGCTGGCTCGCGCCGGGGCCGGAATTCACCACGCCGCCGCCGGAATAGATGATCGGGCGCTCGGCCTTCTCGATCAGGGCGACAGCCTCCTCGATCGCGGCGATATCGCCTTTGCTGACAGGCTGAGAGGCTGATTTCTTCGCGCCCTTCAGCCCGGTCTGGGTGGCCTCGGCGACCTGGACGTCCGTCGGGATGTCGATCAGCAGCGGTCCGGGCCGGCCGGAGGTGGCGACCTGGAACGCCTCGTGGTTCTCGTCGCCGA
>JBKECG010000270.1:0-23873 GCA_047974395.1 Pikeienuella sp. | reverse complement strand
GTTTCGTCGTCATGGAAGGGCGCGAATTCATCGGCCGCGAGTCGCTGGTGATGCAGAAAGCGGCCGGCGGCCATCACGTGCTGGCGACGCTGAAGCTCCCGTCGGGCGACACGGCGGTGATCGCCGACGAGGGCGTCTACAGGGACGGAAAACTGATCGGGCGGGTCACCTCGGGCGGCTATTCCTATCAGTGCGGCCATGACATCGCGATGGCGATGCTGCCCCCGGAATTCGCCGCGCCGGGAACGGAGATGCAGATCTCCGTCCATAGCGAGATGCGCCCCGCCGAGGTGGTGGACATCTGTCTTTACGACCCCACAAGCGCCCGCGCGCGGGCCTGACGAGGAGGGCGACATGGCCGAAGCCAGAACCCGCGGCGCAAGAGGCGGCCGCGCCGCGCGGGTGCAGGCCCGCACCAACCCCCCGCCCGTCTATCTGTCGACGCTGAACCGGCGGATCGGGCCGATCGACCTTCTCGGCCCCGAGGGGGTGGAGCGGATCCACAACGCGGCGATGACCATCCTGGAGACGACCGGGATCGAGTTCCGCGACGCCGTGGCGCTCGCCGACTGGAAACGCGCCGGGGCGGATGTGCAGGGTCAGCGCGTGCGGATCGGGCGCGACATGCTGATGGACCTGATCGCCGCCGCGCCTTCGGATTTCACCATGAATGCGCGCAACCCCGCCCGCAGCGTGGAGATCGGCGGGCGCCATTCGGTCTTCGCCAACGCCTATGGCGCGCCATTCGTCTACGGGTTCGACGGGGTGCGCCGTCCCTCTCAGCTTGAGGACGCGCATAACCTCTTCAAGATGGCGCAGATGGCGCAGGCCATGCACGCGCCCGGTATCCTGCCGGTGGAGCCGCAGGACGTGCCGGTGCCGCAGCGCCATCTCGATCTCGTCTCCTCGGCGCTGACGCTGACCGACAAGCCGATCATGGGCTCGGTCCTGTCGGAAACCGCGGCCCGCGACACGATGGCGATGACGCGGATCGTCTTCGGTGAGGATTTCGTAGACCGGAACGTGGTGCTGATCTCGCTTCTGAACTGCAACACGCCGCTGGTCTGGGACGAGACCATGTTGCAGAGTCTGCGGGTCTACGCCGCCGCCAACCAGCCCTGCCTGCTGACGCCCTTCGTGCTGGCCGGCGCCTCGACCCCGGCCAGCCCTCTGGGCGGCGTCGCGCTGCTGATCGCGGAATCGCTGGCCGGCATCGCCTATGCGCAGATCATCAGGCGCGGCTGCCCGATGATCCTCGGGGTCGCGATCATGGGCGTCTCGATGAAGACCGGCGCGCCGATGATGGGCTCGGCGGAGCCGGGGCTGATGAACCTTCTGGTCGGGCAGATGGCGCGCCATTACGGGCTGCCATGGCGATCCTGCACCATGTGGACCGGCTCCAAGTCGCCGGACCTTCAGGCCGGATACGACAGCGCCAACACCATGTGGCCGGTGCTGCTGGGCGGCTGCAACTTCATCGTGCATTCGGCCGGATTTCTGGAGGGGGCGCTGGGCGTCAGCTATTCCAAATGGATGCAGGACGTCTATCAGCTTGAGGGATATCACCGCTTCTTCTCCGGTCTGGCCGAGGAGAACCTGGACGCGATCCTCGGCGATGTCGCCGCGATCGGGCCGGGCGGGCATTTCCTCGGCACCGACCACACCCGCGAAAACCCGATGCAGATCAATCCGTTGCAGAACAATGACAGTTTCGAGCAATGGTTCGACGAGGGCGGGCGCAACGCCGATGAGGTCGGCCGCGACGCCGCAAGGCGGATGCTGGACCATTACCAGCGCCCGCCCATGCCGGACGATCAGGCCGGGGCGCTGGAGGAATTCGTGGCGGCGAAACGGATCGAATACGCGATCTGACGCCGCTGGCGCAAAAGGGGGAAGTTGCGGTTGAAGAAAGTGGTCGTCATCGGCGGCGGCGTGGTCGGGATCTCCTGCGCTCTGGCGCTTCGGGCCGATGGCCATGAAGTGACGGTGCTGGAGCCCGGCCCGGTCGGCGAGGGCGCGAGCTGGGCCTCCTGCGGCTGCATCGCGGTCGGCGAGGTCGTACCGCTTTCGCAGCCCGGCATATTGCTGAAGGCGCCGGGCTGGCTGCTGAACCCGGAAGGGCCGCTGGCGATCCGCCCGGCGACGGCGGCGCAGATGCTACCCTGGCTCCTTCGTTTCGCGGCCAACGCCCGGCCGGCGCGGATGCGCGCCATCGCCGCCGATCTCGCGCGGCTGACCTTCATGGCGACGGCGGATTTCAAGGCGCAGATCGCCGATATCGGCCGCCCCGATCTTCTGGTCGAACGCCCGGTGATCAAGCTCTTCGACGGCGAGGCCGACCGCGAGGAGATGCGCGCCCCCTTCGCCCTGGCGCGGAAGATGGGCTGCACGATCGACGAGATTTCCGGGGCGGAGGCGCGCGAGATGGAGCCCGCCATCGCCGCCGATTTCCGCTACGCCGCGCTTTTGCGCGACTGGAGCCATGTCGCGGACCCGGTGCTGCTGGTGCGTGAATTGCACCGCGCCTTCGCCGCGCGCGGCGGGGTCGTGCGGCCCGTCGCCGGGACGGGCTTCACGCGCGAGGGCGCCCGGGTCACGGGCGTGAAGACCGGCGCCGGCGAGGTGGAGCCGGCCGACGAGGTGGTGATCGCCGCCGGCGCGCGCTCGAAACCGCTGGCGGCGGCGCTTGGGGTGAAACTGCGTCTGGAGGGCGTGATCGGCTACTCCACCCTGCTTCGCGAAGCGGGTGTGGATTTACGGCACACGCTGTTCTACCCTGCCGGCGGTTTCGGCGTGACGCCCTATGACGGCGCGCTCGCCGTAGCGGGCACGGCGGAATTCGCCGGTCCCGACGCCGCGCCGCGCTGGAGCCGGGCGGATATTCTGGTGAAACGGGCGCGCCGGGTGCTCCCGGAGCTTGCGACGGGCAAGGCAGAACGCCGCATGGGCCGGCGCCCTTTCACCCCCGACACGCGCCCGGTGATCGGACGCCCGGACGGGCTTGGCGATGTGGTGATGGCCACGGGCCACGGCCAGCTTGGCGTGACGCTGGCCGCCACCACGGGCCGGATGGTCGCGGATATCGTCGCCGGCCGGCCCGCTTCCTGCGATCTCGCCCCCTATGGGCCCGATCGCTTCAGATAGTGCAACGACAGAGAGTTACGAACAGACAGGGAGTAGAAGATGGAGATCAAACCACCATTCACGGACCTTGAGGTCCCGAAAGCCGAATCCGGCTTTTACGAGGGCAACAGCATTCCGGTCGCGTTGTTCAGCAAGGGCGCCATCGTCCTGCTTGTGCTATGGGCGCTGATCTGGCCGGGCGCCGCCGACAAGACCCTGGGAAAGCTCAACAGCTTCCTGCTGGAGACGTTCAACGTCTTCTACATCGTCATCGTCGGGCTGTTCCTCTTCTTCCTGCTGATTCTGGCGGCGCTGCCGCAGACCGGCCGGCGGCTGCTCGGGGTTCCGGGCGAGAAGCCCGAATTCTCCACCTTCTCCTGGTTCGCGATGATGTTCGGCGCCGGTCTCGGCGTCGGGCTGATGGTGTTCGCCACCGCCGAGCCGCTCGGCCTCTGGGGCTCCAACCCCGAAGTCCTCTCGGGCGCGGTCGCGCCCAACAGCGCCGAGGCGATCATCCCCGCCTATCGCTACACCTTCCTGCATTACGGTTTCCACGCCTGGGGCGTTTACGTCGTGACCGGGCTGGCGCTGGCCTATTACGCCTATACCCGCGGCATGCCGCTGACGATCCGCACCGCCCTGACGCCGCTCTTCGGCAGGCTGATGAACGGGGTCCTCGGGCATCTGGTCGATGTGCTGGGCATGATCGCCACGATCCTCGGCGTTGCGGTGACGGTCGGCTTCGGCGTCTCGCAGTTCATTGACGGTCTCTATTCGATCACCGGCATGGAATGGATCATGAACATGTCGGGCGACGCGCCGGTTCCCGGGAAAGTCGGGCTGATCGCCGGCCTGGTGGTGATCATGAGCCTTTCGATCCTGTCGGCGGTCTCCGGCGTCGGGCGCGGCATCAAGTATCTTTCCAACCTCAACCTGGTGCTGTCGGTCATCCTGCTGATGACCTTCGTCATCTACGGCTCGTTCCTCTTCGCGATGACGACCTATGGCGAGGCGCTGGTCGATTACATCATGAGCATGTTCACGCTCAGCTTCGGCGCCTGGGGCCCGCTGCCGGCGTCCGAATTCGCCGCCGCGCTTCCCGAAGCCGCCCGCGCCCATGCCGAGGCGCTCTATGGCGGCGCAACCGACGCCTGGGGCTCTTATGACGGGTTTGTCGCCGCTCTCACGGGCGAGGCGGCGGCGTTGCCGCCGGATGTGCTGACGGCCGCCTACGCCGCCGGCGAGCCGGGCCGGCAGTTCTTCTGGCAGTCGGGCTGGACCACCTTCTACTGGGCCTGGTGGATCGCGTTCTCGCCCTTTGTCGGGCTCTTCCTGGCGCGGATCTCCCGTGGCCGCACGGTGCGCGAATTCGTCGTCGGCTGCATGCTCGCCCCGTCGATGGTCTGCTTCGCCTGGATGACGATCCTGGGCGGGTCCGCCTTCGATCTGGAGATGAACGGCGGGGCCGAAGGGTCGATCATCGCCGCCTCGCAGACGGCGAAGCTCTTCGTCACGCTCGGCTACATGATCGACGGCGGCCTGCTCTCGGCGATCACCGTGATGTGCGTGGTGCTGATCCTGACCTTCCTGATCACCTCCGCCGACTCCGGCATCCTGGTCATGAACACGATCATGTCGGGCGGCGAACAGGAAACCGGGATCAAGCACCGCATCATCTGGGGCGTGCTGCTGACGGCGGTGATCGGCGTTCTGCTGCTCGCCGCCGGGGCCGAGCAGCCGATGAACGCTCTGCGAAACGCGATGATCATCGGCGCCCTGCCCTTCACCATGGTCATGGCGCTGATGTGCGTCGCCTTGGTCAAGGCGCTGATCCGCGACGGCATCCGCGACAAGACCGACGCCGTCGCCGCCCCCGCCGAATAGAGCGGCGATGATCGCATGACCCCGCCCGCGGACACGCTCCGCGGGCGGGGTTTTCATTTGCGGAAACCGCGCGCCTGTCCCGCGCGTCATCATTGCGCCGCCGCGCAGGATCGGCATGCTGGATGCTGCAATCCACATTCAGGAGGCGCGCTTGCAAACCGGAATCGAAGCCGATCTCATTCTGCGCAACGGGCGTATCTGGCGCGGACGCGAGGAAGGCGACTGCGCCGCCCTCGCCATCTGGCGCGGGCGGGTGCTGACCGGAGGCGATGACGCGGCGATCATGGCGCTGAAAGGGCCGGCGACCGAGGTGATCGACCTTGAGGGCCGCTTCGCCTGCCCGGGGCTGATCGACAACCACCTGCACCTGATCGCCACCGGGCTGGTCATGGGCTGGGTCGATGCGCGCCCCGAAGCGGCGCCGACGCTGGAGGCGCTTCTGGACGCGATCAGCGCCCGCGCCGCGAAGACGCCGAAGGGCGAATGGGTGCTGGCGCGGGGCTATGATCAGGTGAAGCTGGACACCGGCCGCCACCCGACCCGCGACGATCTCGACCGCGCCGCGCCGGATCATCCGGTGATGGTCAAACGGGCCTGCGGCCATGTCTCCATCGCCAATTCGCTGGCGCTGGCGCGGGCGGGCGTGGACGAGGCCACCCCGGTTCCCGAAGGCGCGGTGATCGGGCGCGAGGGCGGGCGGCTGAACGGGCTCCTGGCGGAGAACGCGCAGGGCCTCGTCTCCGCCGCCATGCCGGCCCCGACCACCGGGGCGTTGATCGAGGCGATCGAGCGGGCGGGGCGGCATCTCCTCTCCTTCGGGATCACCAGCTGCATGGACGCCGCCGTCGGCGCCATCGCCGGGATGGGGGAGATTCAGGCCTATGAGATGGCGAAGCTTTCCGGGCGGCTGCCGGTCCGGGTCTGGCTGACCATTCTCGGCGATCCTGACGGCTCGATCGTGGAGGATTGCTGGCGCTCGGGCCGGATCTCGGGCGCGGGCGACGACATGTTGCGGCTCGGGGGCGTGAAGATCTTCCTCGACGGCTCCGCCGGCGGGCGCACCGCCTGGATGAAGGCGCCCTATCAGGGCGAGCCGGAAAATTTCGGCGTGCAGATGCTGCCCGACGAGGTGGTGGAGCGGCTGGTCTCGGATTGCCACGAGCGCGGCTATCAGATGGTCTGCCACGCCATCGGCGACGGCGCCATCGAGCAACTCATCACCGCCTATGAGAAGGCGCTGGCCGCCGCGTCGGACCCGGACCGGCGCCACCGGGTGGAGCATTGCGGCTATCCGAGCGCCGAGCAGGACGCGCGGATGAAGGCGGCCGGGATATTGCCGGCGCCGCAAATGGCTTTCATCCATGATTTCGGCGACAGCTATATTTCTGTTCTCGGCGAGGAGCGGGGGCTGCGCTCCTATCCGATCGGGGCCTGGATGCGGGCCGGGCTGCGCCCCTCGACAGGTTCGGATTCGCCGGTCTGCTCGCCAAACCCGTTCCCCAATCTCCATGCGATGGTGACGCGCAAGACCGGCAAGGGCACGGTGATGGGCGACAATGAGCGGCTGACACCGGAGGAGGCCTTGCAGGCCTATACCGAATTCGGCGCGTATTCGCAGAAGGCGGAGGCGGTGAAGGGGCGGCTGGCCGAGGGCATGCTGGCCGATATCGCCGTCTTCGACCATGATCTGCTCGAAAGCTCGCCGGAGCGAGTGCTTTCCGATACGCGCTGCGTGCTGACGCTGCTGGAGGGCCGGATCGCGCATGACGCGCGGCGATAAACGATATTGTTGCATAAACTGGCGGCGTCGGATTGTAATGCGTGTGAAATCCGCGCTCGCAACACTGTCCAAGACACGGATGAAAACCAGGGAGCATCAGATGCTGAAGACATTTTCGCTCGCCGCGCTGCTGGCCGCAGGAACGGCTGTCGGCGCCTTCGCGCAGGAGCCGCAGCGGGGCGGGGTGCTGAATTTCACCGCGCCCTATGGGTCAAGCTTCGCGACGCTGGACGGGCAGGCCAGCCCGAGCATCCAGGAGATGTTCGTCACCGAAGCGATCCACCGCAGCCTCTACACCTGGGACGCCGTGAACAACGAGCCGGTGCTGGAGCTGGCCGATTCCGTCGAGATCTCGGATGATGGGCTGACCTATACCTATCACATCCGCCCGAACGCCGTGTTCCACAACGGCAAGGCGCTGACGGCGGATGATTTCATCTTCAGCTACAAGCGCATGGCCGACCCGAAGAACGCCTTTCCGGGCGCGAAGCAGGTCTCGACCATCAAGGGCGGACAGGCCTTCATCGACGGTCAGGCCGAAGAGATCGAGGGCCTGAAGAAGATCGACGACAAGACGCTGGAGATCACCTTCGTCTCCACCGCCAATCCCGGCTTCGCGCTGATGGAGCGCACGACGGCGATCTATCCTTCCGATGTCGATCCGGCGACGCAGGCGTTGAACCCGGTCGGGCTCGGCCCGTTCATCTTCAAGGAGCATATCCCCGGCTCGCAGGCGAGTTTCGAACGCTTCGACAATTACTATGAGGAAGGGCTGCCCTATCTCGACAGGCTGAACGTCATCCTGATGGCGGAGGGGAGCGCGCGCGACGTCGCCTTCCGCAATAGGGAGATCGACGTCTCCATCCTCGGCCCGACCCAGTATCAGGCCTATCAGGCCGACGAGGCGCTGAAGGATCATATCCTTGAGGTGGCGGAGGTCTTCACCCGCAATATCGGCTTCAGCCAGAAGATCGAACCGCTGGCGGACAAGCGGGTGCGGCAGGCGATCAACTATGCGATCAATTCCCGCCTGATCATCGAGAAGCTGGCGAAGAACAAGGCCTTCCCGGCGACCGGCTGGCTGCCTGTCTCCTCGCCCGCCTTCGATCCGAACCAGACGCCCTATGAATACGACCCGGAAAAGGCCAAGGCGCTGCTGGCGGAGGCCGGCTACGCCGACGGGTTCGAATTCGAGGTGACCGCCAGCCCCAATGAAAGCTGGGGCGTGCCGATCGTCGAGGCGATCCTGCCGATGCTGCAACAGGTCGGGATCACCGTGCGCCCGCGCCCGGTGGAAAGCGGCGCGCTCGCCTCGCATATCACCTCGGGCGATTTCCAGGCCTATATCTGGTCGAACACCAGCGGCCCCGACCCGCTGAGCGCGATGCGCTGCTTCTATTCGAAGACGCCGCAATCGGCCTGCAACTACACCGCCTTCTCCAACGCCGAATTCGACAAGGTGTTCGAGGCGGCCGAGGCTGAGCGCGATCCGGCCAAACAGCTCGACCTGCTGCGTCAGGCCAACAACATCGTTCAGGAAGAAGCGCCGGTCTGGTTCTTCAACTACAACAAGGCGGTGATGGCCTATCAGCCCTGGGTGCACGGGCTGGCGGCGAACGCCACCGAGATGGCGATGCAGCCCTATGACGAAATCTGGCTGGACGACAGCGCGCCGGATTCGCGCAAGTGATCGAAAGCCCGCCGCGGGGGAGATCTCGCGGCGGGCCCGTCTTACGCCGCGACAGCGCGGCTGACCGCGACGCCGAAAGGGCCTGATGCTTCGCTTCACCATCCGCCGCGTATTTCAGATCATACCCACCGTGGTGGTGGTGGCGCTGCTGATCTTCGTCATCTTCAGCGTGGTGCCGGGCAGTTTCGCCGCCAGCCTGTTCTCGGACGGCCGGGTCGCCGCCGACCCGAAGATGATCGCGCAGCTGAACCAGCAATTCGGCCTCGACAAGCCGCTCTATGAACGGTTCCTGACCTATGTCGGCGATCTCGCGCGGTTTGATCTCGGCACCAGTTTCCGCACCCGCCAGCCGGTGACGGACATGATCAACGAACGGATCTGGGCCTCGCTGGAGCTGGCCGTCGCGGCGATGGTCTTCGCGCTCCTGATCGGCGTGCCGCTCGGCTTCATCGCCGCGATGCGGCCGGGCTCGGTGCTCGATTCCGTCACCATGGTCGGCGCGGTTTCCGGCCTCTCGCTGCCGCAGTTCTGGCTCGGCCTCCTGCTGATGTATCTCTTCGCGCTGCAATTCGGCTGGCTGCCGAGTTTCGGCTATGGCGACGGCTCGCTCCGCAATCTGATCCTGCCGGCGATCACGCTCGGCGTCACCCCGCTGGCGCTTCTGGCGCGGACGACGCGGGCCGGGGTGCTGGATGTGATGAACGCCGATTTCATCCGCACCGCCCATTCCAAGGGCATGAGCGAAGCGAAAGTCGTGCGCTGGCATGTGATGCGCAACGCGCTGGTGCTGATCGTCACCACGGTCGGGCTGCAATTCGGCTCGATGCTGGGGCAGGCGGTGGTGATCGAGAAGCTCTTCGCCTGGCCGGGCATCGGCTCCCTCCTGGTGGATAGCGTGGCGATGCGCGACATTCCGACGGTGCAGGGGACGATCCTGGTGATCGTGCTCTGGTTCCTGGTCATCAACATGCTGGTGGATCTGGTCTATGCGGCCATCGACCCGCGCATCAAGCAGGGCTGAGGGGCGATGAAGCTGGGTTTCAACATCTTCTTCGGCGGCTTCCTGACCCTGCTGGTGATCCTCGCCGGGGCGCTCGCGCCCTGGATCGCGCCCTATGATCCGGTGCTCGACGCCAATCTGATGAATGCGGAGATCCCGCCGAACGCGACTTTCTGGTTCGGGACCGACGCGCAGGGGCGGGACGTCTTCAGCCGCATCCTTTACGGCGCGCAGATCTCGCTGACCGTTGGCGTCGTCTCCCAGCTCATCAACACCGTGATCGGGATCGCGCTCGGCATCTCCGCCGCCTATTGGGGCGGCTGGTGGGACGATCTGGTGAACGGGCTGACCAATGTGATGCTGGCCATCCCCTCTCTGATCTTCGCGCTGGCGGTGATGGCGGTGCTGGGGCCGGGGCTGGTCTCGCTGCTGATCGCGCTCGGGCTGACCAACTGGAGCTGGACCTGCCGCATCGCCCGCAGCTCCACCCTGTCGCTGAAAAGCCAGGGCTATGTGCAGGCGGCGCAGACGCTCGGCTTCAGCGACGCGCGGATCATGTTCACCCAGATCCTGCCGAACATCATGGGGCCGATCCTGGTGATGGCGACGCTCGGCATGGGCGCGGCGGTGCTGGCGGAGGCGGCGCTCTCCTTCCTCGGCCTCGGCATCCAGCCGCCCTTCCCGAGCTGGGGCTCGATGCTGACCGACGCGCGCGAGCAGATCCAGCTCGCGCCCTGGTCGGCGATCTTTCCGGGGCTCGCGATCTTCCTTTCGGTCCTTGGCTTCAACCTTCTGGGCGACGGGCTGCGCGACAGCCTCGACCCGCATATGAGGACGCGGAAGTCATGAGCGCGCCGCTTCTCGAAGTCGAGAAACTCGATGTCGCCATCCCGATCCGGGGCGGCGGCGCGCCGATCCTGCGCGAAGTCTCCTTCCAGATCATGCCGGGGGAGACTTATGGGCTGGTCGGGGAATCGGGTTCCGGCAAATCCGTCACCTCGCTGGCGATCATGGGGCTGCTGAAGAAGCCGCTGAAGGTGACGGGCGGGCGGATCGGCTTTCAGGGGCGCGATCTCTTGCGGCTCAGCCGGCGGGAGATGCGCAATCTTCGCGGCGACCGCGTGGCGATGATCTTTCAGGAGCCGATGACCGCGCTCAATCCGCTGGCCACGGTCGGCCGCCAGATCGCGGAGATGTATGTCCTCCATCAGGGCAAGTCCTGGGCCGAGGCCGGCAGGCTGGCCATCGAGGCGCTGGACAGCGTGCGCGTTCCCAACCCGGAAGGGCGGGCCGGCAATTACCCGCATCAGATGTCCGGCGGGCTGCGCCAGCGGGTGATGATCGCCATGGCGCTCGCCTGCGACCCCGACCTTCTGATCGCGGACGAGCCGACCACCGCGCTCGACGTCACCGTGCAGGCGGAGGTGCTGCGGCTGATCAAGGATCTCTGCGCCGAGCGGGGCACGGCGGGTCTGTTCATCAGCCACGACCTCGGCGTGATCGCGGAGATCTGCCAGCGCGTCGGGGTGATGTATGGCGGCTGCCTGGTGGAGGAGAACGAGACCACGGCGCTGTTCTCGGACCCGCAACACGAATATACGCGCGGCCTCCTTGGCGCGCTGCCGCGGCTCGGCAGCCGCAAGGCGCATGGCCGCCAAAGGCTGGTGGATATCGACAGCATCATCGAGGATCGCTCGGTCCTGACCCGGACCCGGTTCATCGCGCCGCGCCCGACGGAAGAGAGGCCGGGATGAGCGCGCCCCTGCTGGAGATCGACGACCTTCACGTCCGCTTTCCCATCGTCGGCGGCGGCGCGCTCGGTTTCACCAGGCGCACGCTCCATGCGGTGAACGGGCTGAGCCTGACGCTGGCCAAGGGCGAATGCCTCTCCATCGTCGGCGAATCCGGTTGCGGCAAATCCACCACCGCGCTGGCGGTGATGGGTTTGCAGGAGCCAAGCTCCGGCGCGATCCGCTTTCGCGGCGCGCCCTTCTCCGGCCCCGAGGGACCGGGGCGGATGGACCGCGCCCGCGCGGCGCAGATGGTGTTTCAGGACCCTTACGCCTCGCTCAACCCGCGCAAGACCGTCGCCGCCGCGCTGGCCGCGCCGCTGAAGCTGCATGGCGTCGCCAGATCCGAGATCGACGACCGGATCGAGGCGATGCTGAAGAATGTCGGCCTGCCGGCCGAACATGCGAAACGTTTCCCGCATGAATTCTCCGGCGGCCAGCGCCAGCGCATCGGCATCGCCCGGGCGCTGATCCTGGAGCCGGAGATCGTGGTGCTGGACGAGCCGGTCTCGGCGCTGGACGTCTCGATCCGGGCGCAGATCATCAATCTGCTGCTGGATCTGCAGGAGCAGTTCTCCCTCTCCTATCTGATGATCAGCCATGATCTCAGCGTGGTCGAACATATGAGCGACCGGGTGCTGGTGATGTTCTTCGGCGAGATTGTGGAGCAGGGCGGCTGGGAGCAGATCTTCGAAAACCCCGCCCATCCCTACACCCGCCGGCTGATCGAGGCGATCCCCGATCCCGATATCGCCGTCAGGGGCCGCGCGGCCGCGACCGGCTTCGCCGATTTCGCGCCGCCCGCCGGCTGGCGCTTCGCCACCGACGGCGCCGATCCGCCGGACGTGTTCACGCCGCCCGCAGCTTCGGAACTGCGCGAAATCGCCCCCGGCCACGGCGTCCGCCTCGCCAGAGCCGGCTGATCCGCCATCCCGGGGCGTCGTCTGTCGTCAGGCTTTCAGGCCCAGGACATCCATCATGTCATATTCGCCGGGCTTTCTCCCCCGCGCCCAGAGCGCGGCCTTCACCGCGCCGCGGGCGAAGAGCATCCGGTCGGTGGCGATATGGCGAAGGATGACGCGCTCCCCCTCCCCGGCGAAGATCACGTCATGTTCGCCGACCACATCCCCGCCCCGAAGCGCGGCGAAGCCGATATGGCCGCGCTTGCGGGCCCCGGTCTCGCCGTCGCGGCCCCGGTCGGAAACGGCGGAAAGGGCGACGCCGCGCCCCTCGGCGGCGGCCTCGCCCAGCATCAGCGCGGTCCCGGAAGGGGCGTCCACCTTCATCCGGTGATGGCTTTCCACGATCTCGATATCGAAATCGGCGTCGAGCGCGGCGGCGACCTGTTTCACCAGCGCCGTCAGCAGGTTGACGCCCAGCGACATATTGCCCGCGCGCACGATGGCGGCGTGGCGGCCGGCCGCCTCCAGCTTCGCAAGCTGTTCATCGGAAAACCCGGTGGTGCCGATGACATGCGCGGCGCGAGCCTGCGCCGCAAGTTCGGCATGGGCGATGGTCGCCTGCGGCGAGGTGAAGTCCAGAACCGCCTCGGAACGGGCGAAGACCTCCAGCGGGTCGGTCTCCACCACCAGCCCGCGCTCGGCCCCGCCAAGGCAGAGGCCGAGATCGCGCCCGGCCCAGTCATGGCCCGCCCGTCCGGTGACGCCGACAAGGCGCGCGCCCTCGGCCTCATCGACCGCGCGGATCAGCATCCGGCCCATGCGGCCGGAACAGCCCATCACGGATACGCCCATCGGCTCCATCGCGCCCTCCCTGGTTCAGCCCGCCCCGCCTATGCCCGAAGGCCGGTCAGCGCAAGCCGCTGAGCGCGAAGCCGACCGCGCCCGCGACCAGCACGCCGACGACCACCGCGACGGCGATCTTCCAGCCGGACCATGGCCGCTCCCCCTGCACGGCGCCGGTGCGGCCGTTGACGATGAAGCGATAGCTCGCGCCCCGGTACTTGTAGGCCGCCAGCCAGACCGGCAGCAGGATATGCTTGAAGGTCTCATCGGAAACCCGCGTCTCCACCGCGTCGATCCGCTGCTGGTCGCCGCCGATGTCGAAACGGATATCGCGGATGATGACCTCGTTCATCAGCGCGCGGGCCTCGGCGTAGCCGTCCTTCAGCGACACGGTGTAGGCCTCCGCCCGGAACCCGGCGAGAAAGGCGGGGCGATAGGGACGAAGCTGCGAAAGATCCCAGGGACCGAGCCGGTCGGCGTATTTCTTCGGCAGCGAGCGCGATGCCAGCACCAGCACATCGTCGAAAAAACGCGAGACCCTCCCCGAGCGCGGCGTCCAGCGCAGTTTCGGCACCTGTCTCGTCTGCATCACCGTCTTGCCGTCCACCTGAACCTGCACCTGACGGGTGACGTAATAGACATCGCCGCGCTGACCGCGATAGGCGCTTTCGGTCCGGGCGTCATAGGTCCAGTAGGGAACGTAGAGCCCCTCCATCGGCCGGCCGGCGCGGGCGTATTCCCGCAATTCGGAGGGCGCGAACCAGAGCTTGCCAAGCCAGTCGTTCATCGCCTTTCGCGCCTCGCGCTCGGTCAGGCCGAAAGGGAGCACGCCCCTGGGCTTGATATGCCGGTTGGCGCTGGTTTCGGTGACGACCGGCGAGGCGCAGAACGGGCAGGTCCCGGCATGGGTCTTCTCGTCGAATTCGATATCGGCGCCGCAGGAATCGCAATGGACGGTGCGGGTCTCCTCGATCTCATGCGCCGCCAGATCGCCCGTGAGCGCGCGGGCGAGGTCCTGCTCGTCCAGCGCCGCCCCGGATTTCTCCGCCGCCCAGGGGTTGGCCTGCTCCTCCTCGATCCGGTTCTCGCCCCCGCAGAACGGACAGCGCGTCACCGCCTCGCCGGGCGCGTAGACCAGCGCCGCGCCGCAATCCGCGCAGGGGAATTTTTCCGGCGGCGGCGTCTCCTCGCTCATGTCCGCCTCATGCGGCGGGCGGCGGCGGGGGCGGCGGGGCGATGGTGAAGAGCTGCGCCAGCTCGGTCACGGCGCCGGCCGGCTTCCAGCCCTCATAGCCGGGCGACCAGACCAGCGTGTCGCGGCTGAACTGCCCCGCCTCGACCATCCGGCCGAGATCGCCGCGCCCGAAGGGGCCTTTCGTCGCGCCGTTCTCCGCGACATGCCAGAGCCGCTCGGGCGGCGGCGGGGGCGGGGCTGGCGGCTGTGCGGCGGGGGCGGCCCCCCAGGGCCCGCCCTGCCCCATCCGGTTGGCCATCCCCATCCCCATGCCCATGCCGATCCCGGCGCCCATGCCGCCGCCGGCGCCGGGGTTCTCGGCCGCGGCGCGCATCGCCTCGGCGGCCTGGAAACGCTCGTATTTGCCGAGATCGCCGACCACGCCCATGGAGGTCCGCCGGTCCAGCGCCTTCTCCACCTCTTCGGGAAGCGAGATATTCTCGATCATCAGCGCCGGGGTCTCGACCCCGTAGGCCGCAAGCTCCGGCGCGACGCGCTTTCGCAACAGTTCGGCCAGATCATCCGTATTCGCAGCCAGATCCAGCGCCGCGATGCCGGAAGAGGCGAGCGCGTTCGAAAACCGGGCGACGATCACGTTCCGAAGCTGGAAGGTGATCTCCTCCGTCGTCACCTCGCCATCGGTGCCGACGATCTCGGTGAGGAACAGCGCCGGGTCCGTCACCCGCACCGAATAGGCGCCATAGGCCCGCAGCCTGACCGGCCCGAATTCCGGATCGCGGAGCATGATCTGGTTCTTCGTACCCCATTTCAGATCCTGAAACCGGCGGGTGGAGACGAAATAGATCTCCGATTTGAACGGCGACTCGAAACCGTGATCCCAGTGCTGGAGCGTGGTCATCAGCGGCATGTTGTTGGTCTCCAGCATGTAGAGACCGGGCTGAAACACGTCGGCGAGTTGGCCTTCATGGACGAAGACCGCCGCCTGCCCTTCGCGCACCGTCAGCTTGGCGCCGTATTTGATCTCGTTGCCGTGGCGCTCGAAACGCCAGACCATGGTGTCGCGGGTGTCATCGGTCCATTCGATGACGTCGATGAACTCGCCGGTCAGTTTGTTCCAGAGGCTCATGAATGTCTCCTGTCGTCCCTGCCCCGCGCTTCGGGGGCGGTCTTCACGTCTCGTCTCATTGCGGCGGCGCGGCCGCGTCTTCGGGGCGGATCTCGGCCACGATCTCACGCACCAGCGGCATCGCCTCATCCGCCGTCATTCCGGGGCGAAGCCGCGGATCATAGAGTATGCGCAGCAGCGTCTCGTCATGCTCGGTCAGCAGCGCGAATTCCTGATCGTCGTTGAAGATCGAGGGCCGGACATCCGCCGCGTCGTTCATCAGGCCCAGCGTCTGCGCCAGTTCCTCGTGAATGCAGCTCCGGCGCAAAAGCCCGCTCAATTCCGACTTGATCAGCACCATGGCCCCGCTGATCCGCCCGTCCCGCGGGTCGAGATAGCCGACCTGGCCGATGCAGGGATAGGCGACGCTGTCCGCCCATTGCGTGACCAGCGGCATGCGCGCCGCCGCGCCCTCCTTCTCCAGCGCGCGGATGAAGGCGGCGCGCTCCTCGGGTTCGAGGATCAGGATGGAGACATTGGGCTCGCGATCGGTCTCGGTGATCCGAAGGCCGGTCAGCCGGCTGAACCGCTTCGCCAGCCCCGCATATTCGGCCCTGTCGGCCGGCGTCGCGCCCTGGCCGACGATCTGGTAGCGGATCGGCTCATCCCAGCGGCTGAGCCTTGTCGCGGTCTCCTCCTGCAACAGCGTTCCGCCCTCGCGGCGATACTCGCGGAAAAGCGCGATGCGGTTGAAATTGGTCGCCAGCTCCGCGTTGCTGTAGAGCGCGTCGGCGGGCGCGCCATCCGCGCGCAGCCCGCCCGCCGTGGTCAGCATCGCCGCATAATCGCGATAGACCTCGCCCTGATCGGCGGCGCAGGCGCCAAGCGCCAGCGCCGCCAGAACCGGCAGGGCGCCGCGTCGGCTCATCACGCGGCGGGCGCGGCCGGGCGGCTCGCCTTCGCCGCGGCGAGGGTGGTTTTCAGCTCCTCCTCCATCTTCTGAAGCTCCGCCTCCGCCGCCACGCGCTTGGCCTTGCCCTCGTCGGCGATCTGAAGGCTTTCCTCGATGGTCTCGATCAGGCGCTGATTGGCGGTCTTCACCGCCTCGATATCGAAGACGCCGCGCTCCATCTGCGTGCGCACCTCGCGGTTCGCCGCCTTCAGGTTCTCGGCGTTCTTGGTCAGGAGGTCGTTGGTGAGGTCGTTCGCCGCCTTCACCGTCGCCGCCGCCTCGCGCGAGCGGAAGATCGTCACCGCCTGGGCCAGTTGCGTCTCCCAGAGCGGTACGGTGTTGACCAGGGTGGAGTTGATCTTGCTGACGAGGCCCTTGTCGTTCTCCTGCACCAGCCGGATCGAGGGCAGCGACTGCATCGTCACCTGGCGGGTCAGCTTCAGGTCATGCACCCGGCGCTCCAGATCGTCGCGCGCGGCGCGAAGGTCGCGCAGCTCCTGCGCCTTCATCACGCCCTCCTGCTCGGGGGCGGCCGCCACCGCGGCCTCCTGCGCCGGGATCTCGCTTTCGTCCAGCCGGCGCAGCTTCTCCTCGCCGGCGGCGATGTAGAGCGCGAGCTGGTTGTAGAAATCGAGGCTGCTTTCATAGAGCCGGTCGAGCGATTTGATGTCCTTCAGCAGGATCGTCTCATGGCTCAGCAATTCATCCGAGATCCGGTCGATCTGGTCGCGCACGCCTTCGTATTTGGCGATGAAATCGGCGACCGGGCGGACCTTGCCGAAAAGCCGCTCCCACCAGCTCCGCTTGCGGTTCGGGTCCAGCTCTCCGGCGTCGAAACCGCGGATGTTCAGCACCATCTCCCGCAGGCTGGCGCCGGCGGGGCCGACATCCTTGTTGCGGACCCCGTCCAGCATCGCCGAGGAGATCGTCTGCAACTCATTCTGCGCCGCGGCGCCGAACTTGATGATCGACTGGGAATCGCTCATGTCGAGCGCGCCGATCATCTCCTCGATCCGGCCCCGCTCCTCCGGCGTGACCTGATCGGCCGCGACGATATCGGCGGCCGGCTGCGGCAGAATGGCGGTCGCGACAGCCTCCGCCTCGATGGTGACGGCCTGGGCCTTCGCGAGAATCTCTTCGGTCATCCTGTCATTCCCTTCTCATGCGCGTCAGACCGCGCCTTCCTGTTTCAGCCGCTCGCGGAGCACCTCCATCTCGATTTCGAGATCGGACTGATCCTCGGCGGTCAGCCTTGCCCGCTGATTGGCGAAGCTCTTTTCGAGATCGCCGAGCAACGCCTCGTATTCGCCCTGCAACGTCTGCGCCGCCCCCTTGCCGCGCGCCGCCGCGAATTTCAGCGTGGAATCACGCAGCCCCACCAGATGAACGGACAGAAAGCGCCGCGTCCGCGCCATGTCGCGCGGGTCGGTCTCGATCTCTCGCAGGATGTCGCGCGCGGCGATGGCCAGCCGGTCGACCCGGTCGGTCAGCCCCCGGTCGCCAAGCGTCCGCGCCGCCGCCGTGGTCTCGGCGACCACCGCCTCCGCCGCCTCCAGCTTCCCGGCCACGCGGTCGAGATCGACGGGAGAGATCCCGGCGCCGCCCTTGGCCTTCATCGGGTCCGGCCCGAAGGCGACGACATGGGCGCCGGCGGCGAGCGCGCCGTAGATCAGCGAGATGAGAAGGCCGAGATGGGCGCCGAAAAGCGAAATCAGCGCAACCGCCAGCCCGCTCAGCGCCGCCGCGACCAGCTTGCGCGGAAAGGCGGGCGGGCGGGCGATGATGCGTTCGTCATAGGCGTCCTGCGCCCTGATCCCCTCGCGGGTCAGGCGCGCGGTGAAAATCAGCACCGCCCACCCCCCGAGCCCCACGAGAATGCGCGAGGGATCGGCGAAGAACAGCGCGTGCAGCCCAAGCAGCAGGAGCGGCGTCGGCGCTATATAAAGCCCGAGGATGCGCCAGCTGAAACGCCGCGCCTTGCGCCCGGAAAACCAGTTGCGCGGCCCCTGCGGCGGCGCGGGTTTCGGCGCCTCCGGCCGCGACGCGCCGGGCGAATAGGCGCCCCCGAAACGTTTCGCGCCGCTCATTCCGAAACCGTCTCCGCGGCCGGGCGCCCCTCTCTCTCGGTGACGAGCGCCGCACAGGAGGCGGTCAGAATGGTCAGCGCCAGAACGACATATGCGAACGTCTTCACAGGGGGCCCCTTGCTTCGGCCGCAGGCGGGCGGCCGGGGTCAATATAGGCGCCCGATGCGCCCCACGTCAGTCCGAATCGCGAAAACTCTCCGCAACCTCAGGCAGGTCGTAATAATCGCCCTTGAATTCGACAAAAATATGCCGGTCGATCGAAAGTCCGGTCGGCCCGTCCAGAACCCCCGCGAAAATCGAGATCGTCTCCGCGCCGTCCCGCCGCCAGAAGAGATTGCCGCCGCAGCGCCCGCAGAACCCGCGCTCCGCCTCCGGCGAGGAGCGATGCCAGCGGAGCGTCCCGTCCGCGATCAGCCGCAGCGCCGCTCTCGGCGCCGCCGTCGCGGCGACATGGTGGCCGGAGGTCTTGCGGCACTGGATGCAATGGCAGGCGACCACCTCGCGCAGCGGGCCCTCGACCTCGAAGGCGACGCCGCCGCAGAGACAGGAGCCGGTGAAGATCCGCGTCATGGATTTGCCCTTTGGTCCAGGATCGGTTTGATGGCTTGCCGACAGGAGAATGCCGATGCGCGCCGCCCCTTTCTTCGCCGTTTACGCCCTTTCAGCCTTCGCCAGCGCCGCCGCGCCCTGTTCGCGTGAAATCGGCGCGATCTGCGCCGGGGCGGAGGCGGTGGACGAGGCGGCGCTGGTCGAGGCGCTGAAGGGCGCCGATATCGTCATCCTCGGCGAACGCCATGACAATCCGGCGCATCATGAATGGCAGGCCAGGCTGGTCGCCGCGATCGCGCCGAAGGGCCTCGCCTTCGAGATGGTCCCCCGCGAGAGGGAAGACGCCGCGAACGCGGCCCGGGCTTCGGGCGCGGGTCTCGCCGCCGCGCTCGACTGGGCGAATTCCGGCTGGCCGGACTGGGCGATGTATGCGCCGATCTTCGCCGCCGCGCCGGAGGCGCGCATCGCCGGCGGCGCGCCCCCGCGCGAGGCGCTGAACCTGGCCGCGCGTGAAGGCGCCGCCGCCGCTTTCGGGGCCGGGGCGGCGCGTTTCGGGCTGGACGCGCCGCTCGCCGGCGAAACCCGCGAAGCGATGCTGAAGGAGCAGGAGGAGGCGCATTGCGGCGCGCTTCCCGAAACGATGCTGCCCGGCATGGTCGAGGTCCAGCGTCTCCGCGACGCCGCCTTCGCCGCCGCGGCGCTGCGGCTGGCCGAAGCGGGCGCGGGGCCGGCCGCGCTGATCACCGGCAACGGCCATGCGCGAACGGATCGCGGCGCGCCGGCCTATCTCAGGCGCGCCGCGCCCGCGCTGCGCTTGCTCAGCGTCGGCATGATCGAGGTGGCGGAGACAGGCGAGGCGCGCGAGGAGACCGCGCCCTTCGATTTCGTCATCCACACCCCGGCCCATGACCGGGGCGACCCTTGCGCCGCGCTGCTGGAGCGGAAAGGCTGAGCCTCAGCCGCCCTTCCTGATCCGGTAGAGCGTCGCGCCGCCCTCCTCCGCCTCGGCCGAGAGCAGCTCATGCCCGGCCTCGGCGCAGAAATGCGGCATGTCGATCACCGCCGCCGGATCGTCGGCCAGCACCTCCAGCACCGCGCCCTGACCGAGCGCGAGCAGCCGCTTGCGGGCCTTCAGCACCGGCAGCGGGCAAAGAAGCCCCCGCGCGTCAAGCGCATCGCTCACTTGCGGAACCGGTCGAGAAGTTTGGCGAAGGGCGAATCCGGGATTTCCGGCCCAGGAGACGCGTTCGGGGCCGGCGAAGGCGTGGCCGGCGCGGTTTTCGCCGGCGGCTTCGGCCTCTCCCGCTGCGGGCGCGCGCGGAGCGCGACGGCGTTCATGAAGCCGGAATCATCCCCCGCGGCCAGCATCGGCGCGCCATCGGCGACGCCGCGCAGGAGATCGTCGAGCCAGTCCCGATCCGCCTTCGCGAAATCATGCAGCACGTAATTCGCCACCGCCGCCTTGTCGCCGGGATGGCCGATGCCGATCCGCACCCGGATATAATCCGGGCCGATATGCTGATGGATCGAGCGCAGCCCGTTATGCCCGGCATGGCCGCCGCCGCGCTTCACCCGGCATTTCGACGGGGCGAGGTCAAGCTCGTCATGGATGACGATCACGTCTTCGGGGTCGATCTTCAGGAAGCGCGCGGCCTCGCCGACCGACTGGCCGGAGAGATTCATCAATGTGCCGGGTTTCAGCAGCAGGCTCTTTTCACCGCCCAGGCGCCCCTCGGCCGCCTCGCCCTGAAACTTGCGCCGCCAGGGCTGGAAACCATGATCATCGGCGATGCGGTCCACGGCCATGAAGCCGACATTGTGCCGGTTGCCGGCGTAGCGCGCGCCGATATTGCCGAGCCCGACGATAAGTTTCATGGCGCGGCTCCCGGTTCAGGGCGCGCGCCGCCCGGGGGCCGGGCGGCGTCCGTCTCTTTCGGGGCGCTCAGGCCCCGCGGAGGATCACTCCTCCGCCGCTTCCTCGGCTTCGTCCTCGGTCTCGACCGCCTCTTCGCCCTCATCCTCCGAATCGGCGGAGAGCAGCGCCGACGGCGCCGAGATGTTGGCGATCATGTAGTCGCGGCCGATGATGGTCGGCTGCGTGCCCTTCGGCAGATCAATCGAGGAGATGGTCAGCGTGTCGCCGATCTTCATCCCTTCGAGATCGGCGACCAGCTTCTCGGGGATGTTCCCGGCGGTCACCTTCAGTTCGACCTCGTTGCGGACCACGGTCAGCACGCCGCCGGCGCGCAGGCCGGGGCAGTTGTCCTGATTGATGAACTCGACCGGGATATAGAGGTTGATCCGGCTCCGCTCGCTGAGGCGCAGGAAATCGGCGTGGATCGGCAGATCCTTGACCACGTCGCGCTGCACGTCGCGGCAGATGACGCGATTGTCCTTCCCGTCGACGCGAAGGTTGATCAGGGTCGAGCGGAACTTGCCCGCCTTCAGCGCGCGCATCAGCACGTTGTCCTTGATCGCGATCGACTGCGGGGCCTTGCCGCCGCCGTAGATGACCGCGGGGACCAACCCGTCGCGACGCGTTTGCCGGGCAGCCCCTTTGCCCGCTCCGGCCCGTTCCTGGGCCTCGATGATCGGCATGTCAGCCATTGTCATGTCTCCTTGACGAAGCGGCGATCCTCCAGGGGTGTAAGCGCCGCGAAGGCGGGCTTATAGTCGAAATGGCGGCGGTGTCAAAACCCGCCCCGCCAAGGGAGGGCGACAGGATCATGACAGGGCCGGAAGCCGTCATCGGCGGCGCGGAAGAGGAAATCGGGCGCGACGCCTTCGCCGCCCGGGCGGCGCGGGGGGCCGGGGCGCTTCGCGCGCTCGGGATCGGGCCGGGCGACGTGGTCGCGGCGGTGACGCGCAACGATCTCGGCGCGCTGGAGGCGATGCAGGCCGCCGCCGATTCCGGCGCGACGTTCTGCCCGCTCAACTGGCATGGCGCGGCGCCGGAGATCGGGGCGATTCTCGACGATTGCGCGGCGAAGACCGTCATCATCCATCGCGATCTGATCGCGCCGCTCGCCGGCGCGCTCAGGGGGCGCCAGATCGTCGCCGTCACCCCCGGCGCGGCGATCCGCGCGGCCTATGGCGTGACGGCGGCGGCCGCAGCCGACCGGCCCGACATCCCCGAATGGGCCGCGCTTCGCGACGCCGCCGCGCCGCTGGAGCCCGAGATGATGCGCCCGATCCTGCGCTACACGTCCGGCTCCACCGGCATGCCGAAGGGCATCAGGCGCTCCAGCGCCGGCCCGGCGAAGGATTACCGCGCCACGCTTCGCCGGCTCGGGACGGAGATGATGCGCATGCGTCCCGGCGCGCGGTTTCTCACCGCGGCGCCGCTCTATCATTCCGCGCCCTCCTCGCTGACGGCGATGGCCATGGCGCTTCCGGGCGTCTCGGCGAAGGCGCTGCCGCGTTTCGACGCCGAAGGCTTCCTCGCCGCCATCGCCGAATGGCGCGCGACCCATGTCTATCTGGTGCCGGCGATGATGAGCCGGATGCTGAAGCTCCCGGCGGAGGTGAAGGCGCGCCACGATCTTTCCTCGGTCGAATTCTGCCTGACCACCGGCTCCCCGTTCCCGCATGATCTGAAACGGGCGATGATCGACTGGTGGGGGCCGGTGTTCTGGGAAAGCTACGGCGCATCCGAGATCGGCTTCATGACCATGGCCTCCTCCGAGGAGGCCATGGCCCGGCCGGGCACGGCGGGGCGGGTGCAGCTTGGCGGCTCGATCCTGATTCTCGGCCCCGACGGCGAGCCGCTGCCGGCGGGCGAGGTCGGCGACATCCATGTGAAGATCGACGCCTATCCCGCCTTCGACTATTCGAACGACCCGGCCGGCGGCGGGGTCCTGCTCCGCCATGGCCACGCCTCGGTCGGCGACATGGGCTGGCTGGACGGGGACGGCTATCTCTTCATCTCCGACCGCAAGAAGGACATGATCATCTCCGGCGGCGCGAACATCTTCCCGGCGGAGATCGAGGCGGCGCTGATCGAGGCCCCGTTCATCGCCGACGCCGCCGTTTTCGGCGCCCCGGACGAGGAATTCGGCGAACGCATCGTCGCCGCGATCCAGCCCGCCCCCGGCTGGACGCCGGACCGGGGAGAGGTCGCCGCCTGGCTCGACGGGCGGCTGGCGCGGATGAAGCACCCGCGGGTGATCGACTTTCACGACGCGCTGCCGCGCGAGGACACCGGCAAGATCTTCAAGGCCCGGCTCCGCGCGCCCTATTGGGAGGGGGCCGGGCGGAAGATCTGAGGCTTCCAGCCTCGCACAGCCGCCAACGGCGCAACGGAAGCCGGGCCGGCGGCTTCGACTTGGTTCCGGGCCGAATTTCGGGCCGGTCAGCGCCTCATCCCTCCAGCCGGTCCAGAAACGACATCTGCGGCGGCGGGGGCGGATCGGGGCGTCTGAACAGATCGACCCTGAGCGGCGGCGCCTTCCCCTCCAGCCCGTGCGCCGCCGCGGCGCGGCGGAAACGGCGGCGGAGAAGATCGGCGTAGACCCCCTCCCCCACCATCCGCTTGCCCCATTCCGGGTCATAGTCGCGCCCGCCATGGATTTCGCGCACATAGCGCATCACCCTTGCGGCGCGGTCCGGGAAATGCGTCTCCAGCCATTCGACGAAAAGATCGCGCACCTCCAGCGGCAGACGCAGGACGAGATAGGACGCCATCCGCGCCCCGGAGGCGGAGGCGGCGCGCAACAGGGCCTCGATCTCGTGATCGTTGATCGCCGGAATCAGCGGCGAGGTCATCACCCCGACCGGACAGCCGGCGGCGGAAAGCCGGCGCATCGCCCATAACCGGCGCTCCCGCGTCGCCGCGCGCGGCTCCATCTTCCGCGACCGATCAGGGTCGAGCGAGGAGAGCGAGATCGCCACCCGCGCCCGCCCCCGCCGCCCCATCGGCCCGAGAAGATCCAGATCGAGGAACACCATAGCCGATTTGGTGACGATGGTCACCG
>JBKECG010000267.1:0-7294 GCA_047974395.1 Pikeienuella sp. | reverse complement strand
GGAGACCGGGCGGGCCGAGGATGTGCTCGCAAGGCCGGCGCATGAATATACGCGCTCGCTTCTGATGGCGGCCGGCATATGAGATGAGGATGGACAGCGCCGCATGCAGGATCTCCGATTCATTCATCTGACCGACCTCCATCTTTCCGATCCCGCGCGCTCCGATCCGCATCTGAACGCCGACACCGTCGCCGCGCTGGAAGGGTGTATCGAGGTCATCAACGCCATGGCGCCGCAGCCGGATTTCGTTGTGGCGAGCGGCGATCTGGTCAATCTCGGCGATGAGGGCAGCTATCGGCTGCTGCGCCGGATGATGTCCGGGCTGAGGGCGCCCGTGCTCTATGCGCTCGGCAATCATGACGACCGCGCCGCCTTCCGCCGGGTCTTCGCCCCCGACGGGGCCGCGCCCGAGGCGCCCTTCATCCACGAGGCGGCTTTCGGCCCGCTTGACGTGATCACCCTCGATTCCTCGGTGAAGGGCCGGGTCGGGGGCGCGCTTTGCGAGGCGCAATTCGCCTTTCTGGAGGCGGCGCTGGCGCGGCGGCCGGAGCGGGCGAAGCTTCTCATCGTTCATCACCCGCCCCGGACCGACCCGGAGGCGCTGGTCTGGGAAAGCCTTGACGCCGCCGACAGCGAGCGGCTTGGCGACATGATCGAGGGGCGGAACGTGGCCGGCATCCTCTCCGGCCATATTCATTTCAACCGTATCGCCCATTGGCGCGGCGTCCCGGCGATCACCGTCACCGGGTTGCATTCGACCGTCGATCTGCTGGATCAGACCGATATGCGGATCGAGAAGGGGACCGGTTTCGGCCTCTGCGCGCTCCGCCCCTCGGGGCTCAGCGTCGCCTTCGCGCCGCTGACGCCCGCGCGCCATGTGGTGAAGACCATCCCGGCCGGCGTGCTGAAGCAGTTCCGCTGAGGCTCAGAACCGGAAGGCGGCGACGGCCTCGGCCGCGGTCTCCACATCCTGGGCGAAATCGACCTCGGCCCAGGGCAGGCCCTCGATATCGACGAAGCCGACCACGCCGGTCTTGGCGATCCGGTCGATGATCGAGAGATACCAGAGCTGGAGCGCGGCGGTATCGGCCAGCACCTCCTCCAGCCTGGCGGCGAAAAGCGCGCCGCCCTCGCCGCGAAAGCGCAGCATGCCGATGGATTCGCCGTCTATGGGCCTTGTCAGGGTCTTGCCGATATCAGTGAGGCGCTGATCGGTCAGCCGCACCTTCATGTCGTCGCTGTCATAGACCGGCTTGCGGTCGATGGTGACGGAGATCGGGGCCGAGGCCCGCTCCAGCACCCGCGCCAGAATCCGCGGATCAAAGAGCGTGTCGCCATTGATCAGCAGGCTGTCCTCGCCGATCCGCTCCCGCGCCAGCCAGCAGGAGCCGATATTGTCGGCGACGCTGTAAAACGGGTTGTAGAGATATTCGATCCGCGCCGGCAGGTCCGCCGCTTTCAGCGCCTTCTCGATCATCGGCGCGCGAAAGCCGGTGACGATGGCGATATCCTCGATCCCGTTGGCGATCAGCGCGCGGACCTGCCATTCGACAAGGCTCCGCCCGCCGATCATCACCGTGCATTTCGGGCGGTCCTCGGTCAGGGCGCCGAGCCGGCGGCCCTGTCCGGCGCTGAGAAGAACGGCGTTGGTCACGGGCGGTCTCTCTTTCAGGCTGATCGCGGGATCGGGGCTGTTTCATATATCGGGGCGGGTTTGGCAATGCCGGGCGGCGTTTCCGCGCCGTCTTTGCCGCCGGGCCGGGCCGGCCTATACAGGCGTATCGCGCCGGAGTCGGGGAAGACGCCTATGAAGAAAGCCGCAGGATCGCGCCCCGGCGACGCGCCCGTCTGGCTGCTCCTCGGTCGCGGCGCCGGCGACAATGCGCAGATCGAGGCGCTGGCCGGGGCCGCAGGCGCGCCCGCGCGCGCCTTTCGCCTGTCGCATAATCTCCTGCGCGAGGCGCCGAACGCGCTTCTGGGCGGCACGCTGGCGACGCTGAGGGCCGATCCCGGCTTCGCCCCGCCCTGGCCTGCTCTGGTGATCGGCGCCGGGCGGCGCAACGCGCCCGTGGGCCGCTGGATCGCAAGGGCGTCGGGGGGGCGGGCGCGGCTGGTCTGGATCGGGCGCCCGCGCGCGCCGCTCGACTGGTTCGATCTGGCGCTGACCACGCCGCAATACGGGATGGCGGCGGGGGTGAATGTGATGCGTCTTTCGCTGCCTTTCGACGCGGGGATCGCGCCGGCGCCCGGCCCGCGCCGCTTTCTGGCCGCGCTTGGCGGGCCGAGTTGGTCGGCGTCCTTAGGGCCGGATTTCATCCGCCGCTTCGCCCGCGCCGCGAGGGAAGAGGCCGGGCGCGCCGGGCTGCCGCTCTCGCTCGCGACCTCGCCCCGCACGCCGGCCGGCGCCGGGGCGATCCTGCGGGACGCGCTGGGCGACGGGGCGGAGATCCATGACTGGCGGGCGCAAGCGGGCGCGGCGAACCCCTATCGCGACTGGCTGAGAGAGGCGGGGGGCGTGCTGGTGAGCGGCGACAGCGTTTCGCTCATTTCCGATGCGGTCGGGAGCGGCGCGCCGGTCGCGGTGCTGGCGCCGCCGGCGCCGGGCTGGATCAGGGCCCTCCGCGCGAGCGGGCCGGGCCGGCGCTGGCTGGCCTCCGGCGGGCGCGGTTTTCTCGCCCCGCCTCCCGATATCGGCGCGGTGACGGCGCATCTGGAGGCGCAGGGCCTCGCCCGCCGGGATGGCGATCTGATCAGGGTCGAAGCCGCGCTGCCGGCGATCCGGGTCGAGCGCGAAGCCGCGGCGGCGCGGGTCCGGGCGCTGCTTCACCGCTGAGAGAGGACGCGGGCGGCGAACTCCAGGTCGCTCGGCTTGTCCACGTCATGCGCGGCCAGCGGATGGTCCAGCAGCACGATCGCCGCCCGGCAATCGGCGAGACCGCCGATCATCTTCGCCGCGGCCCTGCGCGACAGCCGCCCGGTCAGATAGCGAAACAGCGCCGGCAGGCCGATCTTCAGCGCCATGCGCAGCGGTTTCTTGCGGTCGGCCTCGATCCGGGTCCAGAATTCGATCGCGCCGCCGCCGCGTGCGGTGCGGACCGCGAAGAGATTGCACCCTGAAAGCCAGCCGTCGGAGAATTTCAGATAGGTCCGCCGACCGGGATTGCCGGCGAGTTCGACCACCTCGCGCAGGCTCGCGCCCGCGGCGGCGTCGGCCCCGGCCTGCTCCGCCCCGTCGATGAAATCCGCGATCATCGCCGGGCTCAGCAGCGGGTGATCGGCGGTGGTGATCAGCAGGGGCGCGCCGAGCGCGGCCAGCCCCTCCGCCGCGCTTGTCGCCGGGGTCGGGCCCGCGTCGAGCCGCAGCACCCCCGCCGGCAGCGCCGGCGCGTCGGCGGCGATGGAGACGGCGATCTCTCCGATCTGCGGGGCGGCCTCCAGCGCCGCCAGAACATGGTCGATCATCGGTTCGCCGGCGATCGGGGCGAAAGCCTTGGTCGCGACCCCGGCCGCCTGCGCGACCGGATCCTCGGGGCCGCGATCGCCGGCGAGGACCAGAACCTTCCAGCGCGCCATGGCCTATGCCGGCCAGTTGGCGCGCAGATGCGCGACCAGCGCCGCGGCCCGCCCGGCCTCCGGCGTCTGAAAGGCCCCAAGCGCGGGCGGGCCGGGCCAGCCCTGATCGGCGATCTCCAGCCCTTCGAAGCTCTTCACGCCCTGATAGCGCGGGATCACATGGAAATGCACATCCGGGTCCACCATCATCAGCATGAGGTAATTGAGCTTCTCATAGCCGACCGCCGCTTTCAGCATCGTCTCCACCGCCCTGACGGCGCGGCCCAGCTCCGCATGGCCGGCGGCGTCCACATCGCCAAAGGCGGTCACGTTCTGCTTGCAGGCGAGCACCAGCGAGCCGAGCGTCGGCTGGTCCGGGCGCAGCATCACGCCCCAATGCTCCAGCTCGGCGATTCGCGTCGCGGGCCAGCCGAATTTGGCGAAAGTGGCGTTTGGCGGCTGGTCGGTCATGGGGATCTCCGGATCGTTTCCGCCAAGACTAACGCCGATGCGGCCGGCTTCAACCTTTCCCGACCCAATCGACCCAGCTTCCGTGATAGCAGGCCCGCGCCAGAAGCCGCGGAACCCCGCCGGGCCAGAGCGTGACGGTCAGCGCCGCCGAGCCTTTCACCCCGTCGCCCTCCATCGACAGCCGGGCCAGCGGATGGCTGGCGTCGGCCCGCGCGCCGGCTTGGGCGATGGCGTCGTCGATGGCGGCGCGGGTTCGCTCGGGCAGGTAGAGCCACATGATCGAATGCATGACCACCCGCACCCGCCCCGCCGGCTGTTCCGCCGCGAGCCGGGCGGCGAGCCATTCGGCGGCGTCGCCGGTCTCGACCCGGATGTCGGTCTTCGCCAACCGCTCCAGCGCGGCCCGCGCCCGCGCCAGCCGCGCCGGCTGATCGGGCCAGATATAGGCCAGAAGCGGCGAGGGGCGGCGCGCGGGGTCGACCGGCCTGAGATCGACCCCGGCCCGGGCGGCGATCTTCAGCGGCGCGTCCAGCGGCGGCGCGCCGTTCCGCCAGGCGCAGTCGATCCCGGGCGCGGCGTCGGCCTCGCCCCAGCGGCGCCCGCCAAGATCGTAGCGATAGAGATCGGGGATCAGGTTCAGCCCGGCGCTGGCCCCGATCTCCAGAAGCTCGATCTCCATCCCCGTGGCCGCGGCGATGCTCAGAAGCCCGCCGAGCAGGGCGCCGGAGCGGGCCGCCTCATTGGTCTGGGGCGGGCTGTCGAGCCAGGGCGAGAGCCAGTCGTCATGGGCGGCGATCACCGCCGCCAGCATGGCTTCGTCAGACCCCTCGGCCGAAGGGTAGAGCGCGGCGAATGCCGGCGCGCGCCCGGAAAGCGCCAGCCCGTGCAGCGCCCCGGCTGCGCGGAGCGCGAGCGCGTCGGCCTCCGGCTCGCCCGGCCAGTCGGCGATCCGCGCGCCGAAGCGGGTGTTCCCGATCGGCGCCGCCGCGAGCCGGGGCAGCAGTTTCGCCATGAATCGCGAGCCGAGCCTGCGGCAGGCGACGCCCTGGGCGCGGAAATGCGCGCGGACCTCCGGTTTCATTCGTTCCCGGCGATGAAGCGGATCTCATTGAACCGGGCGCGGAGCGCGCGGGTCTCCTCGGCCAGAGCTTCGGGGGCGTTGGCGGTCAGCGCCCGGACCAGAAGGGCGGCGATTTCGGGGATGTCCTTCGTCTCGACGCCCCAGCGGGCGAGCTCGGGCGTCCCGATCCTGAGCCCGTTCATGTCGCCCGCGACCGGATCAATCGGCAGGCCGATGCCGCAGGCGAGGAACCCGGCCGGGCGGATGCGACGCGAGGCCGCCTGCCCGCCGCCCCAGCGCGTCGCCTCCAGCGCGAACTGGTGCGACCGGGTGAAGCCGCGATCGGCGGCGAAAACCGGCATCCTCGCCTCGGCCAGCGCCGCCGCCAGCGCCGCGGACAGCTCGACCATCCGCGCCGCATAGGCCGCGCCGCAGGCCTTCCAATCGGCCATGGCGATGGCCAGCGCCGCGGTCTTGGCCACGTCGAAATTCGCGGTCAGGCCGGGAAAGGCGATGGCGTCCAGCCGCTCGGCGATTTCGTCGTCATTGGTGACGATCAGCCCGGCCGCCGGCCCGCCGAGGCTCTTGTAGGTGCTCATCGTCATCAGATGCGCGCCCTCGGCCAGCGGATTGGGCCAGGCCCCGCCGGCGATGATGCCGCATTGATGGGCGGCGTCGAACATCAGCTTCGCGCCGGTCTCGTCGGCCACGGCCCGCAGCTCCGCCACCGGATGCGGGAAGAGGTTCAGGCTGCCGCCGATGGTGATGATCTTCGGCTTCACCCGCCCCGCCAGCGCCGCCAGCGCCTCCACATCCACGGTGTAGCCGTCGGCGTTCACCGGCGCCTCATGGGTGGTCAGCCCGTAGAGCCCGGCGCAACCCGCCAGATGATGGGTGACATGGCCGCCGATGCTGGCCGGCGGGGCGATGATGGCGTCGCCGGGCTTCGCCAGCGCCATGAAGCCGTAGAGATTGGCCATCGCGCCCGAGGCGACGCGGAATTCGACATGGCTGGCCTGGAACACCTCCGCCGCCAGTTCGGCGGCGATGATCTCGATCTCCTCGATCGCCTCCAGCCCCATCTCGTATTTCTCGCCCGGATGGCCGAGAGAGGGGCGCGAGCCGAGCCCGGCGCCGAGAATCGCCTCCGCCCGCGGGTTCAGCACATTGGTCGCGGGGTTGAGGTTGAAGCAGTCGCGCTCGTGAATCTCGCGGTTGCGTTCCGCCAGCGCCTCGATCCGGCCGGCGACGGCGGCGGGTTTGAGCGCGGCGGCCGCGGCGGCGCGGTCCGCGATCAGGGCGGCGGGGCCGGCGGCGAGCCAGGGGCGGGATTTGAGCGCGGTCATGGCGGATCTCCTCGGATGGCTGAGCGGATAAGAGCGGGGCCGGCGATTTCGCGCAAACCAGTTCTCTTGCGCCATTGGCGTAGAAAATCTATGCCTATGCCATGTCGCTCTCTCCTCCTCGCGGCCCCGGCCTGCCGCTCACCGCGCTGCGCGCCTTCGAGGCGGCGGCGCGGCTCGGCGGGTTCAAGGCCGCGGCGGAGGAGCTTTCGGTCACGCCTGGCGCCGTTGCGCAGCAGATCAAGGCGCTGGAGGCCTCGATCGGCGCGCCGCTCTTTCGCCGCCGGGCGCAGGGCGTGGCGCTGACCGCGCTCGGCCTGTCGGTCGCGGATGATCTTGGCGAGGCTTTCGACCGGCTCGGTGCGGCGGCGGCGGCGCTTCGGGCCGGGGCGGGGCCGCGCGCGGTCAGGATCGCGGCGCTGCCGGCGGTGGCGCAGCTCTGGCTTTCGCCGCGTCTGGCGGCTCTGCGTCAGGCCGCGCCGGAGATCACCGTTTCCGTCGCCGCCATCGAGCGGGCGCCGAACCTGCTGCGCGAAGCCTTCGATATCGCCGTTTTCTACGAACAGGCGCCGGGCGCGGGCGGCGCGCTCGATCTCGGGGCCGACATGCTGTTTCCGGTGGCGGCCCCGGCCGTCGCCCGGCGCCTGCGCCGCCCGGCCGATCTGGCGCGGGAGGTGCTTCTGAGCGACGGGGCGTGGCCCGATGACTGGGATCGCTGGGCGGCGGGCGTTCCGGCCGCGCCGCGCCGGGCGCCGGCTGGGCCGGTGTTCTCGCTCTATGCGCTGGCGGTGGAGGCGGCCGAAAGCGGCGGCGGCGTCCTGATCGGCCACGGGCATCTGGTGCGCGCGCGGATAAGGGCCGGCCGGCT
>JBKECG010000245.1:0-4082 GCA_047974395.1 Pikeienuella sp. | reverse complement strand
CTGATGAACGAGGGCGCGACCGAGGTTCACGCCTATATCAGCCATGGCGTACTGTCCCACCCGGCGGTGGAGCGGATCACCAATTCGGTGATGAAATCGCTGGTGATCACCGATTCGATCCGGGCCACCGAGGAAGTGCGGGCGGCGAAGAACATCCGCATCGTCTCCGTCGCGCCGCTCTTCGCGCAGGCGATGCTGAACGTCGCCGCCGGCAACTCCGTCTCCTCGCTCTTCGACGAGGCGATGCTGGGGCCGATCTACGAGGCCTTCTACAAGTTCGACTGACGCCCGAAGGGGGATCGGGGTTTCCCCCTCGCCCCCGGCTCAGGCCGAAAGCGCAGCCGGGTCGAAATTCGCGCCGCAGACCAGCACGCCGATATGCGCGCCCGGCTCCGGCGTGACCGCGCCCGAGATCAGCGCGGCCAGCGCCGTCGCGCCGCCGGGCTCGGCGGCGACGCAGCATTGACGCCAGAGCGCCGCCTGCGCCGCGCGGATGGCGTCATCCTCCACCAGAAGCAGCTCATCGACATGGGCGTCGATCAGCGCATGGGTCAGCGGCCCGAGCGAAGGCGCGCCGAGGCTGTCCCTGGCGAAGGAGGTCGGGACCGCCTCCACCGGCCGCCCCGCCCGGCGCGCCTTATGGGCGCAGGCGGCGCCCACGGGCTCGACCCCGATCACCGCCGGCCCCGCCGCCATCGCGACGCCGACGCCGGAGATCAGCCCGCCGCCGCCGATCGCGACCAGAACCGCGTCGAGATCGGGCGATTGCCCGGCCCATTCCAGCCCCACCGTCCCCTGCCCCGCCACGGTCATCGGCGCGTCATAGGGATGGACGGGATGGGCGTCGGTTTCGACGACGAAAGCGCCATAGGCCGCCATCGTCTCGGCGATGGTCGCGCCGGTGACGCGCAGATCCGGGCCATGGGCGCGGATCTTGTCGATCTTTCGCTGCGGCGCGTATTCCGGGACGAAGATCACCGCCTTTTCGCCCAGCGTCGCCGCCGCGCAGGCCACCGCCGCGCCGTGATTGCCGCCGGAGACCGCGGCGAAACCCCGCCCGTCCTTCGGCGCCGATAGCAGCGTCGCGAAAGCGCCGCGCGTCTTGAAACTGCCGGTATGCTGGAGGCATTCGAGCTTCAGCGTCAGCCGCCCGCGCCAGGAGATCCCGACATCGCCGGGATTCACCTCGATCACCGGCGTGCGGCGGATATGCGGGCGAATGACCGCCTCGGCGGCGGCGATATCGCTGATTGTGACGGTCATGCGCGCTCCTCTTCTTCGGGCAGGGCGGAGACCGCTTCGATGCAGGCGTCCAGCCATTCCACCATCATCTTCTCCCGCCGCCGGGCGAAATCCAATGTCAGGCCGCCGAAAAATATCTGCCGGGCCATCTCGGCCGTTTCGGCGCCCGGCATCTCCAGATCGTCGAAATAGCGCCGAAGCCGCAGATGCGCGGCGCGGCGCGCGCCGAGCACGGCGAGGATCTGCGCCCGGCTCAGCAGGCGCCCGAAATAGAGCTGGACCAGAAACCCGTCCTTCTGGACCCCCAGCGCCTGATCCTCGCCAAGCCAGCGGCGAAGCGCGCCCCGCCCCGCTTCGGTGATGGAGCAGACCCGGCTGTTGGGCCGCGCGTCGCTCTCGACGAGCCGGCTTTCCACCAGGCCCTCGGCTTCGAGCGCGCGCAGCGTGCGATAGATCTGCGCCTGATCGGCCGGCCAGAAATGCGTGATCGAGCGGTCGAAATAGCGGGTTTTCAGCGTGTAGCCGGACATCGGCTCGAAAGTCAGCAGTCCGAGGATCGCATAGTTGAGCGACATGGGTCTCCGTTCATACTGGACGAATCATATATGCACTATCATATATGAGATCGTGATTCCCTCACAAAGGCTGATAACATGATCTCTCGCCCCTTTCTCCGTCTCTCGGGCGCCGCGCTTTGCGCCGCCGGCGCGGCCTATATCCTCGATACGGCGCTGGATGCGGCGCTGCCGCCGGGCGACAGTCCGGGTCTCGGCGCGCTGACGCCGATCCTCGGCCTGATCGGCTTCCCCGGATTCTGGCTCCGGTTTCGCGGCGAAGGACGCGAGGGGCTGGCCCTCGCCGCCTACGCCGCGACCATGCTGGGGCTGGCCGGGCTGGTCCTCGTCACCTTCCTGAACAACGGGCTCTTTCACAACCTGACGCCGGAAGAGATCCGCCCGCTGATCCCCGGGCTGATTCCGGCCTTCACCGCGACCGGCGTGGTCTTTCTGATCTCCGCCTGGCTGGTCCTCGCCCTTTCATGGCGCGCCGGCGGGTCCGTCCGCATCGGCGCGATCCTCTACGCGCTCGGCGCGATCCCGGTCTCGCTGCCGCCGCTCATGCCCGAAATCCTGCTGGCGCTCGGCGGCGCCGCGGTCGGGGCCGGGCTGCTGATCTGGGGCCTTCGGCTGCTGGCGCCCCCGGCCGCAGACTGACCCGCGCCGGGGCTTGCCGCGCCGGGCGGCTTTCTCTATAGGGCGCAGTTCCATGCGAGGCGCGGGTCGGAAATCCGCGCCGGAAGTCAGGACCTGAGACCGATGAAAAAAGACATTCACCCGGACTATCACTTCATCGACGTGAAGCTGCTGAGCGGCGAGACGGTGAAGATGCGCTCCACCTACGGCGCCGAGGGCGACACGCTCACGCTCGACATCGACCCTTCCGCGCATCCGGCCTGGACCGGCGGCAACCAGCGGCTGATGGACACCGGCGGGCGCGTGACCCGGTTCAAGAAGAAGTTCGAAGGTTTCGGCTTCTGATCCGGCCGGGCCGGCGGCGCGCCGGCCCCCTCGCTCAGACAGCAGGCTTTTTCCGACAGCGGAGGGGCGATGGCCCGCGCCCATGTGATCGTGCTCGGCAACGAGAAGGGCGGCTCCGGCAAGTCCACTACCGCCATGCATCTTTTCGCCGCGCTTTCCCGTCAGGGGAAGCGCGTCGGCGCGATGGATCTCGACCTGCGTCAGCAGAGCTTCTTTCGCTATCTCGACAATCGCGCCGCCTATGCGAAGAAGAACGATATCGAACTGCCCGCGCCGGAACGGCGGAATTTCGCCGCCTCGCGCGCCGACGACCGGCGCGACGCGCGGCGCGAGGATGACGAGACCTTCGGCCGGGCGCTGGAGGAATTGCAGGCGATCTCGGATTTCATCCTGATCGACTGCCCCGGCGCGCACAGCTATTTCGCCCAGCTCGCCCATGCCAGCGCCGATACGCTGATCACCCCGATGAATGACAGCCTGATCGACTTCGACCTGCTGGCGCGGGTCGATCCGGTGTCGGAAAAGGTGCTCGGCCCCTCGGTCTATTCCGAAATGGTCTGGCGCGCCCGGCAGATCAGGGCGAAGGCCGGGCTGAAATCCATCGACTGGATCGTCACCCGCAACCGCATGTCCAATCTGCATGCGCGCAACAAGCGCAAGGTCGGCGGATTTCTGGAGGAGCTTTCGCGCCGCATCGGCTTTCGCATCGCGCCCGGCTTTTCCGAGCGCGTCATCTTCCGCGAGCTGTTCCTCGACGGGCTGACGCTGATGGATCTTCAGGGCGGCGCGATGTCGCTCTCGCATGTCGCGGCGCGGCAGGAGGTGCGGGACCTCCTGAAAACGCTGGACCTGCCCGGGGTGACGGCGGCGATCTGAGCCGCCGCCCGGAAGCTTATCGTTCGCCGCCGGAGACCGGCTCGCATTCGCGCCCATGATCGCGCAACGCGACGCAGGCGGCCAGCGCGGCCGGCCGGTCGAAACCGGTCAGGCGGGCGCGATAGGCGGTGCGGCCGGAAAGCCTCATCTCGTCGATCCGCCGCCCGGCGTTGTCCAGCCCGTCGATATCGCCGAGCGCGGCCGAGGCCAGTTCGGCGATCGCCGTCTCCTCGCGGGCGAAAACGCCGAGCTGCACCGCCCAATCCGTCTTCCCCCCGTCAAGCGCGGCCTGACCGGCTTCGCCGGGGCGCGGATTCGGCGCGGCGATCAGCCCCGACGCGCCGGGGCGCAGGCGCGGCGCCGGGCTCCGCCGGGGCGAATATTTCGTATAGACGATCGGGTTCTCGGAGGCCTGCGCCGCCGGCA
>JBKECG010000244.1:0-7366 GCA_047974395.1 Pikeienuella sp. | reverse complement strand
TCCATCTCCCCTTTCCAGAGCCGGACACAGGCGCCCCCTTTCAGGTCGATGGCGGGATAGAGGATCATGCGGCGTCTCCCAGAATCTGCGGCGCCGGTCATATCGCGATCACGCGCGGATGCAAACGCGGCCGGCGGGCGCTCCGCCCGCCGCGAGATCAAGGGCGATCTCTTCGCCGGATCGGCCGGGCCGCGCCTCAGCCGTGGGTCTTCGCATGGGCCTCCCTGAAGGCGGCCTGCTTTTCGGCGCTCGCCTCGGTCTGATGGCGATCGCGCCATTCGGCGTAGGGCATGCCGTAGAAATCGGCGCGCCCTTCATCCTGGCTCATCTCGATTCCGCGCTCGTTCGCCGCTTCCTGATACCAGCGGCTGAGGCAGTTCCGGCAAAAGCCGGCGAGATTCATCAGGTCGATATTCTGCACATCCGCACGCTGGCGGAGGTGATCGCGAAGCCGCCGGAAGGCGGCGGCCTCAAGCTCCGTCCGGGTCTGTTCGTCCATGGCCGCATCTCCCATCATGTCCTGGCGGATCTACGCTCGCGCCGCCCTTTCGTCGAGCGCCTCTCCGGTCGCATCCGCCATCGCCTCCACGATCCAGCGGGCGAGGTCGCGCCCCCAGCGGGCCTGATCGGCTTCGGTTTCGATCAGATCGTTCCTGACCTCGACCAGCAGATGCGCCAGCCCCCGCCCGGTGCCGTGCCGCCACATCGTATCGCCGCGCAACTCGCCCGAATAGGGCTCATTGTCGCCGACGGTCAGGCCCTTTTCCTGCAACAGGCGATGATAGAGCGGGCGGAAGAGCCGGTCGTCCCGATCCCAGAGCAGCCCGATCTCCCACGGGCGCCTCGGGCGGCCGCGAAGCTGCGGCGTGAAGGAATGGATCGACAGCAGCCGCGGCGAGGCCCCGCCCGCCACCGCCCCGTCGATCAGCCGCTCCAGCGCGTCGTGATAGGGGCGATGGAACAGCGCCAGCCGGCGTTCGCGCTCGGCCTCATCGGCGTCGCGGTTTCCGGGGATGACCGAACCGTCATAGAGCTTCATCAGCAGGGTCGGGTCGTCCTCGCCCCGGTTCGGGTCGATCACCAGACGCGAGAATCGCGTCGCGATCATCGGCGCCGAAAGCGCCTCCGCCAGCGCCAGCGCGACGCCGCGCGCGCCGACATCCCAGGCGATATGCCGGGCCATATCCTCGACCGGCAGGCCGAGATCGCCGCCGGCGACATCCGGCGGCACGCGGTTGGACGCGTGGTCGCAAAGCACCAGCCAGGAAGGGTCGCGCCCGGCGCCGATCAGCTCATAGGGAGCGAGGTCGTGAAATTCATCATCCATAAGCGTCGCATACCGCCCGAACGGGCGGCGATCAACGGCGCGAGCCGGGCTATGATTGGCGCGCTCGTCCGGGTATGACCCGGAACGATACAACCGACAGGATCAGAGGTAGGCTCATGCGCCGCAACCGTAACGTAAAGATCGTCGCAACGCTCGGCCCGGCGTCTTCCGACAGGGCGATGATCAAGGCGCTGTTCGAGGCGGGGGCGGATGTCTTCCGCCTCAACATGAGCCATGGCAGCCATGAAGAGGTCGGCCGCCGCCATGCGATCATCCGCGAGGTCGAGCACGAGCTGGGCCGCCCGATCGGCATTCTCGCCGATCTTCAGGGCCCGAAGCTCCGCGTCGGCGCGTTCGGGGACGGGCCGCAGGAACTGGTCGAGGGCGCGCGCTTCCGGCTCGATCTCGACCCGACGCCGGGCGACGCGACGCGGGCGGAGCTGCCGCATCCCGAGATCTTCAAGGCGCTGGAGCCGGGCGCGATGCTTTTGGTCAATGACGGCAAGATCCGCCTGAAGGTCGTCGCCTGCGACGACGAGAGCGCCGATTGCGAAGTCGTGGTCGGGGGCGAGATCTCCGACCGCAAGGGCGTCAACGTGCCCGATGTGGTGCTGCCGCTGGCGGCGCTTTCGGAAAAGGATCGCGCCGATCTGGAGTTCGTCTGCAATCTCGGGGTGGACTGGCTCGGCATCTCCTTCGTCCAGCGCGCCGCCGATGTGGAGGAGACCATCGCGCTGGCCAAGGGCCGCGCCGCAGTGCTGGCCAAGATCGAGAAACCGGCGGCGCTGAAGGATCTGGACGCGATCATCGAGGTTTCCGCCGGGATCATGGTCGCGCGCGGCGATCTCGGCGTGGAGCTGCCCGTCTCCGAGGTTCCCCCGCTGCAAAAACGCATCGTCCGCCGCTGCCGCGCCGCCGGCAAGCCGGTGATCGTGGCGACGCAGATGCTGGAGAGCATGATCGAAAGCCCGGTGCCGACAAGGGCCGAGGTCTCCGACGTCGCGCAGGCGATCTATGAAGGCGCCGACGCGGTGATGCTCTCGGCCGAGAGCGCCGCCGGCCATTACCCGGTGGAGGCGGTGACGACGATGAACGCCGTCGCCCAGGCGGTGGAGCGGGACCAGAGCTATCGCGAGATCATCAGCGACAGCCGCACCGATTCCGGCGACGCCGTCGCCACCGCGATCACAGCCGCCGCGCGCCAGGTCGCCGAGGCCACCGATATCAAGGCGATCTGCTGCTTCACCCATTCCGGGGCCACCGCGCAACTGATGTCGCGCGAACGGCCCTTCGTGCCGATCATCGCGCTGACCCCGTTCCGGGCCACCGCGCGGCGGCTGGCGCTGGTCTGGGGTCTCCATTGCGCGATCTCGCAAGAGGTGGAGCGGTTCAAGCTCGCCGTGGTCAGCGCCGCGCGGGCCTCGCTCGCCGACGGGTTCGCGACCGAGGAGGATTTCATCGTCGTAACAGCCGGCGTGCCCTTCAACACGCCGGGGACGACGAACATCCTTCGGGTCGCGCCCTGCGATGTGAAGCGGATCTACGCCGGCGAACCGGAATAGGAGGTCGGCCGCGACAGGAAAAGCGCCCGCTCCTCCCGTTTCGCGCGGTCGGCGCGGGCCTTCTCCTCCTCCCGCCGCCTGAGGATCGTCGCGGCCCGCGCCCGGCCGAGCGCGAGGACGGCGGCGGCCCGGGCGCTCGCCTCCGCCGCGACGAGCGCCGGCGAGCGCGCTTTCAGCGCCTTTCGCCGCGCGCCCGTCCCCTCCAGATAAGCCGCGAGCGCGAAGGCTCCGGCCGGGTCCGCCGCGGCGGCGACGCTCTCACCAGCCTCCGCCGCCTCCAGGGCCGCCGCCTCCGCCTCCAGCGCGGCGCGGGCGCGCCGGGCGCGGGCCAGTTCGGCCAGCGCCTTCTGGCTGGCGCGTTCGGCCAGATCCTCCAGCCGCTTCGCCGCCGCCACGCTCACGCGCCCCGCTCCTTCGCCCGGGCGCGCATCGCCTCGGCGAAACGGATCGCGGCGGCGACGCTCTGGTAATGGGCGGGCGGGATCTCGGCCCCGATCTCCACCATCGCCTCCAGCGCGCGGGCGGTCGGCGGGTCGTGGCGGATCGGCACTTTCGCCCGCTCGGCCGCCTCGCGGATGCGCAGCGCGACGCCGTCCACGCCCTTGGCGACGACCACCGGCGCGCCGCCGCCGGCGCGATCCCATTTCAGCGCCACCGCGTAATGAGTCGGGTTGACGATCACCACCGCGGCCTTCGGCACCTCGACCATCATCTGGTTGGTCGCGATCTCCTCCGCCCGGCGGCGGCGCTGCGATTTGACCATCGGGTCGCCCTCGCTGCGCTTGACCTCCTCCTTCACCTCCTCGAAGGTCATGCGCAGCTTGCGCGCATGGTCGAAACGCTGCCAGAGCAGATCGAAGACCGCCACCGCCAGCGTGACCAGCGCCACCTGGGTCAGCAATGAAAAGGCCAGCCGCGCCATCTCCGCCGGGATCGCGCGCGGCGCGGCGCGGGTCAGGCCGATGATGCGGTCGGTCTCACTCATCAGGAAGAGCGCCAGCACGGCGGAGATGACCGCCAGCTTCGCCGTCGATTTCGCGAATTCGACCAGCCCGGTCGGGCCAAACTTGTTCTTCGCCTGCGCGACCGGCGAGATCCGGTTCAGCTTCGGCGCCAGTTTCTCCGGCGCGAAGATCAGCGCCTGTTGACCGAGTATCGCCAGAATCACGAAGAGAAAGGGCAGCAGGAAAAGCGGCGTCAGACCGGCGAGGGCCTCGACCGCCGCCTGCAGGGAAAGCCCGCCGCCCGATTCCAGCAGGCGCGGGGCCAGCGTCTCCGCCCGCGCCAGATAGCCGGCCAGCACCGCGCCGCTGGAGGAGGCCGCCCCGGCCCCGGCCAGACCGAGCGCGACCAGCAGGCCGAAATAGGCCGCGGCGGCGGAAAGATCGGTGGATTTCGGAACATCGCCGCGTTTTCGCGCCTCCTCCAGCCGCTGCGGCGTGGGTTCATGGGTCTTTTCGCCCGCGCTTGCGCTCTCCTCGCTCATCTCGGCGTCGCGAAAGGCGCGGCCAGCGCCTCGTCCAGCAGGCCGGACCAGTGCGCCAGCGCGACGGGCGCCGTCAGCATCAGGAAGAAAAGCGCCCCGGCCGTGATCGCCGGCGCGCCGACAAAGGCGACCATCAGCATCGGCATGGCCCGGTTGATCGCCCCGAGCGCCACATTATAGACCAGCGACGCGACAATGAAGGGCGCGGCCAGCATGAAGGCCAGCGCGAAAACCCGCGCCGCCCGCGCCACGCCCCATGTCGTCAGATCGCCCGCCACCGGGAAGACGCCGAAGGGCAAGGTCTCATATGACCCGATCATCGCCGCCGCCGCCTTCACATGCAGGCCCGAGGCCAGCGCCAGCGCGATTCCGGCCATGGTCAGCATATGGCCGACCGCCGGCATCGGATCGGGCGTCGCCCCGGCCCCGAAGATCTGCGCGACCGAGGTCGCCTGCGCCGCCATCGCCCCGGCGAACTGGAGCGCGAACAACATGAAACGGATGGCGAGGCCGAGCGCGAGCCCGGCGACGGCCTCGGCCAGGATGACCCGCCCATGGGCGAGCGCGGGCGCGCCCGCCTGCCCCACCGGCGCGCCGCCGGGCAGATCGGCGGCGACGGCCGGCCAGACAATCGCGGTGAAGGCGATCGCGACGGCGAGCCGGACCCGCGCCGGGACCATCTGCTCGCCAAAGCCCGGCAAAAGCGCCGCGACAGCGCCGACCCGGGCGAAGACCGCAACCAGCGCGAAGATCTCCGCCTCGGAGAAGGACAGCAACTGACCGAGCAGCGCGAAGAGGCGCATCGCCTCCGGCTCGGCCGGGTCGAACCCTTCCATCGCTCAGGCGAGGCCGAGCAGCGCCGGGCGGGCGTTGACGCCGATCTCGTCGAAGGAGAGCACGGCGTTCCTGACGCCCTTCGCCTCCAGCACCGTGCGCAGGAAACGCCGACGCGCGGCGGAGGTGGCGATCACCGGGCTGCGGCCCTGACGCGCCGCCTCGGCCAGCTTCTCGGCCACCGCGCCCGCCAGACGGTTGAACTCGGAGGGCGGCAGCGCGATATCCGCGACGCCGCCATCCACCTCGATCTGGTGACGGGTGAAAAGCTCCTCCCATTCCGGGCGAAGCTGGATCATCGGCAAGGCGCCGTCAGCCTCGGTCAGCCCGGCGACAAGCTGGAAGCCAAGCCGCCGGCGGACATGTTCGACGATGGCGTCGGGCGGGGCGCCGGCCTGTTTCGCCTCCTGCGTCGCCTCCAGGATCAGCGGCAGGTTGCGGATCGAGACCTGCTCCTCCAGCAACCGGCGCAGCACGGTCTGCACCAGATCGACCGGGGTCTTGTCGGGAATGAACTCGTCCAGCAGCTTGCGGTTGGCGGCGGCGCGGGCGGGGTCGGAGACGGTGGCGAATTCGTCCAGCAGCTTGCGCAGCGCGCGGCGGGTGAAGAGCCGGCCGAAATTGGCCTTCACCACTTCCAGAAGATGGGTCGCCACCACCTCGGTCGGGGTGATGACGGAAAAACCGCCAAGCGCCGCGCGCTCCTGATCCTCGGGCGCGATCCAGCGCGCAGGCGCGCCATAGACCGGCTCCGCCGCATCCTCGCCGGCCGGGGCGCGGGCGGGATCGTCGCCCAGCAGCACCAGCGTCTTGCCCGGGCGGAGCGTCGCGCGCGCCATCTCCACCCCCTGAATGCGGATCACATAGGCGCCGGGCTCCAGCGCGGCGTCGTCGGTCAGCCGGATCTCGGGGATGACGACGCCATAGAGCCCGACGATATGGTTGCGCATGTTGGTGATGCGATTACCGAGCCCGGTCGCCTCGTCCAGCACCGAATCCACCATGTCGGCGGCGAATTCGACATGGATCTCGTCAAGATCCAGAAGATCGCCGACCCTGCGTTCGGGCCGCGGCGCCTCCTTCTCATCCGCCGGCGCCGCCAGCGCGAGACGGGAGGCGCGGCGCGCCCCGCTCCAGGCGGCGACGCCCAGAAGCGCCGCCCCGAGAAGAAAGGGCGCCATCGGCAGGCCCGGCACCAGCGCCAGCAGCGTCAGCAGGCCGGAGACCGTCGCCAGCGCGCCGGGAAAACCGCCCAACTGCGCGATCAGCGCCTTGTCGGCGGAGCCGAGCGACCCGCCCTTGGACAGGAGCAGCGCTGCGGCGATGGAGATGATCACCGCCGGGATCTGGTTCACCAGCCCGTCGCCGACGGTGAGGATCGCATAGGTCTCGAACGCCTCGCCCGCCGGCATGCCATGGACCAGCACGCCCATGGCCAGCCCGACGACGAGATTCAGGAGCGTGATCAGCAGCCCCGCGACCGCATCCCCCTTCACGAATTTGGAGGCGCCGTCGAGCGAGCCGAAGAAGGTGGTCTCCTCCTGCTCGGTCTTGCGGCGGGCGCGGGCCTCCTCATGGCTGATGGCGCCGGCGGCCATGTCGCTGTCGATGGCGAGCTGGCGGCCGGGCATGCCGTCCAGCGCGAAGCGCGCCCCGACCTCCGCCATGCGCCCGGCGCCCTTGGTGATGACGATGAAATTCACGATCAGCAGCACGCCGAAGACGACAAGGCCGAGCCAGATCGAGCCGCCCATGACGAACATGGCGAAACCCTCGATCACCTCTCCGGCGGCGCCCGGCCCGTTATGCCCCTCGCCGATGATCAGCTTGGTCGAGGAGACGTTGAGCGAAAGCCGCAGCATCAGCGAGGCCAGCAGCACCGTCGGGAAGGCCGAGAAATCCAGCGGCCGGCTGATGAAAAGCGTGTTGGTGAAGACGAGAATCGACAGACCGAAGGAGAGCGTCAGCCCGAGATCGAGCACGATGGCCGGCATCGGCAGGATCATCATCACGATCACCGCCAGAAGCGCGAGCGCGAGAAGGATCGTCGGCTGGTAGATCTTGGCGAGCATGAGCGGCGGCCTATTCGAAAAGCGGGCGCGCCGGGCGCAGCAGCCCGGCGGCGGGGGTGAAGACGGAAAGCGCGACCCCGCCCGG
>JBKECG010000243.1:0-3412 GCA_047974395.1 Pikeienuella sp. | reverse complement strand
CCCGAGCCAAGGTCGGCGAAGGCCCCGGCGCCGCCCGCATGGCCGGTGAGCGCGTCGATATCGGTCGAGACGTCGCGGATCGCGTATTCGATCGCCGACGGCGCGCCGCCGTAAAGGAAATAGCGCCCGTTGCCGCCGGGAAGCGTCAGCTTGGCGCCGGTCACCTTGCCGGTGATTCCGGAAAGGTCGAAGGCGAAATAGTTGTTCCGCGTCGAATCCTCGATGATGTTCGTGCTGCCGGCCCCCGGCGTGGCGCCGGTGTTCTGGTAGTAGCCAGAGGCGTAGGAATCGACATTGACAGTGGCCGCGCCGGCGACCGGAGCGGCGAGCAAGATGGCGGCGGAGATCGCCGCGAAGACTGCGCGTTTCATTCAAAACCCCGCGGATAGCGATGCTGATCGGTTGGGGCGACCTATCAGCCGCGCGCCAAGGTTCCGTGACATATCGGCGATTTTCAACAAAACTTCATATTTTCGCGGTTTCGCTCTGACGGCTTGCCGTTTCGGCTCCGGCGCGGCAGCTTCCTTGCGATCAAGCAAGGGACAGAACCATGACCAAGACTCTCCGCGCCCGCGACCTCGCCTTCATGCTGCATGAGGTGATCGGGGTGGCGCGCTTCGCCGACCATCCGCTGCACGAAGGCCAGAGCCGGGAGGATTACGACAGCGTCATCGCACTGGCCGAAGAGATCGCGGAGCGGGAATGGGAGCCGCTGGCCGCGCGGCTGGATGTGGAGGAGCCATCCTTCGACGGCGCCCGCGTCCATATCATCCCCGAGGCGAAAGCCGCGCTCGAAGCCTATTGGACCGCCGGCTTCCAGACCGCGGGCATGGCGCCGGCGCGGGGCGGCATGGGCCTGCCCTTCACCATCGCCCAGGCGATCGCGGCCTGGTTCAACGCCGCCAATGTCTCGCTGACCGGCTATACGATGCTGTCGATCGGGGTCGCCAACATGCTGGCCGCGCATGGCTCCGAGGAGCAGATCGCGCGCTATCTGCCGCCGCTCATGGAAGGGCGCTGGACCGGGACCATGTGCCTTTCCGAGCCGCAGGCCGGCTCCGGCCTCGCCGATATCCGCACGCGGGCGGAGCGCCAGGCGGACGGGACCTATCGGCTGTTCGGCTCGAAGATGTGGATTTCGGGCGGCGAGCATGAGCTGGCGGAGAACATCGTCCACATGGTGCTGGCCAAGATCCCCGGCGGGCCGGCGGGGGTGAAGGGCATCTCGCTGTTCATCGTCCCGAAATTTCTTGAGGACGGAACCCGCAACGACGTGCGGCTGATCGGGCTCAACCACAAGATGGGCTTTCGCGGCACCACCAATTGCGCGCTGAATTTCGGCGATGACGAAGGCGCGGTCGGCTGGCTGGTCGGAGAGGCGCACAAGGGCCTCGCCTACATGTTCCACATGATGAACGAGGCGCGGATCGGTGTCGGCCTCGGCGCCGCCTGCATCGGCTACGCCGGTTATCTCCATGCGCTGGCCTATGCGAAGGACCGCCGTCAGGGCCGGCGGATCGACGACAAGGACCCGAACTCCCCGCCCGTCCCCATCATCGAGCACGCCGATGTGAAGCGGATGCTGTTGCAGATGAAAGCTTACGTCGAGGGCGCGCTGATGCTGGTCCTCTACGGCGCCTCGCTGGTGGACGAGGGCCGGCTCGGCGATGCGGAGGCGGAGGAGCTGCTGGAGCTTCTGACCCCGATCATGAAGTCATGGCCCTCCGAATACGGGCTCCGGGCCAACGAGATCGCGATCCAGGTCTTCGGCGGCGCCGGCTACACCCGCGACTGGCCGGTGGAGCGGCTCTATCGCGACAACCGGCTGAACCATATCCACGAAGGCACGCGCGGCATTCAGGGCATGGACCTTCTGGGCCGCAAGCTGGCGCAGAATGGCGGCGCCGGGTTCCGCCGGCTGCTGGCGAAGATCGAGGCGACGGCGGCGGAGGCCGAGGCTTCGGCGGAACTCGCCGAACCCGCCGCCTCGCTCCGCGCCGCGGCGGCGCGGGCCGAAAGCACGACGGGGATCATGGCCGGGGCGGCGAAATCGGCCGGTCCGGCCGCCTATCTCGCCAACGCCACCATCTATCTCGACATGCTCGGCCATGTCGTGATCGCCTGGCTCTGGCTGCGCCAGGCGCTCGCGGCGGAGGCGGCGCTGAAAGGGGCCGCGGGCGAAGAGGCGGCGTTCCTCAAGGGCAAGCTCGCCGCGGCGCGTTATTTCCACCGCTACGAGCTGCCGACGATCGGCCCGGCCTGCGACCTGCTGGAACGGCTGGACCGGACCTGCCTGGACGCGCCGCAGGACGGGTTCTGACCCTCAGAACAGGAAATCGTCGGCGTCGAGATCCCTCGGCGCCACGCCCGTCAGGAAAAGCCGGTTGCCGGCCCCGTCCTCGATCAGCGTGTCGCCGCCCTGGGCCCTGATCGTCAGATCGGCCATGCTGTTGACGGTGCTGTGCCGGGTGAAATTCAGCACATCCGGGCCCTGCCCGAAATCCGCGATCCGGTCGCGCCCGAAATTGTCGCCGAAGATGAACCTGTCCCTGCCGGCGCCGCCGATCATGAAATCGGCGCCGGTCCGGCCCTCCAGCCGGTCGTTGTCGTCGCCGCCGACCAGCCGGTCGTTGCCGGCGCCGCCGGTGAGGCTGTCCTTGCCGGCGCCGCCGATGACGATATCGGCCGCGCCGCCGCCGAAGAGCCGGTCGTCCATGCCGCCGCCGTTCACCGTGTCCTCGCCGGCGCCGCCGCGCAGCAGGTCATAGCCGCGCTGCCCGATCAGCAGATCGTCGCCCCGGCCGCCCTGGATCGTGTCGCCGCCGGCGTTGCCGTAGATCACGTCGTCGCCATCGCCGGCGAGGATCAGATCGCGTCCGCCGCGGCCGGAGACGACATCGTCGCCGCCGCGCGCGCGGACGATATTGTCGCCGTCGCCCGCCTCGATATCATTGCCGCCGTCATCGCCCTCGAAGACCTCGCCGCCGGGGGTGAAGGGGGCCGCGCTCCAGCGCGGGGCCTGGGCCACGTCGAATGTGGCGTCGAAGAAGGCCGCGCCGCCCTCCCCGTCCTCGACGCGCAGCGTCGCGCCATAGCGGCCGGCCGCGTTCGGCGCGTTGAAAACGAAGGCGCCATCCTCGTTGAGGAGGAAATTCCCGGCCGGTCGGGGGCCGACAAGAGAGAAGGCGAGCGCGTCGCCATCGGCGTCCACCGCGCTGAAGGCGCCGGAAAGCCGGCCGCCGCCCCTGACCGTGAAGCTCTGGTCCCCGGCCTCCGGCGCGTCATTCGCGCCATCGACCCGCAACGGGATGTCGGCGACCAGCAGACCGGCGCAGCCGCGCAGATCGAGCCGGATCGCGAAAATCTCGCGCTCGCCCGCGCCGAGATCGTCGAACTGGGTGAATACGATCAC
>JBKECG010000202.1:0-6327 GCA_047974395.1 Pikeienuella sp. | reverse complement strand
TTTTGGGCCCGTGGGTGTTTCTCGACCACATCGGGCAACGTCACCGACGATGTCATACTTCAGTATCTGGAGATCCACGGAAAACGTGATGCTACCGGCGTCAGCCGGTAGTCGTTCACTTCATGTCCGGGCGGTTAAGTGAAACACTTATCAATACTATGATATTGATTTTTTTAATGAAAATTAGGATTTCAGGGGCGGATTGACAGTCCGTTGCATTTGACCGCTCTGCCACCCCTCCACGATCAGCCTTGGCTGACGCCTTTCGGCGGCTCGCAGAGCCGATTTCGGACTGCGGCGGAGGTCAACCGGCAAACCGGCGTTCACGCCTGTTTGTCGAAGGCGGACGCGGCCTCGGTCGAAAGGGCGGAAAGGGCCGAGCGGACATTGGGATAGGTCGGGTTCGCATTGGTCTCGGTCGCGGTCGAGAGCACCTTGCCGACAAAGCCGCTGACCGAGGCGGCCAGCACCAGCCTGCCGCCTTTCTCCGCCGCCTTGCGGGCGGAGACGACAAGCGCGCCGAGCGGGCCGGAGGTGAACTGTTTCACCGCGCTCATCTCGATCACGACGCGCCCGGTCGGGCTGTCCTCGATGGCCTTGCCGACGATCTTGATCAACTCGTCGCGGGCGTCGGCGTAATAGGCCGTCTTCTTCAGGTGAACGACGACCACATCCGCATAGCGCGTCACCGAGTCGCCGTCGCCGCCTTTTCGCAGAAATCCGAACACAGTTTCCGTCTCCTTCGTCGCGGCGACATGATCGTCAATATATTGGCGCAAATAAAGGCGAACTTGAGGTTTTGCGGCGACAGGCCGGAAAATCAGTCCCTCACCCGATAGACGGCGCCGTCCTTCTGATAGAAAGCGCGCTGCTCCGCCTCGTTGAAGGGGCGTGAGCCGATACGGCCGAAAACCGCGATCTGGTTGCCGTTCTCGTCCACCGCCCGGTCGCGCTTCAGCCCGCCCGAGAGCGAGACCGCCGCGCCATCGGTCCTGTACCAGGCGATCAGCTCCGGTTTCGGGGCCGGGCTGAAGCCGTAGAAATTCGGCTGGCTGTCCGGCGAGGTGAGCTGCACCAGCTTCAGCCCGTTCCGCCCGTCGGCGACATAGCCGATCAGCGAGGCGTTTGTCGTGCCGACCACCACATCGGTGGCGTCGCTCATCCGGCCGCCGAAATTCTCCTTCGCATAGAGCTTCGGCCGTTCCGGGTTCTTCACATCGACGATGATCAGCCCCTCCGCCCCCGCCGCGACATAGGCGTAGGTCCGGGCGACATGGAGATTGCGCGCGTCCGCCATCGGCAGATGGGCGCCTGGGATGAGCTTCGGCGCCCATTGGTCGGTCACATCGACCACATGCAGCCCGTCCGCGGCGGTGACGAAGAGATAGCGGAACTGATGGTCAAGATAACGCGCGCCCGGGATCGGGATCTCCGCCGCCAGTTTCGGCCGGAGCGGCTCGTCGATATTCACCACGGCGACGCCGCGCGGGGTGGCGACATAGACATATTCGCCCCGCACCATCAGATAGCTGGCTCCGTTCAGAACCCCGTTCGGATTCCAGGTCAGCGCCCGCTCGATATTGTTGTTGCGCGGCTCTCCATCCTGAAAGGTCTGGCTGTCGAACAGGATCAGCCCTTCCTCGGCGTCCGAGACATAGGCGTATTTGTAGAGCGGGTGGAAGGGCTGTTCGAGATTGGTCCTGAACATCAGGTCCGCGCCGTATTGCTCCTGCTTGAAGGGCGCGATCGGCTGTTCGGTGGGCAGGGCGACGCAGGTCGCGGCCTTGGTGTCGATGAAGGCGTCCTGGCCCAGCGGGCTGAAGGGCGCGGAGAGGATCCGGTCGGATATCCCTTTGTTGGCGATCGAGGCGACGTCATAGACCTGCACCCCGTCGCCCTGCGCGGCGTAGAGATATTCGCCCCGGAGCTGAAGGCAGCCGACCGTTCCCGGCGCCGATTGCGAGGAGACCATGTTGCGCTCGTCCCAGGCCAGCTCCTTGTCGCGGGCCTGCATCATCCTCCAGTCGTCGGGATAGGCGTATTTGTGGAGATAGGAGCCATAGACCGCTTGCGGCTCCTCCCATTCGGTGACGCGCACCGCCTGAAGCCCGCCGACCTCGCCGACATAGGCGTGGTGGCCGACGAAATCTATGAAATTGGTCCCCTGCAACAGAAGCTGCGCGATGATCGCGTTGTTGTCGTTCGCTTCCGAAAGGTGGCAATCGGTGCAGGTCTTGGTCTCCTCCGTCCGCGCGGTATGCGGGAAATGCGGGGCGAAGGCCTGGCTGGAATAGCCGGCGGCGGAGACCGGCGGCTGCTGCACATAGATCCGCTCGCGGTTGATATTGGTCGAGGACAGCACCAGCGCCGAGGAGGACCGGATCGGCGCGATGATCCCGCCCTTCACCGGCCCGTGCTTGCCGAGCTGGAATATCTGGTCCCGCGCCACCTGCGGGTTGTAGCTGGCCCAGTTGCGGGTCTCGCCGCCCTCATAGTGGTGGCGCTCGGTCTTCCAGTTCGCCACGATCGGCAGATGGCAACCGCCGCAGGATGTGGTCCATGAGGTATGGCAGGCGAAACAGGCGATCTCCTCGTCATCATGGGCGCGGTTGGAGCGGGAGACGTTCAGCCCCCATTCCATGTTCGCGTCATCGGGGCCGGAGAGTTTCGCCATCAGCTTGGCGCGGGCGGATTTCTCGTTGTAGTTCCAGCGCCCCGGCGTCACCGAGCTTTTCACCAGGCTGACCCGCCATTCAAGGCCGGGATTGACGATCGACCGCTGGATCAGGCCCCCGTTGACCCATTCGAACCGTCGCCGCCCGTCCGGGTTGCGCAGGAGCGTCAGGTCCTGCCCGCCGGGCGCCGCCGCCGGGCCGGAGGTGCGCAAGCTGGGCAATTCGTCAACGGTGCCATGGCAATCCTTGCAGCGGATCTGCACCGACTGCGCGACCTCGCCATGGATATAGCCGTTGCCATGGCTGTCCTGCGCGAAATGGCAGTCCACGCATTGCATGCCCTTTTCGGCATGGATCGAGTTCATGTGGACGGCCTTGTCGAACTTGTCTGGATCGTTGTTCGAGACGATGCGTCCGGCCTTGTCCAGAAGGTTCCCTTCGCGGTCGCGCTTGAAGATGGCGCGGAAATTCCAGCCATGGCCGTGATAGTCGGCGAACTGGGTGTCCTTCGCCTTCGGGTTCACCTCGGTCCAGACCTCCTCCAGGAATTCCAGATCGGCCCATTTGCCGCCGGCGGCGGCGGCTTCGGGATTGCGGTCCAGGATCTCGCGCATCCGCGCCCAGGGGCCGTAGGGGTCTTCCTCCGCGTGATGCTCGCCGGCATAGGAGCGGGGGGCGACCCTCTCCTCCTCGCGCCGGGGCTGGCCGAGGTCGCGGTCGCGCCGGTTGACCTGATTTTTCGGCCACATCAGCGGCGCGTCGGATTCATAATCCCACATCGTGTAGCCGAGATAGGTGTTCACGAACATGTTCGGCTGATGCATGTGGCATGACATGCATTGCGATGTCGGGATCGCGGCGGTGAAGGCGTGGCGCAGGGGATGACCCTTTTCGCCCTTCATCTCGGGGAAATGCTCGCCGTTGATGGCGGGATCGACGGTGATGGTCTGGCCCTTGTTGCCATATTGCGCATAGGCGCCGGCGCTGACCCATTCGCGGTCATTGGCGTAGGGCACATGGCAGGCGGCGCAGCCGGAAGTGCGATAGTCGCCCGGCTGGTCATTGGTGCCCATGAACCAGGTATGCGGATCGTTCAGCCGGGTCTTGTGGATGTTCAGCACCGGGATCGCGACGCGGATGCCGGTGGCGTTGCCGCGATTGGACTGGCGGATATCCGGCCGTCCCGGCTCCTCCAGCCGCTGCAACTGGCCTAGCGCGTTGGGCAGGCCGATCTCGGGGAACTGGGTGACGATATTGCGCCCGCCGCGCTCGAAGACGCGAAAGACGTCGGCGGCGGGCAGGACCTCCCATGCCGGCAGGGGATAGAGCTTCGGCAGCGCGCCGCGGTCGATCATCTTCTGGCTGAGCTTCACCGGGCTGTCGAGCACCGCCGGCTCGCCGTCGCGGGTATAGGCCTCGCCGATCACATAGCGTTTGAAGGGCAGGATGCCGTTATTATAGGCCGCGCCGCCCCAGAGCATGGCCGAGGTCGCCATCAGCGACCGCTCCGCCGCCTGGATCTCGCGCATGTGGCAGGCGCCGCAGGCCTCGCGCACGACGCGGTAATCCGAAGGGTTCACGAAACGGATGAATTCGGGGCTTTCCTTGTTGAGGATCGTATAGCCCCGCTTGGGGTTGGAGGAATTCGGCCAGTTCCATGTCGCCGGATAGCGCGGCAGCACATGCGCCGCCTCCATCGCCGCGACATAGGCGGGCGAGCCGGGCGCCTGGCTCCAGTCGCGGAAAATCCCGGCGTCGCCGCCATGGCAGTCGGTGCAGCCGAGCGGTATCGCGCCCGAGATATGCATGGTCGGGCTGTCGGTCTTTTCATGGCAGGTCATGCAGCCGGTGGTCTTCAGCGCCACATCGGCCGGCGATTGCCCGCCCGGGGCGGGCGGAAATTCGGGATAGACCCGCTCCACCGGCTTTTCCCCCGACGCGGCGAGCGCGCCCTCGGCGGTCAGCCCGAGGAATCCCGCGAGAACCGCTGCGAAGACAGGAAAAAACCGGGCCATGGCTGCCTCAATAGGTCAGGATCAGGTTAGCTAGGATCGAGTAGTAGACATCGCGCGTTCCCTGCGCGGCGTAGAGATCGTTGAACCCCCGGCCCGGAAAGAGCGCGGCGCCCGAGAGGCGGAAGACAAGGTTCTGCGTCTGGAAGGGCCGCCAGATCGTCGCCACCGAAAGATCCAGTCCGATCTCGCTGGAGATCGAGCCCTGATTGCGCAGGACCTCCAGCGAGGAGGTGTCGTCGAACCACATGTAATTGGCGTTGCCGGAGACGCGGAAATTCGGCGTCAGGTCGAAATCGGCGCCGGCCCCGACAAGGATGATGCCCGGATTCACGAATTGCGATTGCCCGTGCTCCTTGGAGGAGCGGAGCGACGGGATCAGCGCATTGCGCGAGGACAGCCCGACGCCGGAGCCGCCGATCAGCGGGATCTGCTGGCGGATCCAGTAGGAGGTGTCGCCGCCGGCGAATTGCGGGTTCTCGAAGATCGCGTCGAACCCGCCCTGGGTGTTGTCGTAAGGATCGCTGTCGCCCGAGGAATAGAGGCCGGAAAGCCGCCAGCGCGCCCAGTCGAAATCCATCGACAGCTCCACCGCGCCGAAGAAGGCGGAGATATCGGCCCTCTCGTCGGTGAAGATATTGTTGTCTTCGCCAAAGGCGTAATAGGTGGAGCCGGTCAGGTTCAGCCGCCCGATGCGCCCGTCCACGTTGTAACCGAGATAGACCACATCGTAATCGCGCCCGCGTTGCGAGCCGAAGGCGGTCGGCCGGGCGATGAAGCCGTTATCGTCGAAGAACCGGTCGTCGCCCTCGCGGTTGCGGTTGTAGATCGCCGTCGCCTGACTGGTCAGGCCCAGCGCCGGGAAATCCTGCCGGTAGATATTGGCGACGAAGACATCGTCCTCGCGCGGGTCCTGGAAAATATCGTTCAGGCCGGAATTGGTGTCCTTCTCCAGCCGCCGGAACCAGCCGATATTGTACTGCCAGAGATTGTTGTCCCAATTGCCGAAGAAGCGCGCGCCAAGCTGGTTGTCCTGAAACAGGAAGCCGCGGAAATCGGAGCTGAAGGGCTGCACCCCGACGCGCACCGAATAGAAATCATAGCGGTCGGAGATGTTCTTGACGTGATAATCGACGAACAGCTCCTGCACGCCGTAATGATGGTCGGAACGGTTGGTGCCCGCCGTCGGGTCGGCGCGCAGCACCCGGCGCTCCTCCACATCGGCGTAGTTGAAATTCAGGACGCCTGTATAGCGAAGCTCGATATCCTGCGGCCGGAAGGCGGTGTCGCCATTCACCAGGCTGAATCCGTGAATGAGGTTCTGGTTGAAGATGAACTGATCCGGCCGGCCGAACAGATCATTCGTGCCCGGCCGCGAGGTGGTCTGCACGCCGGTCGGGGTCGGGAAGCTGCGCGGTTCGAACACCGTGTCGGAAATACCGAGCAGGATCAGGAAACAATCGGTCTCGCTCTCGCCCAGGATCGGCTCCAGAAAGGGAAAGCAGCTTCCCTTCCAGACCGGCTTGTCGCCCTTCAGCGTGTTGTGGTCATAGGGGTCGAGCGGATCATCCTTCACGATGCCGAGCGTATCGGCCAGCCGCCAGCGATCCGGCACCGGCAGGAAATCGTCCGGCCCGGCG
>JBKECG010000126.1:0-3737 GCA_047974395.1 Pikeienuella sp. | reverse complement strand
GAGCGTCTTGCAGGCCCTGAGCCCGTCCCAGGTCAGCGGCACCTTGACGGCGATATTCGGCGCGATCCCGGCCAGCTTGCGCCCCTCGGCGCTCATGCCGGCGGCGTCGGTGGCGACCGTCTCGGCGCTGACCGGCCCCTCGACGATGGAGCAGATCTCCTTCGTCACCTCCATGATGTCGCGGCCGGACTTCATGATCAGCGAGGGATTGGTGGTCACGCCATCGACCATGCCGGTCTCGGCCAGTTCGCGAATGTCGTCGATTTCCGCCGTGTCGACGAAGAATTTCATGGGATCATCTCCAGCTCATCTCCCACGCCTCGCTCCGCCGGCGCGGATGCGGCGCTTTTCGGGCCTGCCTCACGGGGCGCAGCATAGAGCAAGCCGCCCCGAGCCGCCATGGGGAAGGATGTGATTTCTGTCGAGCAACGCTTCGCGCCGGGCGATCTGGTCGCGGTGCTTTCTCCGCTTCCGGTGGAGCGGGCCTATGACTATCGCGTCGGGCCGGGACTGGCGCTGGCCATCGGCGATTTCGTCGAGGTGGAGGTCGGCCGCAATCTCGTGACCGGCGTCGTCTGGGGGCCGGGGGCGGGGGATGCGGACCCTGCGAAGCTGAAGCCGGTGCTGCGGCGGCTGGACCTGCCGCCGGCGAGCGCGGCGATGCGGGCCTTTCTCGCGCGCGCCGCCGATTACACGCTGACCCCGCTCGGGGCGATGCTGCGGCTGGCGACGCGGGCGCCCGATCTGGGCGAGCCGCCGCGCCCGCGCGTGGTCTATCGCCCCGGCGCGCCCATGGAGCGGGAGACCCCGGCGCGGGCGCGGGCGCGGGCGGCGCTGGAGGAGGCCGGGATCGCCCTGAGCGCGGCGGAGCTTTCCGCCATGGCCGGGGTCTCCGCCGGCGTGGTCAGGGGCATGGCGGAGGCCGGCGGGCTGATCGCGGAGGCGCGTCCGGGCGGGCGCCCCTTCGCCCGGCTCGACCCGGAGGCGCGCCCGCCCGCGCTTTCCGCCGATCAGGAGGAAGCCGCCGCGGCGCTTTGCGCGGCGGTGGCGGCCGACGCCTTCGGCGCGATTCTCCTGCGCGGCGTCACGGGATCGGGCAAGACGGAGGTTTATCTCGAAGCCGTCGCCCGGTGCCTTTCCGCCGGCCGCCAGGCGTTGATCCTCCTGCCGGAGATCGCGCTGACGGCGGCCTTTATCGAGCGGGTCGAGCGGCGCTTCGGCGCCCGGCCGGCCGAATGGCATTCCGGCGTCGCCGGGGCGGAGCGCCGGCGGGTCTGGGCCGGCGCCGCGCGGGGCGAGGCGAAGCTGGTCGTCGGCGCGCGCTCGGCGCTGTTTCTGCCCTTCGCCCGGCTTGGGCTGATCGTCGTCGACGAGGAGCATGACGGCTCCTACAAACAGGAGGAGGGCGCGCTCTACAACGCCCGCGACATGGCGGTGCTGAGGGCGGCGGAAGAGGGCGCGCCGGTCTTCCTCGCCTCGGCCACGCCCTCGCTGGAGACATGGGCCAATGCGGCTGCCGGGAAATACCGGCGGGTCGAACTGCCGCGGCGCTTCGGCGCGGCCGAACTGCCGCGGCTTCACCTGCTGGACATCCGCGAGGACGGCCCGCCTCCCGGCCGCTGGATCGCGCCGCCGCTGGCCCGCGCGGTCGCCAAGAGGATCGCGGCGGGGGAGCAGGCGCTGTTGTTCCTCAACCGGCGCGGCTACGCGCCGCTGACGGTCTGCCGCGCCTGCGGGCATTTCTTCGAATGCCCCGATTGCGACGCGCGCATGGTCGAGCATCGTTTCCGCAACCGGCTGGTCTGCCATCAATGCGGACGCAATCAGCCGGTGCCGCAATCCTGCCCCGCCTGCGGGCGCGAGGACCGGCTGGCCGCCACCGGCCCCGGGGTCGAGCGGCTGGCGGAAGAGGCGGAGACGCTTTTCCCCGGCGCGCGGGTGGCGATTCTCTCCTCCGACATCGCCGCCGGCGCGGTGCGCGAGGAGATCGCCCGCATCGCCGCCGGCGGCGCCGATCTGGTGATCGGCACGCAGATCGTCGCCAAGGGGCACAATTTCCCGCTGCTGACGCTGGTCGGCGTGATCGACGCCGATCTCGGGCTTCAGGGCGGGGATCTTCGCGCCGCCGAACGCACATTCCAGCTGATCCGGCAGGTCGCCGGCCGCGCCGGGCGGGCGGAGCGCCCGGGCGTCGCGCTGGTGCAGACCGCGGCCCCGGATCATCCGGTGATGAGGGCGCTGGTCTCGGGCGATTCCGAATCCTTCCTGCGCGAGCTGGCCGAGGAGCGCCGCCGCGCCGGCGCGCCGCCCTTCGGGCGCATGGCGGGGGTGGTCGTCTCCGGGACGAAGGAGCAGCAGGTCTGGGCTGCGGCGGAGGCCCTGGCCCGCGCCGACGCGCCGCTTCGCGACGCCGGGGTGGAGCTTTTCGGACCGGCCCCGGCCCCGATCGCGCGGATTCGCGGGCGCGTGCGCGTGCGCCTTCTGGCCAAGGCCCCGAAAGGCGCGCCGCTTCAGGCCGCGCTGAGGCGCTGGCGCGAAGGGGTGAAGATTCCGGCCGCTGTCCGGGTGGCGATGGATATCGACCCGCAGAGCTTTCTCTGACCGGGCGCCCGAGGCGCGGGCGCGGGCGGGGCTGCATCCGGGGCGGGATTGGTCGTTTTTAACGCAACTTTCAGACGAATCGGCGGTTTCCGCCCGCCTCACGCCGCGCCCCGCCCCGCCGGCATAATGAAACAGCGGCGTGATCGAGGCCCAAACAGGCCGAAGCGGGCATTGCAAAACCGCGTGGCAGCATGATAGGCAACGCGCGGCTTCGGGGGCTTTCGCGCGCCCCCGTATTGATCGCCATGCCGTCTCGCCGGGTTCTCCGGCGCCATGATGACGACAGACGAGGGGAATGGATGAGCGACAGGTCAGCCTCGACCGCAGGGATCGCCGGGCGTTACGCCGCCGCGATCTTTGAGCTGGCGGAGGAGAGCGGCGCGCTCGATTCCGTCGAGACCCATCTCGGCGCGCTGAAGGCCGCGATCGGCGAGAGCGACGATCTCGCCGCGCTGATCCACAGCCCGATCGCGACGCGCGAGGAGCAGGGCGCGGCCATGGCGGCGATCTGCAAGGCGATGGATATCGGCGCGCCGGTCTCCTCGCTGGTCGGGCTGATGGCGGCGAAGCGGCGGCTTTTCGCGCTGCCGCGGGTGATCGACGCCTTCTCGGCGCTCCTCGCCGAAAAGCGCGGCGTGGTGCAGGCCGAGGTCGCCAGCGCCTATCCGCTGGGCAAGTCGCAGCGCGCGGATCTCGAAGCCGCGATCAAGAAATTCGCGGGCGCGGACATCGCGCTCGACGTGACCGTGGACGAGAGCCTCATCGGAGGCCTCGTCGTCAAGGTGGGCTCGAAGATGATCGACACCTCGATCCGCTCGCGCCTCGCCTCCCTTGAAACCGCAATGAAAGAGGTCGGATGATGAGCATCCAGGCTGCTGAGATCTCTGCGATCCTGAAAGAGCAGATCAAGAATTTCGGACAGGACGCGGAAGTGGCCGAGATCGGCCGGGTGCTTTCCGTCGGCGACGGCATCGCGCGCGTTTACGGTCTGGACCAGTGCCAGGCCGGCGAGATGGTCGAGTTCCCCGGCGGCATCCGCGGCATGGCGCTGAACCTTGAGGCCGACAATGTCGGCGTCGTGATCTTCGGCGACGACCGTTCGATCAAGGAAGGCGACACCGTCAAGCGCACCGGCG
>JBKECG010000346.1:0-9042 GCA_047974395.1 Pikeienuella sp. | reverse complement strand
GCGGAGGCCATTCGCGACGGCTGGCTGCATACCGGCGATCTCGGCATGATCGACAGGGATGGTTACGTCGCCAGTCTCGACCGGAAGAAGAACATCATCATCCGCGGCGGCGAGAACATCTCCGGGCTGGAGGTGGAGGGCGCCTTGCACAAACATCCGAAAGTGATGGAGGCGGCAGTGTTTTCCGTCCCCGACGAGCGATTGGGAGAGATCGTCGGCGCCGCGCTCTGCGTCTCCGAAGAGGTCGGCGCGGCGGAGCTTGCGGAATTTCTCGGCCCGCATCTCGCCGCCTTCAAGCATCCCGAACGCTACTGGATGCAGGGGGAGCCTCTGTTGCGCGGGGCCACCGACAAGATCGACCGCCGCGCGATCCGCGCCGCCTGTCTGGCGGCGACGGAGGCGGCCTGATGCTCCGCGCCGTCATTTTCGATTTCGGCGGCGTCTTCACCGAATCCCCGGTCAGCGGCTTCGCCCGTTACGAGCGCGAGCACGGCCTGCCGGAACGGTTCATCGGCGGGGTGATCAAGGCCCGGCTGAATGACGGCGCCTTTTCGCGTTTCGAACGGGCGGAGATCGCGCTGGAGGAGTTCGACTCCGCCTTCGCCGAGGAGACGCGGGCGGCGGGTCATGAGGTGCGGGGGAGGACGCTGCTCTCGCTGATGAAGCTCGAATTCCGCCCCGACATGATCCGCGCGCTGGATCTCATCCGCGCGGGCGGGTTCCTGACCGGCTGTATCACCAAAAACAAGCCCGATTCCGGCGCGAAGGAATGGGCGCGCGGCCCGGAGGGACAGCGCCTTGCGGCGGAGGTGATGGCGAAATTCGATCACGTGATCGAAAGCGCCAGGGCCGGGATCAGAAAGCCCGAGCCGCGCATCTACGAGATGATGTGCGAGGCGCTGGGCCTGACGCCCCGCGAATGCGCTTTCGTCGATGATCTCGGCGTCAATCTCAAACCGGCGGCGGCGATGGGGATGAAGGTCGTGCGCGTGCCTTTCGACGATTACCGCCCGGCGCTGGCGGAGCTTTCCACGCTGACCGGAATCGACCTTCGCGCGGCCTGATCGCGCATCACCCGCCGGGCTTTCGCGCGGCTCTCAGGAAACGGATGTTGCTGATGGATATCAAAGGAAAAATCGTTGTCGTCACCGGGGCGGCGAGCGGCATCGGCCGCGCGCTGGCGCTGAAATTCGCCGCCGCGGAGGCGAAGACCGTCATCGCCGCGGATATCGACCTTTCCGGGGCGGAGGAGACCGCGAAGGCCGCGGGCGGCGCCGCGATCCGCGTGGATGTCTCCGACGAAGCCAGCATCAAGGCGCTGATCGACAAGGTGGAGGCCGAATACGGCCCGATCGCGCTTTTCTGCTCCAACGCCGGCATCCTGACCCTTGGCGGGCCGGAGGCCCCTGACGAGGCCTGGCGGCGGATCATCGACATCAACCTGATGTCGCATATCTGGGCGGCGCGTCACCTCGTGCCGCTGATGGCGGCGCGGGGCGGCGGTTATCTCCTGAACACCGCCTCGGCCGCAGGTCTGCTGAGCCAGGTCGGCTCGATGCCCTATGCGGTCACCAAACACGCCGCGGTCGGCGCGGCCGAATGGCTGGCGCTGACCTATGGCGATCAGGGGATCAGGGTCTCGGTGCTCTGCCCGCAGGCGGTGCGCTCGCGCATGACCGAGGGGCATGAGGACGGCGTCGCCTCGATCAACGGGATGCTGGAGCCGGAGCCGGTGGCCGCAGCCTGCCTGAAGGCGATCGAGGAGGAGACGTTCCTCGTGCTGCCCCATCCCGAGGTGCTGCAATACATGCGCAACAAGACCGATAACTACGACCGCTGGATTGGTGGAATGAAAAAGCTCAACAGGCGGTTCAGCCAATCCCCTGAGACCGCGTAGGAGCGCATATGCGCTCGAGAGGCGAAAAACTCAGCAGAGCATGAAACCTTCGCTCCTGTCCGTGCGAAAGCTCACATGAAGCGTGACTCGCAGGGAGGCAGGGGCCGATGGGAGAAGGTTTGCGGAGGATCGCCGCGGCGCCCGCGCGCGACATTTGCGAAGAGCTTGCGGCGGGCATGCTCGCCGCGCTGGAGCATCGACCCGGCGTCGCCATGGCGACCGGGCGCGAGGGCGCGGGCAAGTCGCGTCTCGCCGCGCGCCTTGCCGGCGCGCCATCGCGCCGGGCGACGGTGCGGCTGCTTTCGGAACATGCGGCGGGGCGGGGCGATGTTCCGGCCTGGACATGTCTTGTCTTCGGGCTGGAGCCCTTCGCCGACATCCCGGCGGAGACGCGGCTGGCCGCGCATTTTTGCGCCGAGCGAGGGATGGGCCGCGCGCCGGTGCTGGTCATCGACGATGCGGATCGGCTGAACGATGCGGAACTGGCGCAGGTCGGGCGACTTGTCGGCGCCGGGCTTTCGCTGGCGCTGATCGGCGGCGACGCGCTCCGGGCGACCCTGTTGCGCGACAGGCATGCGAAGCTGCGCGGGCTGGTCGCCTTTGAAACCCGGCTGCCCGCGCCCGCGCCGCGCCCTGTCGCTGCGCCGACGCCTGCGCCTGCGCCGCGGGCCGGCGATCGCGACGCCTTCGCCGCGATCGCCGCCCATGCCGGGGGGGCCGGGTCGGCGCCCATACGGGCGGCGCGCGGCTTTCGCGGTTTCCTCGGTTTTGGCGCGGGGCTGGCGGCGGGGCTCGCCATCGGGATTTCGGCCGGGATGTTCTGGCGATTCGCGCCTTCGACCGGGGTGGGGGACGCGGCGGCGCAGATGCGCGCTGCGCCTTCGGCGAAGCCGGCGCCGGAAGCGGATTTTACGCCGGTCGTGGTTGAAACCATCGCCGCGCCGTTCGTGATCGACCTCCCGGCGCGGGGGATGGCGGGCGCGGGCCGCTCCGGCGCATGGCCGTCGCCGCCGGTCTTCACCGCGACGCTCGTCGCGCCGCGTCTCGACCGGACCCCGCCGGCGGCCGATGCGTCGCCGGTTTCCCCGCCCTGGCCCAGGCTGTCCTCGGGCGTTTTCATTCCGCAGGCCCGCCCGGCCTCGATCACGCCGTCCGCCAATCCGGGGCCGGTCGCCTCGCCCTGGGTCGTGGTGCATTATCGGGCGGCGGCCGAGGGGCGCGCGGAGGCGTTGGCCGAGGTCTTGCGCCTTCGCGGCTTCGGCCATGTGACGCTGCGCGAGGTCGGCTTTACGATCTCGCGCACCAATATCCGCTACTATTTCGACGCCGACCGGCCGCTCGCCGCCGCGCTCGGCCGGCTGGTCGCCGAGGAGGAAGACCTGCCCGCGCCGCTCGCGCCGCGGGACTTCTCCGGCTATGAGCCTCTGCCCGGCCGGATGACGCTGGAGGTCTGGCTGAGCGGCGCGCCGCCGCTCAGCGCTTCCTGATCGGCCGCATCAGCCCTTCCTGCGCGACGGAGGCGACCAGCCGCCCGTCGCGGCTGAAGATCTTGCCGCGATTGAAGCTGCGGGCGCCGCCGGCGAAGGGGCTGTCCATCTCGTATAGATGCCATTCGTCGAAGCGGATCGGCCCATGCAGCCAGAGCACGTGATCGAGGCTGGCGCCCATCACCTCGCCGCTGACCCAGCTGACGCCGTGGGGGCGGCTGCCGGAGCTGAGCAGCGACATGTCGGAAGCATAGGCCAGCAGGCAGTGATGGACCCATGCAGGCGCCTCAAGCGGCTCCGCAACGCGAAACCACAGCCTGTTGTAGTCGCTGGCTTTCTCCGGTTTCAAAAGGTTGACCGGATCGACCTCCCTGATCTCCACCGCGCGCGGGCGAAGATAGTGGCCGCGCTTGTCTTCGGGCAGGTTCTCGGCATGGGCGGCGCGCAGGTCGGCCCGGCTCGGCAGCGTTTCGGGGGCGGGGGCCTCGGGCATGTCGTGCTGGTGGCTCCAGCCTTCCTCCTCCTTCTGGAAGGAGGCGGCCAGGTTCAGGATCTGCCGCCCGTGCTGGATCGCGACCACGCGGCGGGTGGTGAAGCTGCCGCCGTCGCGGGCGCGGTCCACCTCGAAGATGATCGGGATCGAGGGATCGCCCGGCCGGATGAAATAGGCGTGGAGCGAATGGCAGAGCCGATCATCGACGGTGCGATAGGCGGCGGCCAGCGCCTGGGCGATGACATGGCCGCCGAAGATGCGGTTGCTGTTCTCGCCGCCCTCGCCCTGGCCGCGAAAAAGATCGACCTCCAGCCGTTCGATGTCGAGAAGGCGCAGCAGGTCCTTCACCGGCCCGCTCACAGCCGCGCCCCGTGGACCAGCGCCTTCAGCTCCGGCCGCGCCGGGTAGCTGGAGGAGGGCATGAGCTGCGTCATGAAGATCGCGGTCAGATCCCAGACCGGATCGAGCCAGAACACGGTGGAGGCGATCCCGCCCCAGGAGAAATCGCCGATATTCCCCGGCGCGCCGCTGCGGCCCGGCTCCAGCACCATCGAGCCGCCGACGCCGAAGCCGATGCCGGTGGTCGGCGTCTCGGCGAAGCTGGACGGCCCCATGGAGGCGATGTCGCCGCCAAGATGGTTGCGCCGCATGAAGGCGACCGTGCCGGGCGCGAGCAGCCGCGCGCCGTCATGCGCGCCGCCCTTGCGCAGCATTTCGGCGAAGGCGAAATAATCGTCGATGGTGGAGACCAGCCCGCCGCCGCCGGAGAGGGTGCGGGTCTTGCGCCACATGCTGTCTGCGGCGGTCTCGACCTCGCGCAGGACGATCTTCGACGCGGCGCCGAGGCGCATCGCCTCTCCCGGCTCCAGCGAGGTGTAGAGATTCGCGAGCCGGTCGACCTGATCGTCGCTGACGCGGAAACCGGTGTCCTTCATGCCGAGCGGTTCGAACATCTCCTCGCGCAGCCAGTCCTCCAGCGTCTTGCCGGAGATCACCTCGATCACCCGGCCGAGCACGTCGATGCCGACCGAATATTCCCAGCGCGCGCCGGGCTGGAAGACCAGCGGCAGCGCCGCCAGCGCCCGGCACTGTTCGGCGAGCCCCGGCCGGGGCGGGCCGAAATCCACCTTGGCCGCGACATAGCTTTCGCTGAGCGGGCCGGGATTGAACCCGTAGGTGAGGCCGGATGTGTGCGTCGCCAGCTGATGCAGGGTCGGCGGCGCGCAGGGTTCGGTCTGCTCGACAGAGGTCGCGCCGGGAATCAGCGCCCGGCAATCGGCGAATTCGGGGATGAAGGCGCTGACCGGCGCGCCGAGATGGACCTGCCCGCGCTCGACCAGCATCATCAGCGCGGCGGAGACCACGGGTTTGGTCATCGAATAGATCCGCGCGATCGTGTCTTCCTCGAAGGGCTTGCCCCCGGCGACGTCCCGCATGCCGACCGAGGCGCGATGGATGACCCTGCCGCCCTCGGCCAGAAGGAAGGTCGAGCCGGGGAATTTGCCGCTATCGACATAGGATTGCATCCATCCGTCGATGCGGCGGAGGCGTTCGGAATCAAAGGCTGGCATCTCGGCTCCTGCGCTGGCGGCGCCGAAGGGCCGGCGCGCGCGCAGCTTAGATCGGACCGGCGCCGATGCGCCAGAGGGGGCGCTGATCATCCGGGGGCGCTCAACGTGAGCGTGTGCGCATCGCCGCCGCCGGCGCGCCGCTTCGCCATCTTGCGCCGTGCGCGCATTCCGTGGGGCGGGGTTAAGCCGCAGTATGTGGTGATAATCCTCAACTCATTGAAAATGCGTGAATTATATGGATTCAGGAAATTATATTGCAATGCAATATATATCTTGCGTTGCAATATATCGTCGCGATTTGTGGCGTCGGTGCAAGAAAGTTGCGCAACTGATATTTGTCAGGCTTGACTGGAGCGCGATTCCTGAGAAGGGTCGCAACAGCCACAACGAAAGTCGGGCGTTGACCCGCTCGGTTCAGAATACGGGAGGTTGGCATATGAAGTCTTCAGCATTGGCGCTGCTCGCGGCGACCGGGCTCGTCTTCTCCGCGACCGCGGCTGCGGCGGAGAATATCAGGGTCGCGTTCATCGACCCGCTCTCCGGCGCTTTCGCCGCGACGGGGCAGGCCGGCCTACATCAGGCCATGTTTGCGGCGGAGTGGCTTTCCAAGGAAAGGAACATACTCGACGGCGATACGATCGAGATTGTCGGTTTCGACAACCAGGCCAGCCCGAAGGAATCGCTGATCCAGCTTCAGGTGGCGATCGACCAGGGCATCCGCTTCGTCATGCAGGGGAATTCCTCGGGCGTCGCGCATGCGATCACCGAGGCTGTCGCCAAGCACAATCGCCGCAATCCGGACAGCCGCGTGATCTACCTGAATTACGCTGCGGTGGATCCGGCGCTGACCAATGAAAAGTGCAATTTCTGGCACTTCCGCATCGACGCGAACGCCGACATCAAAATGGCCGGCCTGACCGATGTCGTCGCGGCGAACCCCGATATCAAGAAAGTCTACATCATCGGGCAGGACTATTCCTTCGGCAAGGCCGTCTCGGCCGCGGCGAACAGGATGCTGGCCGAGAAGCGCCCGGATATCGAAATCGTCGGCGACGAGCTGCATCCGATCGGCAAGGTGAAGGATTTCACGCCTTACGCCCGCAAGATCATCGCCTCGGAGGCCGATGCGGTGATTACCGGCAACTGGGGCGCCGACATGCTCGGTCTCGGCAAGTCGATCATCGAGAACGGCTTCACCGGCCCGATCTACACCTATTACGGCGCCGGCGACGGCGCGACAGCCGCTTTCGGCGCGGCCGGCGTCAATGCAATCCGGCTGATTTCCGAGGGCACGGCCTATCCGCCGGTCGGACAGGAGGCGGAAGCCTATATCCGCGCCTTCAAGGAGAAATACCCCAACAACGACATCAACCAGACCCGCATCGAGAAGGCGCTTGAATTCCTGGCCAATGCGATCAAGCAGACAGGCACGTCCGAGGATTCCTTCGCCATCGCCACCGCGCTTGAGGACATGAGCTTCGAGAGCATGTGGGGCGGGAACATGACCATGCGCAAGGCCGACCACCAGAACATTCAGGACGTGAGCGTCTTCGTTCAGGATAATGTGGAGGGCCCGTTCGATTTCGACAATTCGGGCTACGGGCTGCGGATCGAATCCACGGTCGAGGCGGCGGGCGCGGATATCCCGACAACCTGCGAGATGGACCGCCCGGAAGAGTGATCTTCCGAGCGGCGCCCGCCCGGTCCGGGCGGGCGTCGTCCCTGCGGTCCTCATGTCCGCGGAAGCGGAGGAACGACAAAAACAACAAACGAACACCGGGAGAGGGACTGACCGATGGATCTCATTCTGGTCAATCTGATCGACGGGCTGGTGACGGGGCTTCTCCTGTTCATGCTGTCGAGCGGCCTGACGCTGATCTTCTCGATGATGGGCGTTCTCAATTTCGCTCACGCCAGCTTCTACATGCTGGGCGCCTATTTCGCCTATCAGATCAGTCTCTATATCGGTTTCTGGCCGGGGCTGATCATCGCGCCGCTGATCGTCGGCGCGATCGGCGCGGCGGTCGAGCGATACGGGCTGAGGCGGGTGCATCAATACGGCCATGTGCCCGAGCTGATCTTCACCTTCGGCCTCGCGCTTCTGATCGAGGAGATCGTGCAGTTCTTCTGGGGGCGCGCGCCGGTCGCGTTCGATCCGCCGGCGGCGCTCCAGTTCAGCGCCTTCTCGATCGCCGGCAACGCCATCCCCGCCTACAAGATATTCATGATCTTCATCGCCATCGGCATTTTCGTGTCGCTGCTTCTGGTGCTGACGCGCTCGCGGGTCGGACTCATCATCCAGGCGGCGCTTTCCTATCCGCAGACGGTCGAGACGCTGGGCCACAATGTGCCGCTGGTGTTCATGGGCGTCTTCGGGGTCGGCACGGCGCTTGCGGGGCTGGCCGGAGTGATCGCGGGGCCGGCGCTGGGGGTTTTCCCGGGCATGGCGATCACGCTCGGCTCCATCGTCTTCGTCACCATCGTCGTCGGCGGGCTCGGCTCGCTCTGGGGGGGGCTGCTCGCCTCCCTGCTGATCGGCTGGATCATGACCTTCGCGGCGACCTACAATGTCGGGCTCGCCGATATCCTGACCGCGATCGGGCTGGAGCGGCCGGCGGATCTTTCCGAAAGCATGTTCCGCGACGCCTGGACGCTGATGCTGCCGCAGGTGGGGCCGATCCTGCCCTATTTCCTGATGGTGCTGATCCTCATCTTCCGCCCGCAGGGCCTTTTCGGAAAGCGTGACGTATGACCGACACCGCACCGACCCGGACCGCCGGCGGCGGCTTCGCTCTCGCCGCGCCCTGGGTGATCTGCATCGCCTTTCTGCTGACGATGCCGCTGATCTTCAACGACAACAGCGCCATCACCATCATGAACCAGATGGCGATCACCATCGTCTTCGCCCTTTCCTACAACATGCTGCTGGGGCAGGGGGGCATGCTCTCCTTCGGTCATGCGGTGTTCATGGGGCTGGGCGGGTTCTTCTGCGTCCACATGATGAACTATGTCGAGGATGGGCTTTTTGCGCTGCCGCTTCCGGTGCTGCCGATCTTCGGCGGGCTGTTCGGGCTGTTCTTCGCGGCGTTGATCGGTTCCTTCTCGACCCGCAAGGCGGGCACGGTATTCGCCATGATCTCCCTTGGCGTAGGGGAGCTTATCGCCGCCTGTTCGATCATCATCGTCGCCTTTTTCGGCGGCGAGGAAGGGGTCAGCGGCGACCGGACCTACGGCATGCCGGTCTTCGGCTATGAATTCCTCCGGCAGGTCGAGGTCTATTACCTGATCGCCTTCTGGCTGGTGCTGGCGACGGCGCTGATGTTCCTCTTCTCGCGCACCCCGGTCGGGCGGATGGCCAACGCCGTGCGCGACAATCCCGAGCGGGCGGAGTTTCTCGGCTATTCCGCGCGCTGGGTGCGGTTCCATTCCTTCTGCGCCTCGGGCTTCTTCGCCGGGATCGCGGGCGGGCTTTTCGCGATCAATTTCGAGATCCTGACCGAGGAGAACCTCAATCTCGTGACCTCGGGGCAGATCCTGCTGGTGACTTTCCTCGGCGGCGTCGGCTTTTTCTATGGACCGATCATTGGCGCCATC
>JBKECG010000006.1:0-6291 GCA_047974395.1 Pikeienuella sp. | reverse complement strand
CGCCGTCGCCTGAAGAAAGGCGCCGGGCGGCGGAACCACCAGCGCCGCGCCGAAACGCTGCGCCGGCGGGCGGCGGGTCGCGACCACGTCTCCGTTCCAGGAGAGCCGGGCGAGATCATGCGTCGTCGCCAGGGCCGCCGCCTCGACCAGCGCGGCGCGCTCCAGCGGCTTGGCCTCCTCGACGGCCAGATCCACCCCCCCTTCGGAGAGCGTCGCCATCGCCCGGATCGCCCCCTTGCGCGAGGCGCCGAGCGCCGCCGCCGCGCGCACCGCCTCCAGCGCGCCCAGCAGCGCCGGGGCGACCACGTCGCAGGCCTCGATCGCGATCAGGTCGTCGCCGGCCCGGCGGTGAAACCCGGCGATGACGGTCCTTTTCGTCCGCCGCGCGGCGAAACCCGCGCGCCGCCGGCTGTGGGGCGGAGAGGTGAGGGGCTCGCGGATCTCCGCGCCGGCGACCCCGCGCGCGGCCAGCGCCGCGGCGATGCGGTCGCGCTTCCAGTCGGAGAGGAACCCGTCCCCGGCATGTTGCAGGTTGCAGCCGCCGCAAAGCCCGAAATGCGAACAGCTCGCCGCCCGGCGAAAGCGCGAAGGGGAGATGATCTCCGGCGCCGCCATGCGCCCGTCGGCGACCTCGCCTTGCGCGATCTCTCCGGGCAGGGCGAAGGGGACGAAGACGCCGGCGCCTTCGCCATCGCCCTCCGCCGCCAGCCGCTCGATGGTGATCCTTTCCATGCGCCGGGGCATAGCGCCCGGCGCGGCGGGCGGAAAGAGGGATCAGGGCTCTTGACCCGGCTTTCTCTAGGGCGTTGGTGGCTCCCCTGCGCCTCACCATACCAACTGCGCTCACCATCGGCCGGGTCGTCGCCGCCCCGCTGGTCGCCTTTGTCTTTCTGGCGCTGGCGCGGCCGCTGGCGGATATGGTGGCGTTTCTTCTGTTCGCCATCGCCGGGATCAGCGATTTCCTCGACGGCTGGCTGGCGCGGCGCTGGGGACAGGTCAGCGCCTTCGGGCGGATGCTGGATCCGATCGCGGACAAGGCGATGATCGCGATCACCGGCGCAGTGCTGGTCGGGCTTTTCAACCTCTCCGCGCTGGTGACGATCCCGGTCACGATCATCCTGCTGCGAGAGACGCTGGTCTCCGGCCTCAGGGAATATCTGAAGGGCGCGCGGGTGCTGGATGTGACGCTGCTGGCGAAATGGAAGACGACGGCGCAGATGTTCGCCTTCGGCGCGCTTCTGCTTTCGGGCGCGGCCGGGCCGGAAAGCTGGATCGGCTTCGCCGGTCTCGCGCTGCTCTGGGTCGCGGCGCTGCTGACCGCGGTGACCGGCTGGGATTATTTCGCCCGGGGCCTCGCCTATATAAAGGCCGAGGAGGAGCGGTCATGAAGGTTCTCTATTTCGCCTGGCTCCGGGAGCGGATCGGCGAGAGTGAAGAGATGGTGGAGGCGGACGGCCTTTCCACCGTCGCCGATCTGGTCGCGCATCTGAGCGCGAAGGATGCGCGCCATGAGGCCGCCTTCGCCGAACCGGCGGCGATCCGGGTGGCGCTGGACCGGAAGATCCGCGATTTCGACGCGCCGCTCGCCGGGGCGGGCGAGGTCGCCTTTTTCCCGCCGATGACCGGCGGCTGAGCCGCCATGCCGGTCCGGGTGCAGGAAGCCGATTTCGACGCGGGCGCGGAGGCGGAGGCCATCGCCGCCGGCGCCGGCGCGCTGGTCGCCTTCACCGGGATCGTGCGCGGCGAAGGCGTTCTCGCCATGACGCTGGAGCATTACCCCGGCATGACCGAAGAGGCGCTGGAGGCGATCGAGGCCGAGGCGCGGGCGCGATGGAGGCTGAGCGGCGCGCTGATCATCCACCGCGTCGGCCGGCTCCTGCCCGGAGAGCGGATCATGATGGTCGCGACCGCCAGCCGCCATCGCGCCGCGGCTTTCGAGGCGGCCGAATTCATGATGGATCACCTCAAGACCCGCGCCCCCTTCTGGAAGAAGGAGGAGAGGGCGGACGGCGCCCGCTGGGTTGACGCGCGCGAGACGGACGAACGGGCCCTCGCCCGCTGGAATTCGAAGGGCTGAGCCCCGCCCCCGCTTTTCGCGATCTCCCCCCGAGAATTCCGGCGCTTGCCAAAAGCCGCGCCCTTGGCGCAATCTTGCCGGAAAGAACAGGGAGACATGCATTGAACGATCTTGTCGCGGTCGAAGCTCAGGCCGCCCGAAAGGTTTATGGTGCAGGCCCATCCGCCGTCGTTGCGCTCGATTCCGTGTCGGTCGCCATCAGGAAGGGGGAGTTCTTCACCCTGCTTGGCCCCTCCGGTTGCGGCAAGACCACTCTCCTGCGGATGATCGCCGGGTTCGAGACCCCGACCGACGGCGCGATCCTGCTGGACGGCGTCGATATTTCCGGCGAGCCGCCGAACAGGCGCCCGATCAACACCGTCTTTCAGTCCTATGCGCTCTTCCCGCACCTGACCGTGGCGCAGAATATCGGCTTCGGGCTGGAGATGCTGAACAAGCCGCGCGCCGAGGTGAAGGCGACGGTGAAGGAAATGCTGGCCCTTGTGCGCATGGAGCCGATGGCCGACCGGCGCACGGCGCAGCTTTCCGGCGGCCAGCAACAGCGCGTCGCGCTGGCCCGCGCGCTGGCGCCGCGCCCGAAGGTGCTGCTGCTGGACGAGCCGCTCTCCGCGCTCGATCTCAAGCTGAGAAAGGAGATGCAGAGCGAGTTGAAACGGCTTCAGCGCGAAACCGGCATCACCTTCATCTTCGTCACTCATGATCAGGAGGAAGCCCTGACCATGTCCGACCGGATCGCGGTGATGGAGGGCGGGCGCATCCATCAGGTCGGCGCCCCGCGCGAGATCTACAATCATCCGGTCAACCGTTTCGTCGCCGATTTCATCGGCGAGACCAATTTCCTCGACGCGGTGATCGAGGGAACGGGCGCGCGCATCAATGGCGGCGGGCTGGCGCCGCTGACGGCGGAGGCCCGCGGCGACCTGCCCGAGGGCGCGCAGGTCACGCTGGCCATCCGGCCGGAGCAGTTGCGGCTCGGCCCACCCGAGGGCGAGGGCCTGCGCGCCGAAGTGACCGAGGCTGTCTATTTCGGCACCGACTGGCATCTGCACCTGAAGATCGACGGTGGCGAGACGCTGATTGCGCGGCTCCAGAGCCCGGCCTCGGGCGAAGCCGGGCTCAGCCCGGGCGCGCCGGTCGCGATCAGGATCGAGCCCGAAGCCGTTCAGGCCCTGAGGGACTGACGCCATGGCTTCTTCCGGTGAAATCGCGGCGAAACGGGAACTGGCGCGGCGCAACTGGCTGCTTTCCAGCCCGGCGCTCGCCATTCTCATCCTCGGCGCCTCCGGCCCGCTGCTGATCGTCCTGATCTATTCCTTCCTGAAGCCCGGCGAATATTCCGGCGTGGAATGGAGCTTCTCCATCGACGCCTGGATCGGGATCTTCTTCCAGCGCGACATATTCGACGACACGCTGTCGCTCGCCGACGCGCATCTCTCGATCCTCTGGCGCTCGGCCAGGCTTTCGATCCTGACGACGATCATCACCTTCACGCTCGGCTTCCCGACCGCCTGGTTCATCGCCACAAGACCGCAGAACGAACGCGGTCTCTGGCTCTTTCTCGTCACCATCCCGTTCTGGACCAATCTTCTGATCCGCACTTTCGCGATCATGGAGGTGATCCGCAATCAGGGCATTCTCAACTCCGCGCTGATCGGGCTCGGGCTGATCGAGCAACCGATCCAGATCCTCTATACCGACACCGCGGTGCTGATCGGCATGGCCTATGTCTATCTGCCGCTGATGGTGCTGCCGCTCTACGCCGCCATCGACCGGTTCGATTTCCGGCTGGCGGAGGCGGGCTATGATCTCTACGCCAATCGCTGGCGGGTGCTGCGCCGGGTGGTCCTGCCGATCGTGCGGCCGGGGATCGTGGCCGGCTCGATCCTGGTCTTCGTTCCCTCGCTCGGCGCCTATGTCACGCCGCGGGTGCTCGGGGGCGGCAAGAACATGATGATCGGCAATTTCATCGAGTTGCAGTTCGGGCAGGGGCGAAACTGGCCGCTCGGGGCCTCGCTCTCCATGCTGCTGCTGCTGATCGTGATGGTCGCGCTTCTGGCCTATGTGCGGGTCTCCACCAAGGGTGACGACCATGGCTAGGGCGCGCAAATTCTCGGTCTCCTCGCTGCCCGGCTTCGCCACCCTCGCGATCGCGACCTTCCTGATGCTCTATGCGCCGATCTTCACGCTGGTGGCCTATTCCTTCAACGGGTCGGAAAGCGTCGCGCTCTGGGGCGGGTTTTCGCTGAAATGGTATGCGATCGCCTGGGAGAACACCGTGGTGCAGGAGGCGACGACCCGTTCCTTCATCCTTGCGGCCTCGGCCTCCCTCATCGCCACCAGCGTCGCCACCATGGCCGCGCTCGGCACCACCCGAAGCGCCGCCTTTCGCGGGCGGACGGCGATCTATGTGATGATCAACCAGCCGCTGATGGCGCCCGAGATCGTCACCGCGGTCGCGCTGCTGATCCTCTTCGCCGCGATCAAGACCTGGACCGGTTATACCGGGCTCGGCTATCTGATCCTCGCCCATTCCGCCTTTTGCATCCCCTTCGCCTATCTGCCGATCCGCGCCCGGCTCGAAGGGATGGATCTGACGCTGGAGACGGCGGCGGCCGATCTTTACGCCAGCCGCTGGCGCTGCTTCTGGCGGGTGACGCTGCCGCTGATGGCGCCGGGCGTGATCGCCGGGGCGATGCTGGCCTTCGTCATCTCGCTCGACGACGTGATCATCACCGAATTCGTGAAATCGGCCGGGCAGGACACGCTGCCGACCTACATGCTGGGGCAGTTCCGCCGCGTCGTCACCCCGGAGGTCAACGCGATCTCGACCGCGCTTCTGGCGCTGACGGTGGTGATGCTGACCACATTCTTCATTCTGACGCGAAAGAGAGGCTGAGCCGGCGATTCGCCGCACGATGACAGGGAGGTTGGGATGAGCATGAAGACTCTGACGATGGGGGCGGCGGTTCTCGCCCTTGGCGCCGGGGCGGCGAAGGCCGCAGGCGAGTTGAACATCTACAACTGGGGCAGCTACACCAATCCCGAGCTGATCAGGAAATTCGAGGAGACCTATGACGTCAAGGTCTCCATAACCGACTATGACAGCAACAGCACCGCGCTGACCAAGGTCGAGGCCGGCGGCCACGGCTTCGATATCGTCGTGCCCTCGCATTCCTTCATACCCATCTTCGTCGAGAAGGGCCTGCTGATGAAGCCGGGCATCCCGGAAATGGAGAATTACGGGAACATCTCCGAACGCTGGAGGAATGTCGAATGGGATCCGGGCCGCGAATACACCGTGCCCTGGCAATGGGGCTCCACCGGCGTCGCGGTCAACAAGACCGCCTACTCGGGCGATCCGAACACCTCCGCCATCTTCATGGACCCGCCCGAGGAACTGATCGGCAAGGTCAATGTCGTACCCGAGATGCAGGACATCATGGCCCTGGCGCTGATGTATGTCGGCGGCGAGCCCTGCTCGACCGACAAGGAGACGCTGAAGGCGGCGCGCGACGCGCTGCTGGCGGCGAAGCCGAAATGGATGTCAATGGATTTCGGCATATTGGAGAAAATGATCGGCGGCGACGTCATGGCCTCCGCGATCTGGAGCGGCTCGGGCTTCCGCGGGCGGCTCGCCAATCCGGACCTCGTCTATGGCTACCCGCAGGAAGGCTATGTCGTATTCATGGATTCCGCCGCGATCCTGGCCGACGCGGTGAATGTGGAAAACGCGAAACTTTTCCTGAATTTCATCATGGACCCGGAGAACGCGGCGCTGATCTCCGCCTTCGCGCGTTTCGCCAACGGCATTGACGGCTCCGAGGCCTTCATGCCCGAGGACATGAAGACCGCGCCCGAGATCAACGTGCCGGAAGAACTACAGGCCGCCGGCGTGTTCCTGCCGACCTGTTCGGACGAGGCGCAGAAATACTACACCGCGATCTGGACCGAGTTGCAGAAATAGGCGCAGCCTCGCGGCATGGCTCGCCGCCACCACCCTTGACGCGGGCCGCAGACGGTGCTGCTGCTGATCACATTCTTCATTCAGACGCAAAATACAGGGAGACTCGAATGCGCATGAAGACTCTGATGATGGGGGCGGCGGTTCTCGCCCTTGGCGCCGGGGCGGCGAAGGCCGCAGGGGAGCTGAACATCTACAACTGGGGCAACTACACCAATCCCGAGTTGATCAAGAAGTTCGAGGAAACCTATGA
>JBKECG010000484.1:0-3198 GCA_047974395.1 Pikeienuella sp. | reverse complement strand
GTGGTCTACAACCGCAACGCCGCGAAGGCCGAGGCGTGGCTGAAGAGCCATGGCGGGCGCGCCGCGCCGACCCCCGCCGCGGCGGCCGAGGGGGCGGAGTTCGTTTTCGCCTGCGTCGGCAATGACGACGATCTGCGCGCGGTCGCGACCGGCCCGGACGGCGCTTTCGCGGGTATGGAGAAGGGCGCGGTCTTCACCGATCACACCCCCGCCACGGCCACTGTGGCGCGGGAGCTGGACGCGGCGGCGCGCAAGGCGGGCTTCGCCTTCATCGACGCCCCGGTCTCCGGCGGGCAGGCGGGGGCCGAAAACGGGGTGCTGACCATCATGTGCGGCGGCGAGGCGGCCGATTTCGACCGCGTCGCGCCGGTGATGGACGCCTATGCCCGCTCCCACCGGCTGCTTGGCGCTTCGGGCGCCGGCCAGATCGCGAAGATGGTCAACCAGATCGCCATCGCCGGTCTGGTGCAGGGCCTGTCGGAGGCGGTGAATTTCGGCGCGCGCGCCGGGCTTTCCATCCCCGATCTGATCGACGTGATCTCCAAGGGCGCGGCCGGATCCTGGCAGATGGAGAACCGCGCCGTCACCATGGCCGAGGACAAGTTCGAATTCGGCTTCGCGGTGGACTGGATGCGCAAGGATCTCGGCATCTGCCTCGAAGAGGCGAAATCGAACGGCGCCCGCCTGCCGGTCACCGCCCTTGTCGATCAGTTCTATGGCGAGGTGCAGGACATGGGCGGCGGCCGCTGGGACACGTCCAGCCTGATCCGCCGGCTCACGCGGTGACGCCTATCGCTTGAGGCGCGTGTATTTCGCGCCTTCGAGGCTCGCGCCGGCCAGCAGGCCGTCCTGCGCGAAGATCACGGCGATGATCGCGCTCTTGGCCGTGGTCGAATCGATATTCACCGACACGCCGTCGCCCGGCACGGTGAATTCGGCGTCGGCGCCCAGCTCCCACCCGCTCGCGTTGCGGAAATTCTCCAGCGCGGCGGCGGTCATGAAGAACAGCGCATGAGAGGTCTTCTGCACCCCGATCTGATAGCCGATCGAACCGGCGGCGACGCTGTAATAGCCCGCCGTCTGGTCCCCGATCCGCAGCGCGCCCTCGCCATAGGCGCCGCCGATGATCAGCCCGCCCTTGATCACGTCGGGCATGATCAGCACGCCCTCGGCGCGCGCGGCCAGATCCGAGGCGCCCTCCACCGTCGCATAGAGCTTGCGCAGCGCCATATCGACATTGACGTCGATCTCCGCGGCGGACTCGGCCGAGGCGGCGGGCGCGAGGGCGAGCGCGCCAAGGGCGGTGATCGCCGTGCGCCGGGTCAACGAGGTCATGTCCTGCTCCTTTATCATTGGACCGAACCTGATCTATCCTAACCCCGCGGGAGGGGCGCGACGAGGGTGAAATGAGGGGAGCGGCATGGCGGCGCCGATTATCGAGCCATCGGTCAACGTATTGGGCGAGGCGCTGAAGCCCTGCTCGGCGGCGCCGATGACAGGTTTCTTTCGCAACGGCTGTTGCGACACCGGCCCCGAGGATCGGGGCTCGCACACGGTTTGCGTGGTGATGACGGCGGCGTTTCTGGAATTTTCGCGACAGGCGGGGAACGATCTTTCGACGCCGCGCCCGGAATTCCGCTTCGCCGGGCTGAGGCCGGGCGATCAGTGGTGTCTCTGCGCCGGTCGCTGGGCGGAGGCGCTGGCGGCCGGATGCGCGCCGAAGGTGCGGCTTTCCTCGACCCATATCCGCGCGCTGGAGGTGCTGCGGCTGGAGGAGTTGCGCGCCAACGCCGCCGATCTGACCTGAGCGGGCCTCAGCCCGCCTGGGTGATCGTGGCCAGCGCCTCGATCTTCGCCTTCGCGGCGCCGCTGTCGATGCTCTCCTCGGCGATGGCGACGCCCTCCTTCAGGTCGCGCGCGCGCCCGGCGACGATCAGCGCGGCGGCGGCGTTCAGCAGCACCGCGTCGCGATAGGCCCCGGCCTCGCCGGCGAAGAGGCGGCGCATGGCCGCGGCGTTCTCTTTCGCGCCGCCGCCGACGATGGCGGCGAAGGGATGGCGTTTCAGCCCGGCGTCCTCGGGCGTGATCTCGGTCTCCTCGATCTCGCCGCGATCGAGCATGACCACTCGGGACGGCTCGGCGATCGAGATTTCATCGGTGCCGTCGCCGCCCTGGACCAGCCAGGCGCGCGCGGAGCCGAGCGCGGCCAGCACCTCCGCCATCGGCCGGATCAGCGCCGGGGAAAAGGCGCCGGTGAGCTGGCGCTTCACCCCGGCGGGATTGGTCAGCGGGCCGAGAATGATGAAGATCGTCCGCGCGCCCAGCTCCGCCCGCGCCGGGCCGACGAAGCGCATCGCCGGATGGTGCATCGGCGCCATCATGAAACAGATCCCGACCTCGGCCAGCGCCTTCGCGGCGACGGGCGCCTCCACCATCACGTTCACGCCCATTTCGGTCAGCGCGTCGGAGGAGCCGGAACGGGAGGAGAGATTCCGGTTGCCATGCTTGGCGACGCGCACGCCCGCCCCGGCGACCACAAAGGCGGCGGCGGTGGAGATGTTGAGCGTGCCCTTGCCGTCGCCGCCGGTGCCGACGATGTCCATCGCGTCCTCTCCGCCCGGCACTTTCGTCGCCTTGGCGCGCATCACCGCGGCGGCGGCGGCGTATTCCTCCACCGTCTCGCCGCGGGTGCGCAGCGCCATCAGGAAGCCGCCGATCTGCGCCGGCGTCGCGTCGCCGGACATGATGGCGTCGAATGCGGTCTCCGCCTCGGCGCGGCTCAACGGCCCGTCGGCGGCGCGGGAGATCAGCGGTTTCAGCGCGTCAGACATCGGCGCGGACCCCAAAACCTGGATTTTCGTTGAAAAAAGCCATGCTGACCCGCAATCGCCCGTGAGCGGCGATTTGCCCCTTCGTGTTTTTCGCGCATATAGATGCGCCCGAGGCCGCCGCGAGGTCAAGCGGGCGGCGATGTGGTTCGCGATGTGGTTCAAGGAGAGGGCGATGGCGCGCGGGAACTCGGTTCGAGGGGCCTATCGGCTGGGCGCGTTGACCGGGCTGGTCGTGTCCGTCGCGCTTGTCGTCGTGCTGGCGGGCATGACCCCGCCGGTCCCCGACGGGCCGGCGCCGCAGGTGGAGCCGGCGCCGGCCGCCGCGCGCGCGCCCGTCGCCGTGGCGGAGACGCCGCCGGCCCCCGTG
>JBKECG010000331.1:0-4271 GCA_047974395.1 Pikeienuella sp. | reverse complement strand
CGAGGCGCGCTGGCTTTTCGGCGCCACCGCCCGGACGCTGGATGTGGTGATCCATCCGCAATCCATCGTCCATTCCGCCGTCGCCTATGATGACGGCGCGATGATCGCGCAACTCGGCCTTCCCGACATGCGCACCGCCATCGGCTATGCGCTGACCTGGCCGGAAAGGGGCGCGCTGCCGGTTCGGCCGCTGGATCTGATCGCGCTCGGCCGGCTCGATTTTCAGGCCCCGGACGAGGCCCGATTCCCCGCCCTTCGTCTCGCCCGCGCGGCGATGGACGCGAGCGAACTGGCCGGGGCCGCGCTCAACGCCGCGAAAGAGGCCGCGCTGGAGGCGTTTATCGCCGGGCGCATCGGCTTTCTGGACATGGCGCGCATCGTCGAGATCGTGCTAGAAGACCTGCCGACGGCGGCCCCCGCCCGCGATCTCGCCGATGTCTTCGCGATGGACCGTGAGGCGCGGCGGCGGGCCGAACGGGAAATGGCGCGCATCGCCGCCTGATCCGGGGCGCGCCGGAACGAACGGGTTCGGGAGACACATGTCCTATATCGCCGAGATTCCCTATGTCGGATGGGTGCTGCCCTTTCTGATCGTGCTGGGCGTGGTCGTCTTCGTGCATGAATACGGCCATTACATCGTCGGCCGCTGGGTCGGCATCCGGGCGGAGGTCTTCTCCATCGGTTTCGGGCCGGAGCTGGCGCATTGGCGTGACCGGCGCGGGATGCGCTGGCGGATCGGCGCGCTGCCGCTTGGCGGCTATGTGAAATTCGCCGGCGACATGAACGCGGCCTCCGCCGGCGTGGATCAGGAGGCGATCCGCCGGATGAGCGCGGAGGAGCGCCGCGGCGCTTTCCATCTCGCCGCGGTCTGGCGGCGGGCGCTGACGGTGCTGGCCGGGCCGGTGGCGAATTTCATCCTCTCCATCGCCGTCTTCTCCGTCTTCGCGATGATGGCGGGGCGCGAGGTGAACGAGCCGGTGATCGGCTCGATCCGCGCCGACGCCAACGCCGATCTCGGGCTGATGGCCGGCGACAGGGTGATCGCCGTCGATGGCGAGCGTGTCGAGAGCTTCACCGATCTTCTCGCCGCACTCGCCAGGGTCGACGGGCGCCCGGCGAAGGCGCTGGTGGATCGCGGCGCGGGCGAGCAACTGGTCGATATCCTTTATGTTCGCCCGGCCCGGGTTGACGAGGTGATTCCCGGCGGCGCCGGGGCGGAGGCCGGGTTGAAGCCGGGCGACGTGATCACCGCGGTGGACGGAACGCCGACCCCGAATTTCGAGACGCTGCGCGAGCGCATCGCCGGGTCGGGCGGGGGCGCGCTCTCGCTCGACGTCAGTCGCGGCGAGGAGAGGCTGATCCTCTCCATGACCCCGCAGATGGTCGAGACCGCCGGCCCCGATGGCGAAATCGAACGCCGGCCGATGATCGGCGTGCGCAACGCCTCCTTCGGCGGGGTGGAGCCGGTGGTGGAGACGGCGAATCCGCTGGAGGCGATCCGCTACGGCGCGGCGCGGACCTGGGCGATCATCACCGGCTCGCTCGGCTATATCGGCGACATGATCAGCGGCGCCGCCGATTCGAGCCAACTCGGCGGACCGATCCAGATCGCCAAGGTCTCCGGCCAGGCGGCCGAGCAGGGGATCGAGTCGCTGGCGATGATGATCGCGCTGATCTCGACCTCGATCGGCCTGATCAACCTCTTTCCGGTTCCGGTGCTCGACGGCGGGCACCTGGTGTTCTACGCGCTGGAGGCGATCCGCGGCAAACCGCTTCGCGCGAAGTGGCAGGAGATCGGAAATGGAGTGGGCTTCGGCATGATAATGTTGTTAATGGTGTTCGCGACCTATAACGACCTGCTGCGCTGAGGCGTTGGAACAGGGTCGAACAGGTCGCCGACGGGACGCCGGCGGGCGGCGAGTGGTGGAGAGAGGTGGCTTCATGGCTGTCATTGAGCGGATGACGCGTTTTGCGCGCGAACTGGCCGTGATCGCGATTCTTCTGGGCGCCGTCGCGGCGACGGCCCCGGCGGCGCAGGCGCAGCAGGCGGCGCGGCAGGGTCCGGCGGTCAGCGAGATCGTGGTGGTCGGCAATCAGCGAATCGAACCCGTCACGGTCACGTCATATCTGACGCTCAAGGTCGGCGATCCGATCACCGAACAGGCGCTGAACCAGTCGGTGCGCCGGCTTTTCGACACCGGCCTCTTTCGCGACGCGGCGATCAATGTCGACGGCTCGCGGCTGATCGTTCAGGTCGCCGAGAATCCGACGATCAACCGGATCAATTTCGAGGGCAACGACCTCATCACCGATGAGCAGATGCTGTCGATTGTCTCTTCGCGCCCGCGCCGCTCCTACACCCGCGCGCAGGCGGAGGCGGACGCGCAGGCGCTGATCGACAATTACCGCGCCACCGGCCGCTATGGCGCCGTGGTCGAGCCGGTGATCATCGAACTGCCGGAAAACCGCGTCGATCTCGTCTTCGAGATCAGCGAGGGCGAGGTGACGGAGATCTACCGGATCGACTTCGTCGGCAATGAGCAGTTCTCCGACAGCCGGCTCCGTGGCGTGATCGACACTTCCGAATCCGGCATTCTCGGCTTCATCCTCGCCTCGGACGTCTACGACCCGGACCGGCTAGAGTTCGACAAACAGCTTCTGCGCCGGTTCTATCTCTCGCAGGGTTACGCCGATTTCACCGTGCTTTCCGCGGTGGCCGAACTCGCGCCCGACCGCGAGGGCTTCTACATCACCTTCTCCGTCGAGGAGGGGGAGCTTTACACCTTCGGCGAGCTGACGGTGGAGAATTCGCAGCCCGCGCTCAACGCCGAGGAGTTCGAGGCGCTGATCCCCGGCGGGCTGACCGGCGCCACCTATGACGCGACCGAGGTCGAGAACATCATTCAGGAGATGGTCTATCTCGCCGGCCAGCAGGGCTTCGCCTTCATGGACGTGCGCCCGCGCGCCCGCCGGAACGAGGGCGAACGCACCATCGACGTGGTGTTCGAACTGGTCGAGGGGCCGCGCGTCTATGTCGAGCGGATCGACATCGAGGGCAATGACCGCACGCTGGACCGGGTGATCCGGCGCCAGTTCGATATCGTCGAGGGCGACGCCTTCAACGCCCGCGAGGTGGAGCAGGCCCGCGGGCGCATCCGCGCGCTCGGCTTCTTCGCCGATGTGGACGTCCGCACCGAGCGCGGCGCGACCGATGATCGCGCGGTGGTCAAGGTCGAGGTTCAGGAACAGTCCACCGGCTCGATCAATTTCGGCCTCGGCTATTCCTCCGCGATCGGGCCGACCGGCGAGATCTCGATCCAGGAGGCGAACTTCCTCGGCCGCGGCCAGTTTGCGCGCGCGCGCATCCGCGTCGCCGAAGACAGCCGCATCGCCGATTTCACCTTCGAGGAGCCGGCCTTCCTCGACCGCGATCTTCGGCTCGGCCTCAACGCCTTCTACCGCGACGAGGATCTGAACGACGAAAGCTCCTATGAGATCACCAGCATCGGCTTCGTGCCCTCGATCGCCTTTCCGGTGAGCGAGCCGGGCAGGCTGCGGCTGTTCTATGAAATCCAGCATGACGACATCAACAGCCTGGACGCGAATGTCTCGCCGCTGATCGCGCGGGACGAAGGCGGCCAGCTCACCTCGGCGTTCGGCGCGCGCTACACGCATGACATGCGCGATGACGCGCTTGAGCCGACTTCGGGCTATTTCCTGACCCTGGAGCAGACCTTCGCCGGCGCCGGCGGCGATTCCCGCTATTCGCGGACCGTGGCGAGCGCGAAGGGCTGGACCTCCTTCTTCGCCGATGACGTGATCGCCAGTCTGGAGATCGAGGGCGGCGCGATCTATAGCTTCGATGACGATATCCGGGTCAATGAACGGTTCTTCCTCGGCGGCGACAGTTTCCGCGGCTTCGCCTATGGCGGCATCGGCCCGCGAGACCGCTCGCTCGGCGTGAACGGGGCGAGGCGGGACGACGCGCTCGGCGGGAATTTCTACACGGTCGGCCGGGCCGAGGTCACGTTCCCGGTCGGTCTGCCCGAGGAGTTCGGCATCCATGGCGGTCTCTTCGCCGATGTCGGCACGCTCTGGGGGCTGGATTCGACCTCGACCCGCGACAGCAACCCGAACAGCGCCTCCAACGGGCTGAATATCGGGGTCGATGACGGGGCCAATCTCCGGGCCGCGGTCGGCGCCAGCATCTTCTGGGACTCGGGCTTCGGCCCCCTGCGGCTGAATTTCGCGCTGCCGCTGGCCAAGGAGGA
>JBKECG010000469.1:0-1904 GCA_047974395.1 Pikeienuella sp. | reverse complement strand
ATTAACATCCAATTAGATATCCTCCGTGGGAGTTCTGAAGTTAGCGCTGATGAACTCCCTTTTTCTGTATAAAATAGTAAAAAGAGACTGTTAGCGCAGTCTCTTTTTAACTTAATATCATCCAATAGATATCCATACATATTATAACACTCTCAGAAATAGTTGCAAGCATTTTTCAATAAAAAGCTAATTTTCAAATTACTTCCTTTGGGCTAACTTTAAAAATTAGCTTTAATGCGCTTTAACATCTCCAATACCATTCTATATGTTAAAACTTGAATATCATTATCTAAGTAATTGTTATACAAGTCTAATGCCTTTAAGCAATCTGAGGCAGTAAAATTTGCTAGGTAATTTGAACTATGTTCCTCATCACCAATAATTAGATAGTTTTTTTTCTTAATATAATTTTTTGTAGAATCACTTGTATTGTTGGGTGAAATATAATACATTAGTTGCATAACGCCGTTGTGAACTATTTTCGATAAATGAATATTTTGTCTAGAATCACCTGTAACTTCAAATATTTGTTTATCATGTCTCTTTAATTCAACTAAGCAAAGTGTTTTATTATAAACAATTGCCTTATCAACTTTTTCAATTTTATCATTGAAATCCACTTGAGTTGAAACTTGTACCTCTGAATTAAGCACATCTGAATTAAAGTCTCCAAAAAGCATCGCAAAGATTGTTTTATATTTATTAAATAAGCCTGACCATGAACTTTCCAAAGCACTTTCTAAATTAAGTAGTTGTTCAAACTCTTGTATTAATACTTCTATATTATCCTTGAAATCATTTTGTTTAATCCTATCTATCAAGTCCTCTATTGATGTATCTTTATCAAGTTTTGACATTAATTCATCAATTATTTTTACATTATATGCATCATCAATTAATTGTTTACGTCCACTTTTAATATCATCTAATATTTTTATTTCTTCATCATCTAACTTAAATATATTCATAGATTTTGTACCATAAAAAGCTGTGAATTTGGATGCGGCAATTGTATAATCTTCTACTGAGAATCCAATCGTATTCATATAAGTAATATATTGCATAAAATCAATAAGTATTTTTGTTTCATCTGCACTTAGTTTAAACTGTGCTTCATTACTATTTTGTGTTGATGCTCTAATAGAGTCACCAATAACCTCTCCTTTTGATTTAGAAATTAATTTAAATCTAAACCCCTTAGTATCACTACTTAATAGTTCCAATACTCTCATAGTTCTAGTTGTTTCACTCAATTTAAGAAAATAACGATAATTTGAAAATTCATCTTTAATTTTAAAAATTTGATCCTCAAATTCACTTTCTAATATATCAATGTAAGCTTCATCTGTTGATGGCTTGGATATAAGTTCGTCAATTATTGAGTTTACTTCACTCCTATTATTTATATTGATTTCTTCATACTTATATTGGTGATTCTGTTTTGTTCTTATCAAAAACTTCAAATAATTTATTTTTGTCATCCTTCTCCAAATTATTACTTTTTATCGTTTCTAAAGTTAAACTTAAAATATTAGTTGGTAACTTTTTAATAGAGCCTTTTCTTTGTTTACTAGTTTCATTTTTATTTCTTTAGCTTCCTGTTTTCTAAATTGTTCCATTTTATCTTTTGTCCATTTATAGGTATCATACTTAATCAAGCTGTCTGTTAGAACATCTACTATTAGGTTTAGTCGTTTTTTCTTATATTTCCGATAGTAAATATCAATAATTATTTTTGTTTCTTCAAACTCAACCCTTGTGCTATATTTATTTTTTTTCATATCTTCTACCATACTTGAAATTTCATTTTTAGAGTAGAGACTTATTATCTGTTCATCAAATTTAAAATTAAATATTTTTTCACTTGTATTAATGTCCAATGTTAGCTCCTTTGGAACAAGATA
>JBKECG010000453.1:0-5064 GCA_047974395.1 Pikeienuella sp. | reverse complement strand
CTCTGCCATGAGAGCGCGGCCAGGAGCGCGGCGCGGTCGGCGCCGGGAATCAGGCTCTGATCGGATGGGGGCGAGGTCATGACGGCGACTATAGGGGCGCCACCCCTCCTTCGCCAGATCGTCGCGGAACTGTCGCGAAACCCTGCGAAAAGCGGCGTCGGCCGGAGATCGGCCCGAATAGATGTTGGTCATGCGCCCGGCTCATGCTGTAGTGCCGCCGGCTCCCGCGTCCTGCGGCGCTGGAGGCGAAGCCATGCGGCCGGGAGAGGGTGGCCGCCCGACATGAAGGAGCAACGCGAATGTCCCGCGCTTCACTCACGCTCGCCGCCGTGCTGGCGCTGGCGCCGCCCTGTCTCGCCGCTGCGGCGGAGAAGGTCGTCATTGGCTTCCAGCAGGAGCCCACGGCGCTGGACCCGACCGCGGACGCCACCGCCTCGATCGACGGGATGATGACGCAGGACGTGTTCGAATCGCTCCTGACCGTCTCCCCCGCGGGCGAGCCCCTGCCGGCGCTGGCGGAAAGCTGGACGATTTCCGATGACGGGCTGACCTACACGTTCAAGCTGGTCGAGGGCGTGAAATTCCATGACGGCACGGATTTCGACGCCGGGGATGTGAAGTTCAGCTTCGACCGGGCGATGGCGCCCGACAGCGTGAACCCGACCAAGGCGATCTTCCAGCCGATCCAGTCCGTGACGGTGATCGACCCGGCGACGGTGGAGATCAAGCTTTCCGCGAAGGACGCCTTCTTCCTGTTCAACATGGCGCAGGGCGACGCCTCCATCGTCGCGCCGGAATCGGCCGGGACCAACAAGACCGATCCGGTCGGGACCGGCCCGTTCCGGCTCAGGTCCTGGACCCGCGGCGACCGGCTGATCCTGGAGAAGAACCCCGACTGGCGCGGCGCGGCCGGTGTGGCGCTGGACCTGATCGAATACCGGTTCATCTCCGAACCCGCCGCCGCCAGCGCCGCGCTGATGGCCGGGGAGCTGGACGCCTTTCCCGGCTTCCCCGCGCCCGAGCTTCTGCCGCAATTCGAGGCCGATCCCCGCTTCGCCGTCGTCGTCGGCTCGACCGAGGGCGAGGTGATCCTGGCGATGAACAACGCCAAACCCCCTTTCGACGATATCCGCGTGCGCCGCGCCATCAGCCACGCCATCGACCGCGCCGAGATCATCGAGGGCGCGATGTATGGCCGCGCCGCCCCGATCGGCAGTTTCTATCCGCCGCACGGGCCGGCCTATGTCGATCTGACCGGGACCTATCCCCACGATGTGGAGAAGGCGAGGGCGCTGCTTGAGGAGGCCGGCGCCGCCGGCGCGACCATGACCATCCGCGTGCCGCCCTATCCCTACGCCACCCGCTCGGCGGAGATCGTGCAGGCGGAGCTGGCCGAAATCGGGATCGACGCGAAGGTGGAGAATGTCGAATGGGGCTTCTGGATCGACGAGATCTACAAGAAGCGGAATTACGACATGACCATCATCGCCCACACCAGCCCGAACGATCTTGGCAATTTCGCCCGCGGCAAGGATTATTTCTACGGCTATGAGGACCCGGCCTACACCGCGCTCTATGAACGGATCGTCGCCGAGACCGATGCGGAGGCGCGGAACGCGCTGCTGAAGGAGGCGCAGGAATTCCTCGCCGAAAACGCGGTCCACGGCTTTCTCTTCCAGTTGCCGCAGCTTGGCGTCTACAAGAAGGGGCTGACCGGGTTCTGGGCCTCCTCCCCGGTCAGCTTCCAGCCCATGGCCGGCGTCAGCTGGGAGAAATGAAGCCGCAAAACCGGCCCGGCGCGAAAGGCCGGGCCTGATTCCATGAGCTATTTTCTCTTCAGGCGCGCCATCGGCTTCGCGCTGACGCTGTTCGCGGTCTCGCTGATCGTCTTCGCGGTGATGAACGTGCTGCCCGGCGATCCGGCGCTGACGATTCTCGGACTCGAATCGACCGAGGACGCCCGCGCCGCGCTCCGGGCGGAGCTGGGCCTCGATGCGCCGCTGGCGGAACGCTACGCCGCCTGGGCCTGGGGGGCGCTCCGGGGCGATTTCGGCGACAGCTATTCCTATGGGGTTCCGGTCTCCGACCTGATCGCGGAGCGGCTGCCGCTCACGATCTCGCTCGCCATCGCCGGCATGGCGGCGACGGTGCTGCTGGCTTTGGCGATGGGGATCGGCGCGGCGGCGAATCATGGCCGGATCGGCGATTGGGGGGTGATGCTGCTCAGCCAGCTCGGCGTCGCCATCCCGGCCTTCTGGCTCTCGATCCTGCTGGTTCTTCTCTTCGCGGTGAAGCTCGGCTGGCTGCCGCCGGGCGGCTTTCCCGGCTGGGGCGAGCCATGGGAGGCCGCCCGCTCGCTGATCCTGCCGACGGCGGCGCTGGCGCTGGTGCAGGCGGCGGTGCTGGCGCGGGTGGTGCGCTCCTCGGCGCTGGAGGTGATGCGGCTGGACTTCACCCGCACCGCGCGGGCCAGCGGGCTGTCGCGGCGGCGGGTGCTCTGGCGGCATGTGCTGCCGAACGCGCTGATGCCGATCATCACCATCGTCGGCATGCAGTTCGCCAGCATCGTCACCGGGGCCATCATCATCGAGAACGTGTTCTACCTGCCGGGGCTCGGTCGGCTGATCTTTCAGGCGATCTCCAATCGCGATCTCTTCACCGTGCAGGCGCTGGTGATGATGTTCGCCGCCATCGTGGTGACGGCGAATTTCCTCGTCGATATCGCCTATCTGATGATCGACCCGCGGCTGAAGGGGCGGGAGGCATGAGGCGGCGCGCCGTCCCGGCCAATCTCGCCATCGGCGCGGCCCTGGTCGCGCTGGTGGTCGCGGTGGCGCTGCTTTCCGTTTTCTGGACGCCCTTTCCCCACGCCGCGCTGGATGTCGCGCGGAAATTCGCCGGCCCGGACGCGGCGCATTGGCTCGGCCATGACCAGCTCGGGCGCGATGTCGCCTCGCAGTTGATGGTTGCGGCCGGCAACTCGATGGCGGTGGCGCTGGTCGCGGTCTGCCTGGGCGGGACGGCGGGGGCGGCGCTCGGGCTGCTGGCCAGCGCCATCGGCGGCTGGGTCGAGGATCTGATCATGCGGATCTGCGATCTCAGCTTCGCCTTTCCGGCGCTGCTGTTCGCGATCATGCTGGCGGCGGTCTTCGGCCCGTCGATCCGGATCGCGGTCTTCGCCATCGCCTTCATCAACGTGCCGATCTTCGCCCGCGTCGCGCGGGCGAGCGCCAATCAGATCTGGACCCGCGACTATGTGCTGGCGGCGCGGGCGGCGGGGATGGGGCGGTTCGCGATCTCGTTCGATCATGTGCTGCCGAATATCGCCGCGGCGCTGATCGTGCAGGCGACGATCGAATTCGCGGTGGCGATCCTGGCGGAGGCGGCGCTCTCCTATCTCGGCCTCGGCGCGCAGCCGCCTTCGCCCTCCTGGGGGCGGATGCTGGCGGAGGCGCAGACGCTTTTGTACATCGCGCCGCAACTGGCGATCTATCCGGGGCTCTGCATCTTCCTCGCCGTGCTCGGCTTCGGGCTGCTCGGCGACGGGCTGAGGGACGTGACCGATCCGCGGCTGGCGCGGGAGCGGCGGGCGTGATCCGCGCCACCGGCCTTGGCGTGCGCTTCGGCGCGACGGCGGCGCTCAGGGACGCCTCGCTGACCGTCGCGCCCGGCGACCGGCTCGGGATCGTGGGCGAATCCGGCTCCGGCAAGTCGATGCTGGCGCTGACGCTGATGGGCATGGCCCCGGAGACGGCCGAGGTCGCAGGCTCCATAGAGATTGACGGGCGGGAGATGGCGGGGGCGGACGAGGCGACGTGGCGGCGCCTTCGCGCCCGGCGGCTCGCCATGGTGTTTCAGGAGCCGATGAGCGCGCTCAACCCCTTGCGCCGCATCGGCGAGACGATCATGGAGCCGATCATCGCCAATCTCGGCCTTTCCCGGCGCGAGGCCGCGGCGCGGGCGCTGGCGTTGCTGGAGGAGACCGGCATCCCCGAACCCGCGCTCCGCTTCCGCCAGTTCCCGCATGAGCTTTCCGGCGGCCAGCGCCAGCGGGCGCTGATCGCGCTGGCGCTGTCCTGCGACCCCGAACTGCTGATCGCCGACGAGCCGACCACCGCGCTGGACGCCAATGTCGCGCTCCGGGTGATCGAGCTTCTGCTGCGCCTTTCGGAAAGCCGGCGCATGGCGCTGATCTTCATCAGCCATGATCTCGCCGCCGTCGCCCGCGCGACGCGGGATGTGCTGGTGATGCATGGTGGCGATATCGTCGAGCGCGGCCCGACCGCCGAGGTGCTGGCCCGTCCCGCCCATGCCTATACGCGGAGCCTGATCGCCGCCCGGCCCTCGCCCCGGCCCGAAGCCGGGCGCAGGCGCCCGCCATCCTCGGGGCGGGACGACGCCATGGGCGCGCCGGTCCTGAAGGTCGAGCGGGCGGCGAAACGCTACCGGCTGCCGCGCCGCTCTCTCCTCGGCCCGGCCCCGGCGCTGACGGCGCTGTCGGGGGTCGGCCTTGAGATCCGTCGCGGCGAGACGCTGGGCGTGGTCGGCGAAAGCGGCTCCGGCAAGACCACGCTGGCGCGGCTGGTCATGGCCTTCGAGCGGCCCGATGAAGGGCGGATCCTGTTCGAGGGCGAGGATCTGGCGGGGCTTTCGCCCCGCGATCTCGCCGCGCGCCGGCGCCGGTTCCAGATGGTGTTCCAGGACCCGTTCGGCTCTCTGGACCCGCGCCGCGCCGTCGGCTGGTCGATCGGCGAACCCTTGCGCGCCGCCGGCGAGGACCGGGCCGGGATCGCCCGCCGCGTCGATGAGGCGCTGGTTCAGGTCGGCCTTCGCCCCGCCGACGCGCGCGCCTATCCGCATCAGTTCTCCGGCGGTCAGCGCCAGCGCATCGCCATCGCCCGCGCAGTCATCACCCGGCCGGTGCTTCTGGTGGCGGATGAGGCGGTCTCGGCGCTGGATGTCTCCGTGCAGGCGCAGATTTTGAAACTGTTCATGGATTTGCGCGATGAAATGGGGTTGGCGCTCCTGTTCATCAGCCATGATCTTGCGGTGGTCGGCAGTCTC
>JBKECG010000441.1:0-7841 GCA_047974395.1 Pikeienuella sp. | reverse complement strand
CGGCTGGGCGCGGATGCAGGCGCGGGGCGCGGCCCGGCCGGCGCGCTCTCCGTCGCAGGCGCGGGCGGCGGCGGTCGACGCGGTGGTCGCGCACGGGCCGGGCGACCGCATCTTTCACCAGAAATTCGGCTATGGTTCGGTGCTGGAGGTCGAAGGCGACAAGCTGACCGTCGCTTTCGAAAAGGCCGGCGAGAAACGGGTCGTGGCCAGTTTCGTCACCGCGGCGGATGATATTCCGTTCTGAGCCGCCAAAGGATCGGCCCCGTCCACCCTGCCCCGCGAATCAAAAGGGCGGGCCGCCGGCCCGCCCGTAGGCGCGGGATCTCTTCATGTCGATCAGATCACGCCGCGAGCGGCCAGTTCGATCTGACCGCGGGTCAGGCCGATATCGTTCAGCTCGGCGTCGGTCAGCGCGTTGAGCGCGCGGACGGTGGCGCGATAGGACCGCCAGGCGTTGTAACGGGCGACGAGGCCGGAGAAAGCGCCGAGGCCGTTGCCGTTATGGGCGGCGGCGGTGGTGTTGGTGATATACGCCATGACAGGCTCCTGTACTGCTACATTGATACTGCGCTGCAAATGATGCACCGCAACGAAAACCACAACTCACGCAAAGACATTCCCGCCATGCGCGGCGCGCAAGGCGCCTTAAGGAAAGCCTGCATTCCGCCGTTTTCACGCCATAATCCAGCGTTTCGGCGCAGGGCCGGCGGCGCGGCGCCCGCCATTCGCAACTGCGGCGAATCTGATCGACGCCCCACACGGCGCGCCCCCGATATTGAGGGGCCGCGGCGACTTGAATAATGTCGCCCGAATGAAGGTCGATTCTCCTCCCGAATTCGCAACCTCGTCTTCCCCCGGAACTGCGCTCGCCTTGGCCGCGCCGGCGTTCCTGATCATCATTCTCGGCTCGCGCATCCCCTTGCCGGGCCTCGACATGTTCGCTCTCTCGACGCCGTCGGCTCCAATCTCCGGCGACATGTTGGCGCGGGTCTCGATCTTCGCTCTGGGCGATCCCCCTCGCTCTCCTGGCGGCTGCGGTCGCGATGACCGTGATCGTCAACAGGGCCATGACGGGCGGCGGCCGGAGCCGGACAGGCGCGGCCATTCCCCTGTCGGTTCTGCTCTGGCCCCCGTTTCTCGCGGGCGTCGTGGCAAGCCATGTGATCGGCGCCATATCGGCGCTCGCGCCCGAATGGATGCCGGAGACGCCATTGGCCCGGCATATGACGACCACGGCCCTGACGGGCGTCCTGATCCCCGTTTTCGTATTCGCCTATGGCCGTCGCCTTTCCCTCGCCCGACCCGACGGCGCGGACGGAAGCGGCGTCAGGCGGATCCTGCTGATGGTGGCGGGCGTCCAGATCTTCGCATGCGTCGGATCCGAGATACTGCGATGGTTCATCGTGGGCTATGCGCCCCTCGACGGCGCGCATATCATCATGCTCGCGACCGTCATGCTGGCGCTGTGGAATACATTCAGGAGCTTTCGCGGCGCATGACGCGGAGCGGGCGGACGGGAGGAGAGACCCTTCTCGCCACGGCATAAGGAGACCCGATATGAGACGTCAATCAATCCGCAACGCCGCCGCCGCGGCCCTTCTCCTGCTGACGACCGCAGGCGCCGAGGCGCAGGAGACCCCGCCCACCCCGGTCAACGGCGTCAGCTTCGAGGAATGGACCGCCGGCAACGCGCGGCTGGCCGACAACCGGCCGCTGGAGGAGGTTCTATCGATTCTGGAGATCGACGAGGCCCAGTGGAACGAGGCGGGCGAGACCTTCATGAAGGTGCTTTCCGAAGGCGACCCCGCCTTCATCACCCGCTATGGAGAGATCTTCGCCGATCCGGCGGTCGGCCGTTTCGCGGATCGCGACGACAATCCGAAAGCCACGGGCAAGCTCGCCGCCTATGAGGATTACGCCCGCGTCCAGGCGCATCTGACCGTCGCCGCCGAGGCGGGCGTCGATCCGCAGCAGGTTCTGGCCGAGCATGACCTGAGCGTTTACGAATTCTCGCAGGAGAGCGGCGACTGGATCCGCCAGATGGGCGAGGCCGTGCAGGACGGGCGCATCGTGGAATGGAACGGCATTCGCGAGGATTTCGAAGCCGAGTATCGCGAACGTTACGGTCTCGATCCGGTCGAACCAGAGACGGAATAGCGCCGGTTTCCCGCCCCCAGGGTCGGAAGACGGATTTCGGCGGCGCGGCGCAGGGAATGCTGGACGGGGCGCGCGGCGCGGCGTAAGCCATTCACATCATGAATTTCCCTCCCGCCCTCAAGGATCCGGGCTTCCGGCTGTTCATGGCCGGGAATTTCTTCTCCCAGCAGGGCGCCTGGGCCCAGCGGACGATTTTCGGCTGGCTCGCCTGGACGCTGTCGGGCTCTTCGGGCTGGGTCGGCGTCATCGCCTTTCTCAGCTTCGCGCCGACTTTCGTCTCCGGGCCGGTCTTCGGGGTGCTGGCGGACCGGGTCGATCTGCGCCGCGCGGCGATCGCGACCCAGATTTCGCTGGCGACGATCTCGGCCCTGCTTTTCGCGGCGCTGGCGGCCGGGGTTCTGAACCTGACGCTGCTCGCCGCGCTGGCGCTGGCGCAGGGGATCGCCACCAGCGCGCAGAACCCGGTGCGCATGGCGATGACGCCGCGCCTCGCCCCGCGGGCGGCGCTCGGCAACGCCATCGCCATCGGCGCGCTGAATTTCAACGTCGCGCGGCTGGTCGGCCCGGCGGCGGGGGGTTACGCCATCGCCCATTTCGGCGTCGCGCCGACGCAGGCGGTGGTTTTCGGGCTGATGCTGCCGATATTGTTCTCGCTCCATGTGGTGCGGCTGAGGCCGAGCGGCTCCCCCCCGGCGCCGGCGCGGATTCTGGCCTCGCTGGCCGAGGGGGCCGGCTACGCCTGGCGGCGGCGCTCGATCCGCGCCTCGCTGGCGCTCACCGCCGTCTTCGCGGTGGTGGTGCGCGGGGTGCTGGAGCTGTTGCCGGCGATCGCGGATGGCGCTGTCGGGCGCGGCGCCACCGGCCTTGGCGAGTTGATGGCCGCGGTCGGCTTCGGCGCGCTGACGGCGGCGCTCTGGCTCGCCAGCGGCGACGCGGTGAAAACCCCGCCCCCCGGCGAGGCCGCCGAGCCGCCCTTTCGCACCTATGTCGCGCTTTTCGGCGGGCTGATCGGCGTCGCGCTGCTCAGCGCCGATCCCGGATGGCGCTTCGCGCTCGCCATCGCCGCCGGGATCGGCTTTTGCAGCACCATCACCGGCATCACCATGCAATCGGTGGTGCAGGTGACGGTCGATGACGGCCATCGCGGGCGGGTGATGAGCCTCTGGGTCATGGTCGGGATCGGCTCGGCCTCGCTCGGCGCGCTGATCATGGGCGCGGTGGCGGAGATCGCCGGGCTGGAGACGACCCTGCGCCTCGGCGCCCTGATCGGCGCGGCGCTGGTCGCGCTCCTTTCCGCCAGCGAGCTTCAGCGCCGGCGCAGCTCCCGCTCCAGCGCCTCCAGAAACCGCGAACGGTCGGCCCGCGAGAACGACCGCCCGCCCCCGCCCTGATTGAGCGGATTGGCCGCCCTGAGATCCGTCATCAGATTCCGCATCGCCAGTTGCTGGCCGATATTGGCCTCGGTGAAAGCGTCCCCGTTATGCCTCAGCGCCCGCGCCCCGGCCTTTATGCAGCGATCCGCGAGCGGAATGTCGCCGGTGACGCAGATATCGCCGGGCGCGATCCGCTCCACGATCCAGTCATCGGCGGCGTCGGCGCCCTGCGCGACGATCACCACCTCCGCCAGCGGATGCGGGTTGGGCCGGACGCCGCCATCGGAGACATAGACCACCTTCACCTTGTGGCGTTCGGCGACGCGCAGGCATTCGTCCTTCACCGGGCAGGCGTCGGCGTCCACATAGACGGTCATGAGGGAAGGCCCGCGCGTTGTTCGGCCCCGCCATCATGTCTTGCGCGCTCGCCGCGCAACAGACCGCCGCATGTCATGGGCTCTCGCTCGTCCAGATTGTCACCGGCGCGAACATTCGACGGTTTTCCGCCTCCCGGCAAGTCTCAAGCCGCCGCTCTCCCGCCGCCCGCGCGCCGCACGCCGAGACGCGGATGCAGCCGCCCCGCCAGCGCCCAGCCGACCAGCAGCACCGCCGCCGTCGCCGCGAAGACGCCGGGGAGCGGCGCGACCGCGAGCACCAGCCGCACCGCCCCCGGCGTGATGATGGCGGAGACATCCCGGAAGCTGGAGTAGATCACCGCCATCTCGGTCCGCTCGAAGGAGCGCACCGCCATCAGGAAGGGCAGCCCGCCGGAGACGTCGAGCAGGATCAGGAAGAAGGCCCCCGCGGCCAGCAGCACGACCGCGAAGGGGGCGGAGACCCCGCTGACCAGCGCGGCGGCGAAGAAACCGGCGGCGGAGCCGAGAAAACCGACCCTCACCGCCACCCGCACCGAGCGCCGGCGCATCCAGCGCAGCATGAAGGGCGTCACGAACAGGCAGGCGTTGGCGAAGGAGACGAAGGCGGCGCCGAGTTCCTGCGCATAGCCCGACTCGACCACGAAAATCGGCATGTAGACCACATAGGCCCACCAGCCGACCGAGCGGATCACCGCGAACAGCCAGCCGGCGACCAGCCGCGGCTGCGCGAAGAAACGCGGCAGATAGCGCAGCGGGCTGGTCGCGCGCCGGCGCGCGGCGGAGATCTCCCTGCCCTCGCCGAGGTTCATCCACCAGAAGACGGCGAGCATGGTCAGCGACGCCCCCGCCGCGAACCAGAAGGGCGCGGCCGGCCATATCCCCATCAGCCAGACCCCGGCCACCGGCCCCGCCGTCCAGGCGAGCGCGCTGTAGAAGAGCCGCAGCGTCTCGGAGGCGCCCAGCTCCGACCGGTCGATATAATCCAGCACATAGGCGTTGAAGCAGATGAAGACGCAGACCACCGCCGCGTTGGTCATCGCAAGCCCGAGCGGCGTCAGCGCCGGCCCGCCGAAAGAAGCCGTCAGCGCCCCCGTCGCCATCAGGAGCGCGCCGAGCGTATAGGTCCAGCGCCGCGAGATCAGCCGCGCGAGCCCCGGCACCGCCAGCGAGGTCAGCAGCGCCGCCACGCCGATGAAGAAATAGGCTTCGGAGACGCGCTCCGCATCGCCGAGCGCCCGATACATGGCCAGCGGATAGACCGAGACCAGAATCCCGCGCGAGGCCGCCTCGATCGCCGCCAGAACCGCGAACCCCCTGACGCCCGGCGCCGGCGCGTGGCGCAGGAATTCCGGTATTCGCCTTTCATGCGCCACGATCAGACCTCAACCGCCCGCCCGCCAGTATGGGCGGCGAAGCGGCGAGGTCTTGGCGCTAAGCGACGCCGGCGCCGGTTTCAGACCAGCCGCCAGCGCCCTTCGGGGATTTCCACATGAACGGCGATCGCGGCCGCGGCGATCACCGCCGCCGACCCGTCCGGCCCACCGAGCCCGGCGGCGGAAAGACCGCCCTTCACCACAGTCACCTCGACCGCGCCATAGGGCGGGATCGCGGCGATGGCGGCGGCGTCAACCCCGGCGGGATCGGGCGCGCCGATGGTGATTTCGACCCGCATGCGCTGGGGATCCAGCCCCAGCGAGCGGAAGATCGAGAGCGAGGAGCGGCGCAGCGCGTCCTCGACCGCGCGGCGCGCCGCCTTGGTCTGGTCGCCGCCATGGAGATCGGCGCCGGAGCCCAGCTCCAGCATGATGCGTTTCATGCTCACGCCTCCTCCATGTCGAAAGAGACCGAGACGACAGCGTTGGCGATGATGGTCGCGCCGGAGGCGGTGGCGACGCGCAACCCGCCCTCAACCGCCTCGACCCGCCGCTCGCCATAGGGCGCGGCTTCGGCGACGGCGGCGAGATCGACCGAGGCCGGGTCCGGCACGCCGACGCGGATCTCCACGATCATCGCCGATTTCGGAAAGCCGAGCGCATCGGCCACGGTCAGCCCGTTCCGGTGCAGCGCGTCGGCGACCGCGCGGCGCGCGGCCTTGGTGCAATCCTCGCCCCGGAGGTCGGAGCCGGTCCCGATCTCGATGGCCATCTGCCTCTTCATCGCTTTCCTTCCCTGCTATTTCGAGGTCGCGACATAGACCCCGTCCCAATCCGCGGGCGGCGGCGTCAGCCGGTATTCCGCGATCCGCTCCAGAAACACTTCGGCGAGCCCCTTTGGCGAGAAAGCCTCCAGCTCATGCCCGGCGGCGCGCCGATAGGCGGCCTCGGCCCGGTCCCAGTCCTGCGCCTTGTAGGCGGCTAGCCCCTCGTCCACCGCCTCGCTCATGGCGAGGAAGGCCGGATCGTGAAGCGCGCCCGCCTCGCCGGCGACGGTCCAGATCGTCTCCGGCTTCGTGCGCCCCTTCACCGCGACCTGATCGACCCGGATCAGCGCGAAGGCGTGGCCGACGCCCCTGGCGGTGTTGTCGCCGATACAGTTCCAGAGCCCGTATTGCTTGGTGATCCCCTCCAGCCGCGAGGCGAGATTCACCGCATCGCCGATGCAGGAATAGTCCAGCCGCGATTTGGAGCCCATGGCCCCGACCGCGCAGGGGCCGGTGTTGACGCCGACGCCGATGTCGATTTCCGGGAAGCCCATGGTCGCGAATTTCCGGTTGATCTCGATCAGCGCGCCGCGGAACTGGAACAGCGCGAGCGTCGCCTGCTCCATGTGGATCTGCGACTTTCTGGGCGCGTTCCAGAAGGCCATGATGCAGTCGCCCATGTACTTGTCGATCGTGCCGCCATTCCTCAGCACCACCTCGGTCAGCGGGGTCAGGAACTCATTGATGAACAGGATGGTCTGCTGCGGGGTCATCTTCTCGGTGATGGTGGAGAATTTGCGCACGTCGCAGAACATGATCGAGAGCGAACGCAGATCGCCGCCCGGAGTCAGGTACCGCTCCGGGTCCTCGGCGATCTCCTCGATCACCTCGGGGCTCATGAAATGGGCGAACTGGCTGCGCACGGCGCGCTTGTCGCGATCGGCCCGGACATAGTTGTAGATCGTGAGCATGCCCCAGGGCAGGAAAACCCCGAGCGCCGGATAGACCGGGCCGAGCAGGAAGCCCGAAAGATCGAAGGCGAACCAGCTCGCCCCCGCCACCGCCCCCGCCCCGACCGCCGCCGCAACGCCGGCGAGCGCGGTGCGGTTGAAGGCGAGGAGGAGCGAGGCGAGCGCGCCGACCAGAAGGATGAAGAGCCGCTCCACCCCCTCGCCCCAGTCGGGTTTGGAGATGAAGACCGGCTCCGACAATTCCGCCATGGCCGCTTCAAGCTCGGCGATCTTCTCCTCGGCCGCCGCCTTCTCCTCCCCGCTCAGGGCCGGCAGGGCGGCGGCGAGTTCGTCGCGATAGGCGACGCGGTCGCCGCGGAAATATTCGGCGATGATCTGCTCGGCCAGTTCGGCATGGACATTGACCCCGGCGGCGGCCTTCTCGAACGGCGTCGCCACCAGATCGAGCAGGCCGGGGGCGGAGGCGCCGACGAAGATCACCTTGCCCGCCACCCGCGCGGCCAGCGCCGGGTCGGGCTCATCCCCCGCCAGGATATCCGCGGCGGAGATCACCCGTGAGGACCGGCGCAGGCTTGTTCCCGAATAATAGACATAGAGCCCGCCATCCGCCTCCACCGGAATCTCCATCGGCCCGACCCGCATCGCGGCGACGCCGATCCCGGTCGCGCCCAGCTCCTGGCTGGCGTCATTGCTCTTGACCAGGATCGAGCCGGCCCGGAAGCCGACGCGGATCGCCTCCAGCGCCAGGGTCGGCACGATCTGCTCCTCGATCCGGGTCAAAAGCGGCACCCGGCGGATGATGTCGGCCCTCTCGTCGCCGAGG
>JBKECG010000419.1:0-6567 GCA_047974395.1 Pikeienuella sp. | reverse complement strand
GATCTTCGCAATCGTCTCCACAACCAGCATCCCAAACTCGGCTCCCGAATAATCCTCGGAAGCACTCTGGACCCACGTACCGGAGGGGTCCCCTTTGGAAGCCGATCACCCCAATACGGGGTCCTTATTCCACGCCGATCCACAGGCATTTCCTGCTTTTGTCCGGAGGTGGCCTGGATTCGCTCAATGAAGAAGGACTCTTTCTCAGCTTGGAGGACGACGAGCACACAAAGGTCGTGAGCGACGCCGCCTGCAATCTGAAAATGTGCGAATATCGAAGCGATTGCGAAGACGAGAGCAGCAACGACAGATCTCCCGTCAAGGAACGGCTTGTCTACGGCCGGAGACGCAATGAACCGATGCGGAAGTGTTCGGCCCCAAGCGTTGATGGACTGGTGCTACTGAAAGAAAGTTTACACAGGGACACCTTGTTGGCTGGCGACAATGGAAACCCACATCATCGCAAAGCGCTCCCCTTTGACGGCATTCCGATCTCGCCAAACGCCGACCTGACCTCGGGAAAGAGCAACCCAGCCTTGCATATCGGCAATCTCATCCCGCATCATGACAATCCCATCCCGGAAAACGGCAATTTCATCCCGGTAAATGACAACGCTGAACGGGGAGTTTCCCTGTTCCTGCGATTGAATTCCCTGCTCGGACGAGGAAATACTCTGCTTCGATGCGTAGGAAAATGCGCCGTAAGCTACTGATCCAGCATGGCGTTTGTCGGCGCTGGCGGCCGGAATCCTCCGTGTTCGGCGAAATCTCCCTGCAAATTCCCGATTATCAGGGAATTTGACCGGAGACCGGTTCGCTGTTGGTCCCCAGCACAGCCAGCCATCCGGAAAATCCCGTATGTTCAACCGTGCCCAGTTGCCGTTCGATGTCGCGCAGCACCCGGCCCGTGTAGCCCTTGAGCCGACGCAGCGCCTTGCGCATCCGTTTGAACTGACGGGCATGGGCGTAGGTGTGGAAATAGCCCTGCACCGTCGTCATCGGCGGGAAGTCCTTCGGCAGCGCGCGCCACTGGCAGCCTTCCGAGCCGATATAGAGGATCGCGTTCATCACCGCGCGCAGGTCGGTCTTGCGCGGACGCCCGCCCGGCTTCGCCGGCGGAAGCAGCGGGGCGATCTTCACAAAGCTGACCAGACGACGCCTCAAGCACGACGCCTTCCCCGCGCTGGTCGACCTGCAAGCCGCCATCAACCGCTTCATCGCAGAGCATAACGCGACCGATGCAAAACCCTTCGCCTGGCGCGCCGAACCCGAAGCCATCATCGCAGCCAGAAACCGCAGGTTCCAAGCATTGGAGTCAATCCACTAGCGATAGACATAGACCGGGCTGGTCCACGCCCGGGTTCCGTCCTCCTGGGTCAGCCGGATGTAGATCGGGTTGTCGCCCGTCTCCTTCAGCGGAATGCTGCGGCTGAAGGCGTGCTTCCGGTGCGGGTTCTCCAGCGGCAGTCGGAACGCCTTGACGAAGCGCGGCAACTCGCCGGACGCGTCGTGCAGGACGTCCTTGAACCCGATCGAGGAGAGCGGCGCGTCGAAGCTGACGAGCGGCGTGCTGAATGAAAGGCGCGCGTCCGGGCCTTCCTCCAGCGTCACGTCGAAGCCGCCGTAATTGCCGGTGGTGAGCGCCCTCCATGAGAGGCCGTTATCGCCGACCCGGTCCAGCGTCTTGTCGCGGTTGAGGAAATTGACCGGGCGGGCTTCGAGGATCCGGGCGCCGTCGAAGCGCGCCTCGCCGTCCCAGGTCACATCCCGGAACCTGCCGCGATATTCCGCGCCTTCCCAGAGCACGCGGATGCGCGCGCCGAGATCCGCCTCGGCGTAGGGGCGGATGGTGTCGATCAGCTCCATGCCGTTGAAGATGTCGATCCGCTCGATCGGAGAGGTCGTGACGACCGAGACGTCAAGCGCGACCTCGCCCTTGGGGAGGTGGACGATATCGCCCATCAGCGCCTCGGTCGCCGGCCGTCCCTCGGCCGGGCCAAGGGCGGGATCGTCGTGATAGAGCGTTCCTCCGGCGTCGAAGCGCGCTTTCAGGTCGATCACCATGCGCCCGGCGTCCCCGCCTGTCGCGCCGTAATGCCGGCGCTTGCGCAGGCAGTCGAGCAGCGCGGGGCGGGAAAGCTCCTCCATCAGATAGCAGGTCAGCCCGCCGATCGCGCCGAACTTGCCCGCGCCCGGATAGCTGGCGCCGGGCCGCCCCTTGTGGCCGTCGGAATTCGCGACGATCCCGACCCGGTAGCCGAGCCGGAACGCGTCATGGACCAGCCATTCGAAGGTGCCCCATGACGAGTGGACCTCCACCGATTTCTCGAAGCGGCCGTCATGCGCGACCTCGATATCGGCGTAGCGTCCGCCGCAATGGGCGAAGCAGACGACGTCGAACTCCCCGGCCTCGGCGAAGGCCTCGAAAAGTTGGGCGGCGGTCTCGCAATCCGTATCGGCGGTGGCGCGGTCCTCGATCAGCGCGTGCGAGGAGCGGCGGATAACGCGGTTTTCCGCGGGGAAGAAGATGTTGCGATCGCCGCCCAGCGCCGTGTTGCCGGACCATTCATAGCCGGGCAGGGCGACGAAACGGCCCGGCTCGTCGAATTCGGCGGTGAGCCGGTTCAATTCGGCCCAGAACTCGTCGGTGATCTGGAAATCATTGCCCTGATGGCCGCAGGCATCGACAAAAGCGCGGTCGCGGGCGAAGGCGAAATAGTCGCGTGCGCTGCCGGTTCCGATAGTTTCCTCCGATTGGCCGTGAAGATCGCCCCAGTAATGGACCAGCGGCGTATCCTCGACGATAAGCGGATTGGTTCGCGCAACGACCGCGCCGCTCTCGTCGCGCAGGATGATCGTGGCGGCGCCGGGCGCGGCCATCGAAAGCCCCCCGACCTCGAAAGCGAAGGATCCGGGCGTGAGATCGACATGGGCGGGAAGCCCCGCGACCGGCCCGGTCGCCTCCAGTGAGAGGCGGGTTTCGCAGCGGTTGGAAGGATTTCCCCAGCGGTCTTCACCCTTCAGCTTCAGCGAGAAGGTCTCCCCCGGGCGCCGTCTGGTCGGCGTCACCGCGACGAAACGTTCGGGCGCCCCCGGCACGATGGCGATTGTCGGCTGTTCGGGCAGCGGCTGGAAATTGTAGGTGGCGATCGGATCGACCAGCACGCGGAATTCGAACGTATCCTCGCAGAAGGTCTGGAGCCGCATGCCCGGCCCGCCATGATCGGTGACGCCGAAGCGGATGGTGAGGCTGTCGCCCTCCTGAAGATAGCCCTTCACCACCTTGATCCAGAGCGTCCGGTCCCAGGGGCGGACATTGGCCTTCGGGTCCCATCGGATCTGAAGGATGGCGTTGTTGGAGGCCTTGATCTCGCAATAATTGGCGCCCTTGGGGTCGTCGAATTGCGGGCTGCTCTGATCCGAGGCGAAACGGAAACAGACGCGCAGGCTGCCGGAATCGTCGATGCCGAAAGGTCCGGCCGTGTAGGTGAGGGTGAATGTGGCGTAGGAGCCGGCTTCGAACCGGCCCGAGGGGGTGATTTCAGCGTGTCCGAGTTGATGGCGGGGGATCGCCTCCCGGATCACGCCGCTGTTCATGTCCTCCCAGGGCCGGGCGGTCGGCGCGGTGTTCTTGTCGCTCATATGCGTGTCCTTCGGGTGTTTTTCAGTTCATGGACTCAGCCGATCAGTCCCACGAGAAAGGTGGAGATCGGCGGGAAATAGGTGATCAGCAGCAGGTCGATGATCAGGATCAGGATGTAGGGCCAGATGTTGACCACGATCCGCTCGATCGGGACCTTGGTGATGGCGGAGGCGACGAAGAGGTCGACGCCAAGCGGCGGCGTCACCGTGCCGATGCTGAGATTGACGCAGATGATTACGCCGAAGAGCACCGGATCGACTCCGAAATTCGCCGCCGCCGGATAGAGGATGGCGGTGAAGATCACGATCGCCGCGGCGGCGTTCATCAGGCAGCCGATGAAGAGCAGGAAGATGTTGACGAACAGGAGATAGAGCACCTGTCCCCCGGCGGTTTCGGCGAGATAGCCGGAGATGCTCTGCGGGATCTGGTTGATGGTGATGAGCCAGGCGAATATGCCGGCGGCGTTCATCACGAACATCACCACGGCGGAGGAGACCACCGACCTGGAGAAGGCGCGATAGAGCGTCGCGGCGGTAAGCTCGCCATAGGCCAGGCCGACGATGAGCCCGTAGAACACCGCGACCACGGCCGCTTCGGTCGGCGTGAACACGCCGCCATAGATGCCGCTGAGAATGATCACCGGCATGAGAAGCGGCCAGAAGGCGGCCCGGAGCGTGCGGCCGATCTCTTCGAAGCCCTGAAAGGGGATGGTCTCCACCGCCTCGCGCTTGGTGACGATCCAGTTCACGACGAGCATGCTGAGGCAGATCAGTATCCCCGGTCCGATCCCGGCGATGAAGAGATCGGTGATGGAGACGCCGGTGACGACGCCATAGAGGATCAGCAGGATGCTCGGCGGGATGATCATGCCGGTGACGCCCGCCGCGGCGACCGTCGCGGCGGTGTAGGGCCGGCGGTAGCCTTTCTCCGACATCGGCTGGTTCATCACCCCGCCGATCGCCGCGACCGTGGCGGCGTTGGAGCCGGAGAGCGCGGCGAAGAAGCTCGACCCGAGGATCGCGACCGCGCCGAGCCCGCCCTGGAAATGCCCGACCAGGGCGCTGGCGAAATTGACCAGCCGCCGGGACATGCCGCCGATCGACATGATCTCTCCGGCGAGGATGAAGAAGGGAATGGCGAGCAGCGGGAAGGAGTCGTTCGTGGAGAACATCCGCTGCGTCACGATCTCCAGGTTGATATCGCTGAGAACCAGGCCGACGACGCTCGCGAAGCCGAGCGCGACCGCGATCGGCGTCCGGATCGTCATCAGCAGGAAAAGCGTCGCAAAGATTGCTGCGGTGGTCATGGGGCGGCTTCCTTTTCGCGCTTCAGGCGTCGTCGGTGTCGAGGTCGGCGGCGGGCCGCCTGAGCGTCGTGAAGAAGATCTCAAGGGTGTAGAGGACGAGGAACGCGGCGCCGACCGGAATGGCCGAATAGGCCCAGGCCATGGAGACGCCCAGCGCCGGCGCTGTCTGGGCGAGGCCGCGCGTCGTCAGCTCCACGCCCTTCACCAGCAGGATCGCGAAGAAGAGAAGCGACACCCCCGCGGCCGCGAGCAGCGCCGCCCGCTTCGCCCGGTCGGGGAGTTGCTTCACGAAGACACCGATCGCGGCGTGAGCCCCCCGGCGCAGCGCCACCGCCGCGCCGAGGAAAGTGGTCCAGATGAAGAGATAACGGATCATCTCCTCGGGGAACGCCAGCGAGCTTTCGATCACGAAGCGGAAAAACACCGTCGCGACCTGAAGCGCGAACATGACCACGAAACCGGTCACGCAGAGGATCAAGAGCAGGCGTTCGGAGGCGTTCAGCAGTCTTTCAGGCGGAGTCATGGATATTCCTCCCCGTTGTCCGGCGTCCCGTTTCAGTCGCTCACCTGGCTTCGACGACGCTCTGGATCAGCTCGTCGCCGAGCTTGCCGCGATATTCGTCCCAGACGGGGGTCATCGCGTCCTGAAAGGCCTTGCTCTGCTCGGGCGTCAGCCGGGTGACGACCATGCCGTTCGCCTCCATCTCGGAGAGATATTGCGCCTCTTCGGCGTTCAGCGTCTCGCGCTCCCAGGCCTGGGTCTCAAGCGCGGTTTCGCTGAACAGCGCCTTGACCTCATCGGGTAGGTCCGCCCACATCTTCTCGTCCGCGAGGAACAGGATGCCGGCCCATTGATGATTGGAGAGCGTGATGTTGCCCTGCACCTTGTCGAAGCCGAAGGCCTTCACATTGCCGACCGGATTGTCCTGCCCGTCCACCGTTCCCTGCTGGAGCGCGGTGAAGATGTCGCTGATCGGCATCGCCGTCGGGTTGGCGCCGAGCGCCTGGAAGGTGCCGATATTGAGCGGATTGTTCACGACGCGGAACTTCACCCCCTCCATGTCGGCGGGTTTCTCGATCTTCTTGTCGCGGGTGGTGATGGTGCGAAAGCCGCTCTCGTACATGGCGAGCACGCGGATGCCGATCCGGGACACCATGTCGTCATAGAGCGCCTTGCCCACCGGGCCGTCGGCGACCGCATAGGCGTGCTCGCGATCGCGGAAGATGAAGGGCAGGTAGAAGATGTCGAGCGGGGCGTAGAAGCTGGCGACATCGGTGGTGGAGACCAGCGCGAAATCGACGACGCCGATCTGCATCGCCTCCACCAGGTCGCGCGACGAGCCGATGGTGCTGTTCGGGAAGACGCTGATGTCGATCTTTCCGCCGCTCTTCTCGGCCACCATGTCCGCGAACATCTGCGCCCCGCGCGCGAGCGGATGGGCCTCATTGTAGGGATGGCCGAATTTCAGCTCCATCTCCGGGTATTCCGCCGCCGCCTGGCCTGCGGCGAAGCCGAGCGCGAGGCCCGCGCCGAGCAGGAGCCCGCGGGCCGCGCCTGCACTGAAAAAAATCATGCGGTTCATCATGTTAATCTCCATCTGTTGATCGTTCTTATTGG
>JBKECG010000251.1:0-52015 GCA_047974395.1 Pikeienuella sp. | reverse complement strand
GAGCGAACGGTAGAAGGCGTAGAATTCCGGGTCGCGCCCATAGGCCTCGGCGAAGATCGCGCTGCGCGAGGCGTCGGCCTCGCCGCGGATCACGTCGGAATCGCGCCGGGCTTCGGAGACCAGCTCCACCGCCTGACGATCCGCCGTCGCGCGGACGACCTGCGCCGCCTCGGCGCCGCGCGCCCGTTCATCGGCGGCTTCGCGTTCGCGTTCGGCCTGCATGCGGTCGAAAGTGGCGCGCAGGTTCTGCTGCGGCAGGTCGGCGCGCTTGATGCGCACGTCGATCACCTGAACGCCCAGATTCGCCGCCGGCAGACGGGCGGCGTCGCGGATCGCGGTCATCATCCCCGAACGCTCCGCCGAGAGGATATCGCGGCTGGTCACGTTGCCGAGCACGCCGCGCAGCGCCGCGTTCAGGATCGAGTTGAGCCGCTGCGCGCCCGCCGCCTCCCCGCCTGCGGCGACGGCGAGACGGAATTTCACCGGGTCGGTGATGCGCCAGCGGGCGAAAGCCTCCACCACCAGCCGCCGCTCGTCGAGCGGCGTGACGTTGAGCGGCGCCGTCTCCAGCGGCAGGATGCGGTCCTCGTAATAGACCACGTTCTGGATGAACGGGATCTTGAAGTTCAGGCCCGGCTCCTGGCGGACCGCCTTCACCTGACCGAATTGCAGCACGATCGCCTGCTTGCGCTCATCGACGATGTATATCGACGAGAAGAGCGTGTAGAGCGCCGCGGCGACGACGCCCAGAATGATGTAAGAGCGTGGCATCAGTTGCCCCCCCTGCGCAGTTCGTTGAGAGGAAGATAGGGCACGACGCCATCGGCGCCGGTCGCGCTTTCGTCGATGATGACCTTGTCGACCTCGCCGAGAACGCGCTCCATCGTCTCCAGATAAAGACGCTTGCGGGTGACTTCGCGCGCCTTGGCGTATTCCTCATAGACCGATTTGAAGCGGCTCGCCTCGCCGTCGGCCTCGTTGACGACCTTGGCGCGATAGGCCTCGGCCTCCTGCAACAGCTCCGCCGCTTCGCCGCGGGCGCCTGCGAGGCGCTCGTTGGCGTAGGCGTCGGCGCGTTTTTCGAGCGTGTCGCGCTCCTGCTCGGCGGCCTGCACGTCGAGGAAGCTGTCGATCACCTCCTGCGGCGGGTCGGCCTTGTCGAAGTTGACGCGGACCACGTTGACCCCGCTCTGATAGCTGTCGAGCGTGGTCTGGATCAGCTCCTGCACCTGCTGGGCGACCTCGGCGCGGTCGCGGTTGAGGATCGGCTTCATCTCCGAGCGCCCGATCACCTCGCGCATCGCCGCTTCGGCGACGGCGGCGACGGTGGCCTCGGGGTCGGCGAGGTTGAAGAGATATTTCTCCGGCTCGCGGATATTCCAGACCAGCTGGAAGCCGATGTCGATGATATTGGCGTCGCCGGTCAGCATCAGCCCCTCATCCGAGGCGCGGCTGGCGCGGGCGCCCCCGCCCCCGACCTTGATCGAGCCGATATCGACCGTGTTCTCGCGGGTGACCTGCAATATCTCCCTGGACTGGATCGGCCAGAGGATGAAGTTCAGGCCCGGCTCGCCGACGCCGGAACGCTCGCCGAAAGTGAGCACGACCGAGCGTTCTTCCGGCTTCACCGAATACATGGCGTTCCAGAGATAGAAGCCGAGCGCGGCGATCACGATCAGCGCGATCCCGCCCTTGCCGAACCCCTCGCCGCCCGGCCGGCGGCGCTTGCCGCCATTTCCGCCGCCGCCGCCGACGATGACCTTCAGCCGCTCGCGGCCCTCGCGCAGGATATCCTCGATATCGGGCGGGCGCTGGCCGCCGCCGCCCCCTCCGCCGCCGCTGCCGCGACCGCCGCGATTGCCGCCGCCGCCCCAGGGGCTCTTGCCGTCGTCGCCGCCATTGCCGCCCCCGCCCCAGGGGCCGCCTCCGTTACTCGACATGGGCATGCCTCTCTCTCCTTCGGCGCGTCAGCACGGCTCAGACCGGCTCGCGCATGGTTACAAGCTCTTCGGCGGCGGTCGGGTGGACCGCCACCGTACGATCGAAATCTTCCTTGGTCGCGCCCATCTTCACCGCGATCCCGGCGAGCTGGATCATCTCGCCGGCGCCATGGCCGACGACATGGACGCCGCGCACCCGATTGTCGGCGCGGGTCACGACCAGTTTCATCAGCATCTTCTCATCACGCCCCGAAAGGGTGGCGATCATCGGGCGGAAGGTCGCGCGGTAGATATCCACCTCGCCCAGCGCGCGGGCCGCGGCCTCGGTCAGGCCGACGGTCCCGATCTCGGGCTGGGTGAAAACGGCGGAGGGCACATCCTCATGATCCGCCCTGGTCGGATTGGCCCTGAACACGGTTTCCACAAAGGCCGCGCCCTCGCGGATCGCCACCGGGGTGAGCTGGATGCGGTCGGTGACGTCGCCGACGGCATAGATCGAGGGAATATTGGTCTGCGACCAGTCATCAACGGCGACGGCGCCCGCGTCGGTCAGTTTCACGCCGGCCTTCTCCAGCCCCAGCCCGGCGGTGTTGGGACGGCGGCCGGTGGCGAAGAAAACGCAGTCATATTCGCCGCTCGCGCCGCTCGTGAACGCGACCCGCCGCGCCGCGCCGCCCTCGATGGCGGCGACGTCATCCTCGTAGCGGATGTCGATCCCCTTCGCGATCATCGCGTCGGAGACATGGCGGCGGATATCCTGATCAAACCCGCGAAGGATCAGGTCGCGCCGGTAGACCTGCGTCACGGCGGCGCCGAGCCCGTGCAGGATGCAGGCGAATTCGCAGGCGATATAGCCGCCGCCGACGATCAGCACCCGTTCCGGCAGGGTCGGCAGGTGGAAGATCTCATTGGAGGTGATGGCGTGCTCCGCGCCCGGAATATCGGGCGTGAAGGGCGCGCCGCCGGTGGCGATCAGGATATGCCTGGCGCTGACGGTCCGGTTTTCCGCGACAAGGCGCAGATCATGCGGGCCGGCGATCTCCGCCCGCGTCGCCAGCACTTCGGCGCCGGCGGCGGCGAGATTGCGGGCGTAGATGGCTTCGAGCCGCGCGATCTCCCTGTCCTTGGCCGCGATCAGCTTCGCCCAGTCGAAACCGGTCTCGCCGACGGTCCAGCCGAAACCGGCGGCGTCCTCGAAGGCTTCGGCGAAGGCGGAGGCGTAGACCATCAGCTTTTTCGGCACGCAGCCCCGGATGACGCAGGTGCCGCCGTAACGGTATTCCTCGGCGATGGCCGTGCGCGCGCCGGCCTGCGCCGCCATCCGCGCGGCGCGCACCCCGCCGGAGCCGCCGCCGATGACGAAAAGATCGTAGTCGAAGCTGTCACTCACGCTTCCCGCTCTCCCTGAGAGGCTGGCCTTGGCCGCCGGTCCACCCCGTTCCGGCCGGTCGCAGGCAATCTAGGCGCCGCCCCATGCGAACGCAATGTGGCGGGTTCAGCCGCGGGCCGCGCCCTTTTTCACCAGATCGGCGGTTCCGTCCTCGCTCCCGACCACCGCGGCTTCGGCGAGACCGATGAAAAGCCCGGTCTCGACCACGCCGGTCAACTCGTTCAACCGCGACGACAACCCGGCCGGATCGCCGATGCGGCGCAGGTCGAGATCAAGGATATGGTGCCCCTCGTCGGTGACGAAGGGCGCGCCGTCGCGCTCACGCAGCCTGATCCCGCGCCCGTCCACATCCTCCGCCGCCAGCAGGCGCTCGACGCGGGTCATGGTCGAACGCCAGCCGAAGCGCACCACCTCCACCGGCAGCGCGAAGGCGCCGAGCGTGGCGACCGCCTTGCCCGCATCGGCGATCACGATCATCCGCGCCGCCGAAGCGGCGACGATCTTTTCCTGCAAAAGCGCGCCGCCCCCGCCCTTGATCAGGTTCATCGCCGGATCGAACTCGTCGGCGCCGTCTATGGCGAGGTCGAGCGCCCCCGCCTCCTCCAGCGTCGTCACCCGCAGCCCGCATTCGGCGGCGAGCGCGGCGGTGCGCGAGGAGGTCGGCACGCAGACATGGTCCTTCGCCCCCGGCCGTTCGGCCAGCAGCCGCACCAGATGCACCGCCGTCGATCCGGTGCCGAGGCCGAGCTTCATCCCCGGCTCCACGAAATCCAGCGCGCGGCGCGCGGCGGCGAATTTGGCTCTGTCGGTCGGGTCGGTCGGCTCTCGCATGGGGGCTCCGGAAACGCAGCTAGGGTCGGGGCCGGTTCAACAACCCGCGGAGCGCGGCGTCAAGCCGGGCGCGCGGCAGAATGACCACGGCGCCGGGCCGGTCGAAGCGCATGCTCACCGGGCCGGTGGTCTGGTTGGAGGTCCCGATCCGCCCCGCGGCCTCCATCTCCAGCCCGTCGATCGGCCAGCGCAGGCCGCTTCCGGCGAGGGCGCGCACAGGGCGCAGCGGATAGATCGAGAGCCGGTCCCCCGCCGGCGGATCAAGCGACAGCGCGGTTCCGGCCGAAAGCGCCACATCCTCTTCGCCGATCAGCAGCAGCGGGCGCGGCTCCGCGATCATCGCGTGGAGCGCGGCGAGTTCATGATCCAGACGCCCCCCGAGAAAGCCGACGCCGATCAGGAAGGGCGCATCGACATGGCGCAGGCATTTTTCGAGATCGGTGCTTTCCTGCTCGGCCACATGGACCAGACGCGCGCCGAGCCGCGCCCGCCAGCCCTCGGCGTCCGCCAGCGAATCGAGATCGCCGATGATCGCTTCGGGCGCCGCGCCCTCCGGCAGCGCGTTGGCGCCGCCATCGGCGCAGACCAGCGCCGGCGCGCGCCGAAGCGCCTCGGCAAGGCCATGCCGGCTGGGCGAAGCGCCGAGGATCGTCGCGCCCTCCGGGAAGTTCATTCGCCTATTGCACGCCATGCGCGCATACCTCTTATTACTATCGCAACCTTAAGGAGATACATCACCATACCTTCGCAAAGTACGATAATTCCTCTTTCACTTCGAATTTCATTGGCTATATTTGCCGAACATCTGGAACATGTATTCCGAATCTGATGACGGCCTGTTCTCGTCGCCCGATGCGCAGGGCGCGGCCTGACTCTGGGCCTTGGGGGGCTGAGGTGAAGCAGGACAGACGACTTTGTCTGAAATTTGGCGGACTCGACTGTGAGATCGTCGGCTATGACGATCCGCTCCACATCCTCAACCGCGTCGCTGAAATCCTTCCCAGCATGGCGGACAGTTCCGGGCGGCTGAAAACGGCCGGCGCCGGCGGCGACATTGGCGATGAGGTCAAGGAGAGATTCGCCCGGCGCCCGGATCTTAACGAGACCGAGGCCACGGTGCAGGGCGGCCGGCTCTCCCTCACCCACAAGACCATGCAGGAGGCGCCGTCGATCCATCCCCGCGCCCGCATCATCAGGCGCGGCCAGCCGGTGGCCGAGCCGCGCCCGCCCATCCCCGACCCGCGCGATCATCTGCTCTTCATCCCGGCGCAGAAACCGCATGATTCCACGCAGGGCACGCTTGTCCTTCTGGAAAGCGACAGGGTCAGGCGAGGGCCCGATGAGGACGCGCCGGCCGCCGGGAAGCAGGGCGACTGACCCCGCGCCGCCGTTGCGGGCGCGCCGCCTGTCATCGGTCTCCGTTTCGCTCTTCGCCGCCCTGCTCGTCATCGCCTTTCTCCGCCTCGGGATCGGCGCGGCCGATCCCGCGAAAGACGAAGCGGAACGGCAAGGCCCAGACCAGTCCGAATCCGACATAGACGCCCAGCTCCTGCCAGAGCGGCATGCGCTCGCGCATGCTCATCACGGTGACCACCGCGACGACGAAGAGCGGCAGCCAGACCAGCAGCAGGAACAGCGAGAGCCTGCGCCGCGTGCGGTAGGACAGCGCCACCGGATCAATCCGCGAAGGGATCGGTGACGAGAATCGTGTCGTCACGCTGCGGCGAGGTCGAGAGCAGCGCGACCGGACAGCCGATCAGCTCCTCCACCCGGCGCACATATTTGATGGCGGCGGCGGGAAGATCGGCCCAGGAGCGGGCGCCCTCGGTGCTCTCCGACCAGCCGGGCATGGTCTCATAGACCGGCTCCACCTCGGCCTGCTGCGCGGCGGCGGTCGGCAGATAGTCCAGCACCCTTTCGCCGATCCGGTAGCCGGTGCAGATCTTCAGCTCCTCGAACCCGTCCAGCACGTCGAGCTTGGTCAGCGCGATGCCGTTGATCCCGCCCTGGGCGCAGACCTGACGCACCAGAACCGCGTCGAACCAGCCGCAGCGGCGCTTGCGCCCGGTGACGGTGCCGAATTCGCGCCCGCGCTCGCCCAGCCGCTGGCCGATCTCGTCATGAAGCTCGGTCGGAAACGGGCCTTCGCCGACGCGGGTGGTGTAGGCCTTGGCGAGGCCCAGCACATAGCCGACCGCCCCCGGCCCCATGCCGGTGCCCGGCCCGGCCATGCCGGCGACGGTGTTGGAGGAGGTGACATAGGGATAGGTGCCGAAATCCACATCCAGCAGCGCGCCCTGCGCCCCTTCGAAGAGAATCCGGTCGCCGGCCTTGCGCCGGTCGTGCAGCAGCTTCCAGACCGGCGCCGCATAGGGCAGCACCTCGGGCGCGATCGCCATCAGCTCCGCCTTCAGCGCCGCCCGGTCGATCGGATCGACGCCAAGGCCGATGCGAAGCGCATCGTGATGCGCCAGCAGCCGGTCGAGCCGCGCCTCCAGCGTCGCGTCGTCGGCGAGGTCGGCGACGCGGATCGCGCGCCTGCCCACCTTGTCCTCATAGGCCGGGCCGATGCCGCGCCCGGTGGTGCCGATCTTCGCCGCGCCCGCCGCGGCTTCGCGCAACTGGTCCAGATCGCGATGCGCCGGCAGAATCAGCGGCGCGTTCTCCGCGATCTTCAGCGTCTCGGGAGAGACCTCCGCCCCCTGCCCGCGCAGGGTCGTGATCTCCTTCACCAGCGCCCAGGGGTCGAGCACCACGCCCGAGCCGATCACCGAAAGCTTGCCGGGCCGGACGATGCCGGAGGGCAGCAGCGAGAGCTTGTAGGTGCTGTTGCCGATGACGAGCGTATGGCCCGCATTGTGCCCGCCCTGAAAGCGCGCGATCACATCCGCGCGCTCGGAAAGCCAGTCTACGATCTTGCCCTTGCCCTCGTCGCCCCATTGGGCGCCGACGACCACCACATTCGCCATGTCGCATGTCCTCGCATTTCAGCCGCGCCCTTATAGGGACAGGCGGGCGGCGCGAAAACCGCGAATTGCGGACCGAGGGCCGGCAAGTGGTCGCTCCGGCGCCGAAAGCCGCCTTCGCGGCGCCGGCCCCGCATGTTAGACACGGGCCATGAACAGATGGATCCTCTTGCTCAGGGGCGTGAATGTCGGCGGAAGCAATATCCTGCCGATGAAGGATCTTCGCGCCGCGCTGGAAAGGCGCGGCCTCAGGGACGCCCGGACCTATATCCAGAGCGGCAATTGCGTGATCGACGGCGACGCGCGGGACGCGGCGGAGCTCTCGGCGCTGGCCGCCGGGGCGATCGAACAGGATTTCGGTTTCCGGCCGCAGGTTCTGGCCCTCACCCCGCAGCAGATCGAGACGGCGATCGCCGACAACCCTTTCGCGGATGAAGGGTGTGATCCCAAAACCGTGCATATCCATTTTCTGCTCGAAGAACCGGGCGCCCCCGATCTCGCTTCGCTTGAAAGCCTCAGGGCGCCCTCGGAGCGTTTTCACCTCGCAACCGGGCGTTTCTATCTTCATGCGCCCGACGGCGTGGCGCGCTCGAAACTGGCGGCGCAGGCCGAAAGGCGCCTCGGCGTTCCGACCACCGCCCGCAATCTTCGTTCGGTCATGAAGATCGCCGAACTCGCCCGCTGACAGTCGCCCGTCCCCGGCTCAGAACCTGAGATTCCGCGCCGCCGCGGCGCCGGCGTCGATCAGGTCGATCAGCCGGGCGACGTAATGCTCGCGCGCGGCGAAGCCGGCGGCCTCGCCCTCGACGAACTGGCGCTCCAGCGCGTCGATCAGCCTCAGCAGCCGGCGCCGGTGCATGCCCAGCCGGCGCTGGACCGGATCGGCGAGGATTCCGGCGAAAGCGGCGAAGACCGCGGCCCCCGCCGCCATGCCGGCCGTCACCCCGACGACAAGGACGGGAGAGACCGCAGGGGTCATGAACCCGTACCAGATCGAACCCGCCGTCGCGCCCAGCGGAAAGGCGGCGATCGCCGCGCTCTGCGTCATCGCCGCGGCCAGCGTGGGGCCGAGCGTCAGCGCCCCCGGCGTCAGCTTCTGAAAGGCCGCCGCCCCGGCGCCCATGGTGGCGAGCGCGGTGGTCATCTCCGCCACCGCGGCCCGCGTGCCGGTATATTCGGCCAGCCCGACGCTGAGCGGCGAGGCGCCGGCGCGGGGCGCGCCGATCATGCGCCGGATCGCGGGATCGGCGCTGATCGCGGCGGCGAGCGCATCTTCCACCCGCCCGTCGGCGCCCAGCGGCAACTCCAGCAGCTCCTCGACGATCAGACGCTGAACCTCGCGCATCACCGCCGTCTCCAGCATCAACCGGCGCGAGCGGAGCCAGGCCGCCGTCCTGCGCCGCCGCGCCAGCGCCGCCAGCGCCGCCGAAAGCCGCGCGCCGACATGGATCGGCGCCAGCGCGATATTCGCCGGCGCCTTGGCGATATCCCAGCCAAGCGCATGACGATGCAGCCGGAGCGAGCCGCCGGCGCTGAACCAGCGGTCCACGAATTCATCGACAAGCGCCCGGCGCTGCTCGAAATAGACCCGCGCCGCGGCGATGACCGCCGCGCGGACCTCCTCTTCCGTGGGCGCCTTCGAGGGCGTGCGGTCGCCTTCCGGGTTCATCGGCCTGATATGGGCGCGGCGGCGCGTCCGCGAAAGACGGATCGTGCGCGCCGGCGGATGTTCGCGCCTCAGCAGCCCCGAAAACAGCCGCTATCCGCCTGCGGATTGACCGCCGGCATGATCGCGTTCATCAGATAGGACATCCGCCGCCCGAAATCGGGATCGGAAGGAACTGGCGAGCCCTTCAGGTCGATCTGCCCTTCGGAAACCGGCGTGCCGTAACTGGTGCAGAACACGCCCACCACCTTCAGCGACTCCGGTCCGGCGACGCCGCCCGAGACCTCTCCGCGGCAGGCCTTGCGCCCGGTGACGCCGCCCGAAGGCGTGAAGACCAGCACCAGATGCGCGCCGCCCTGCGCCTCTCCCGGAGGCGCGGCGCTAAGCGCGCGCCGCCCGACATGGGCCGGCAGGCGCAGCGCGGCGGCGATCTCGTCGGCGCTGGCGTTGTCGCGGGTGGTCCCGAGGATCGTCGCCTCTCCGCCTGATGCGGCGAAGACGCTGACCCATTGCGGGGCGTAATTCGGCGACATGTCGACCCGCGTGACCATATCAAGCCCGCCGGCGCAGGCGGCGAGCGCGAGGGCGGCGATGGCGGTCGGAAGGTGCTTGAACATGACGGAGCTCCTGCGGTCGGGCGAATATCCGCGCCGAGTTTCGCGCCGGCGCGATCAGATGTCGAGCGCCTCCGCGAAACGCGCGTTGGCCTGTATGTAATCGAAGCGAAGCTCCGGCTTCTTGCCCATCAGCCGCTCGACCAGATCGGCGGTCTCGCCCGGCTCGTCATCGTCGATGGCGACGCGGATCAGCTGCCTTGTCTCGGGATTCATCGTCGTGTCCTTCAGATACCTGGCGTCCATCTCGCCAAGGCCCTTGAAGCGGCTGACATCTATGCGCCCGCGCCCGGTGAAGGCGGTCTTGAGCAATTCATCGCGATGCGCCTCGTCCTGCGCATAGACGGATTTGCCGCCCTGGGTCAGGCGATAGAGCGGCGGCTGCGCGAGGAAGAGATGCCCGTTCTCCACCAAGGGCCGCATCTGGGTGAAGAAGAAGGTCATCAGGAGCGAGGCGATATGCGCCCCGTCCACATCGGCGTCGGTCATGATGATGACCTTCTCGTAGCGAAGATCCTCGTCATCATAGCGCGAACCCATCGAGACGCCGAGCGCCTGACAAAGGTCCGCGATCTCCTGATTCTGGCCGAGCTTGGAGGAGGCCGCGCCGAGCACGTTCAGGATCTTGCCCCGGAGCGGCAGCAGCGCCTGCGTCTTGCGGTCGCGGGCCATCTTGGCCGAGCCGCCGGCGCTGTCGCCCTCGACCAGGAAAAGCTCCGTCCCCTCGCGCCCGGAGGCGGAGCAATCGACCAGCTTGCCGGGCAAGCGCAGCTTCTTGGTGGCGCTCTTGCGCTGGGTCTCCTTCTCCTTGCGCCGGCGCAGGCGCTCTTCGGCGCGCTCGATGAAGGTCTCGACCAGCGCCCCTGCGGCCTTCGGATCGGCGGCGAGCCAGTTGTCCCAATGGTCGCGCACCGCGCCCTCGACCAGCCTTTGCGCCTCGGCGGTGGAGAGCCGGTCCTTGGTCTGACCGACGAAATCCGGGTCGCGGATGAAGGCGGAGATCATCGCGCAGCCCTCGGCGAAAAGGTCGTCGCCGGTGATCTGCGCCGCCTTGCGCGAGCCGATCAACTCTCCGTAAGCGCGGGCGCCCTTGGTCAGCGCGGCGCGGAAACCGGCCTCATGGGTGCCGCCCTCGGGCGTCGGCACGGTGTTGCAGTAGCTGGAGACGAAACTGTCCCGCGCCGGGGTCCAGGTGATCGCCCATTCGACCGAACCCGCGGTCTCCGCCCCGAATTTCTCCGCGAAGGCCACCTTGCCGGCGAAGGGCGCCGGGGTGCGGGTGGCGTCCCCGGCCACGGTCGCAGCGAGGAAATCGGCGAGCCCGCCGGGGAAGTGAAACACATCCTCGGCCGGGGTCTCGTCCTTGTCGCCCAGAAGCGCCGGCGCGCATTTCCACCTGATCTCCACCCCGCCGAAAAGATAGGCCTTGGAGCGCGCCATCTTCCAGAGCCGCGCCGGTTTCAGCGCCGCGCGGGGGCCGAAGATCTCCGGGTCGGGATGGAAGAGCACGCTGGTCCCGCGCCGGTTCGGGGCCGGGCCGACCTGCTCCCGCGCGCGGGTCATGGGCCCGCGCGAGAATCCCCGCCGCCAGAGCGTGCGGTCGCGGGCGACCTCCCCCTCCAGCCGGTCGCAAAGCGCGTTCACCACCGAGATGCCGACGCCATGGAGGCCGCCCGAGGTCTCATAGGCCTTGCCGGAGAACTTGCCGCCCGAATGCAGCGTGGTCAGGATCACCTCCAGCGCCGATTTCCCCGGAAAGCGCGGATGCGGGTCGATGGGTATGCCGCGGCCATTGTCGGTGATCCGGCAGGCGCCGGTCTCATCGAGTTCGATCTCGATCCGGCTGGCGTGGCCGGCGACGGCCTCGTCCATGGAGTTGTCCAGCACCTCGGCGACGAGATGATGCAGCGCCCGCTCGTCGGTGCCGCCGATATACATGCCGGGGCGCTTGCGGACCGGCTCCAGCCCCTCCAGCACCTCGATGGAGGAGGCGTCATAGGCTTTCGCGGCGCGGTCTTCCTTCGCGAAGAGATCCTTCGCGGCGCTGGCGGAGGGGGCGGCCATCGGCTCTTCCTGAACTGCTCGGTTATCGTTGTTCGCGGATTGTGCCTTGCCGGGGGATTCTGTTCAACCGGCTTGCGTCCTCGCGGGATTCAGTCGCAGAAACCGGCGATATGCGCGGCGATCTCGTCAGGTTTCTGATGGTGCAGCCAGTGATCGGCGCCCCTGATCTCCAGCCGGGTCAGCGCATCGCAGAATTCACCGAGGCCCTCGGTCGCCTCCGGCAACAGCGCGCCGTCATCCATGCCCCAGAGCAGGAGATGCGAGGGCCTGACCCGCATGCGCGAGAGATCGAGGCCCGCCAGCGGGTCCTCCTTGAGCGGCTCGCCCGGATCGGCGATCGCCAGCCGCGAGGCCCGGTACCAGTTCAGCATGCCCGTCAGCGCCCCCGGCGCGCGCCAGGCGTCGAGATAGGCCTTTCGCCGCGCGCCCTGCAGCCAGTCGAGATTCATGCCATGCGAGAAAAGCCGCATCAGCCCGCAGAAATCATCGGCGGCGAGCCGTTCCTCCGCCTTGTCGGAACGCAGGTAATGGATATATTGCGAGGCCGCCGACTGCGCGCCCCCCGCCGCCAGCGCCCGCTGGAACGGAACCGGGTGGACCCCGTTCATGATGATCAGCCGCTCCATCAGCCCCGGCCGCGCGAAGGCGAGCGCATAGGCGACGGCGGCGCCCCAGTCATGGCCGATCACCGCCCGCGCGCAGGGGGCGAAACGGGTCAGCACCGACGCCGCGTCAGCCGCCAGCCTACCCGTGGCGTAAGCCTCGACGCCCTCGGGTTTCGACGACCGGCCATAGCCGCGCTGATCCGGCGCGACGCAGAAGAACCGGTCGGAGAGCCGCAGCATCAGCTCCTCCCAGGCGCCGGAAAACTCCGGGAACCCATGGAGAAAGAGGAGAAGCGGGCGCGAAGCATCCCCCGCCGTCAGGCAGTGGAAGGAGAGCGGGCCGTCATTGACTGTCTCGTGTCGGAACATGGGCGCAAGGCTGGGGCGCCGGGCCGGCCTCGTCAATCGTCTATAGCCCGGCGACGTCCAGCGCATCGGCGAAACCCTCGGCCATGATCGCGCGTTCTTCGGGCCGCTGACGGATGTCGGAAAGGCTCTCCAGCCCACTCGCCGCGCTCGCCGCCATCAGCGCGGCGTGAACCCGCGGGCGCCAGATCGCCTCCCACAGCCACATGAGGAAAAGCGCCGTCGCCGCATAGTTGATCCAGGCGGTGAACAGAAACAGCCCCCGCCCCGGCAAGGTCTGGAACCGCCCCAGCAGCGAAAGATCGACGCTGAGCGCGAAATCCGCCGGATCGCCCCCTTCCGCCGCGACCGCAAGGCGCAGCATCAGCGTGGCGAAGGCGATCAGCATCGCCGCAAGCGCCGCGCCGCCGAGAATCGCCCGCCCGACAACCGCCCGCGCCGGACGGAGCAGCCCTTCGGCGGCGAAGGCGCAACTGACGCGGAGGCCCCGCACCCGCCGCGCCGACATGAACAGCGACAGCTCCGCCGCCCGATAGGCGCACCAGAAGCGGAACACCATCCAGCCGAGCGCGAGCGCGAGCAACGGCGTCACGAAGGACATGACGTCGAACCTGACCCCGTGAACCGACACGACCACGATCACCCGCCGCAGGATCACGATCGCCGCGAAGGCGACCAGCGCCGCCAGCCAGGTCGCCAGCCATTCGCGAAAGATCGCGTGCGCCCGGCCCTCAAACCCGAACCGCGCGTCGCCATAGAGCATGGAGAGGGTCAGATACCGCTCACGCGCGACCCGCAGCCAGGGCCGGGCGAGGCCCAGCGTCAGGATCATGACCAGCGACCAGAACAGCCAGATGCGAAGATGGGTCGCCGCCGCGCCGTCCATCCCGAAGCGCAGCCCCCGCCAGCGCGTGCGCCGCAGCCGGTAACGCCGCGCGGCGAAGCGCGCGAATTCGACCACCGGCGCCAGCGCCGCCGCGCTGAAAACAACCGAGAGCCCCGGCGACCAGCTGTCCCAGAGCGCGAGCCCCGCCCAGGCCAGCGCCAGATTGAACGCCAACAGCCCGATCGAAAGCGCGACGATCGCGATCAGCGCGCCGCGCAGCAGCTCCGTCGGCGTTCCGTCATATTCGAACGGATCGCCCGCCAGCGCGGTGCGTCGCCAGATCAGCGCGCGCAGATGCGTTTTCATCCAGAACCGGTAAACGCCGAAGCTGAGCGCGCTCAGGGCGCCGTCGCGAAGCACCAGGCCCTGCACCTCCCCCGGCGCCGGGGCGAAGGCGAAGGGCGCGGGATCAGGGCCGCTTCCGGTCCAGCTCACGGTTTTCCCCATCCGCGCCTCCCCTTGCGACGCTCAGTTGTCGGTGTCGGCGCGGGTCAGCTCCATGCTCTCGAAAGCCAGCGAAACGCCGACGCCATCCTGCGTTGAAAGAGAAAGCGGCTGCAAGGTGATGGAATCGTTCAGCCCGCCGACCAGCGCCCGCGCGCCGACGCCCTTCACCACCGCGATATCGGCCGACAGTCCGGCGTATTTCCCCTCCAGCAGCCCGGGCTGGAACACCGAGGCCGAGGCGAGCACCGCCCAGCGGATCGTCTCCGCCTCCGTCTTCGAAAGATCCAGCCCGTATTTGGAGAAGGTGGCGATATAGCGTTCATCGTCGCGCTCCTCGCCCGCCGGGCTGAAGGTGCAGGCGAATTGCTGTTCGGAAACAACGATATTGCCCTCGTTGCTCACCATCTCGCATTCGAGATAGCCAAGCTCGACCTTGCCGTCGCCTTCCGCGTTCGCGCCCGCCCCGGTCTCGTCGTCGTCGTCGGCGGCGGCGGCCGAAAGAAAGCCCGACGCGAAGATCGCGGCGAGGACGGTCATGGTCCGGAACATCATTTTCTTCTCCATGGGCTGCATGGGCGGTTCAGGGCGGCCGCCCCCGGTAAATGACAGTGTGGGATTTCGATTCGCGGCGATTATGACGATATGACGTCAACAGGCGCTTGCAAGCGCCTGTTCCATGACACATCATCGCGCCCTCTGATACCTGCGACGGCGCGACAGGCCGCAAAGAAGCCACCGCGCGCCAAGGGAAATGTCCGATAGGAGACGACAGATGCAGAATCGCAAGCGCTTCGGCGCGCTCGCCGCGATGGCCGTCGCGGGGCTTTTCGCCGCCGCGACGCCGGCCCAGGCCGAATATCCCGAACGCCCGATCACGCTGATCGTGCCCTGGGGCGCCGGCGGCGGCACCGACGCCACCGGCCGCATGATCGGGCAGCTGCTGGAGGCCGAGCTGGGCCAGCCGGTCAATGTCGTGAACCGCACCGGGGGCAGCGGCGTGGTCGGCCATTCGGCCATCTCCACCGCCGCGCCTGACGGCTACACGATCGGCGTCATCACCGTGGAGATCGGGATGATGCACTGGGCCGGGCTGACGGAGCTTTCGGGCGTCGATTACACCCCGATCGCGCTCTATAATGCCGACCCTGCGGGGGTTCAGGTGCGGGCCGATTCCGAATGGAACACGGTCGAGGACCTGCTGGCGGCGGTGAAGGCCAATCCCGGCAAGCACAAATCCTCCGGCACCGGTCAGGGCGGCATCTGGCATCTCGCCGTCGCCGGCATGTTGAACACGGCCGGGATCGCCCCCGACGCCTCGCCCTGGGTGCCCTCGCAGGGCGCGGGTCCGGGCCTTCAGGAACTGGTCGCCGGCGGGGTCGATATCGTCCCCTGCGCGGTGGTGGAGGCGGAGGCGCTGATGAGCGCCGGCAAGGTGAAATCGCTCGCCATCATGAGCGACGAGCGCCAGGCCGCCTTCCCCGACGTGCCGACGCTGAAGGAAGCTGCGGGCGTTGACTGGAAGATGGCCGCCTGGCGCGGGATCGCCGCCCCGAAGGGCGTGCCGCAGGAGGTCGTGGACAAGCTGATTCCGGCGATGGAGAAGGTCTACAACTCCGCCGAGTTCCAGGAGTTCATGCAGGGCCGCGGCTTCGGCCTCGTCTGGCGCCCCGGCGACGAATTCGCCCAGTGGATGGCCGAAAGCGACGCCTCGCTCGGCGAGGTGATGAAGGGCGTCGGCCTCGCGAAATGACAGGCCGGGCGGAAGGGCGGCCCGGCCCTTCCGCCCGATCTCTCGCGGCGCGGCCGCGCTTCTGACAGGCGGGCTCGAACCATGCGCATCAATGACGCCCTTGTCGGGGCTTTCCTGATTCTCTTCGCGATCGCCGAGATCGCCTACACCCGCACATTCCCCAGCCTCCATGGCCAGAGCTTCGGCCCCGATCTCTTTCCCATCGTCATCGGCGTCGGGATGATCATCTGCGGGGCGGCGCTGATCGCGCGGGGAATCACGACGCGCGAAGGCTGGGTGGCGTTCGGCGACTGGGTGGGAGACCCGCGGCGGCGGCTGAACATCGTCCTGCTGATCGCAGCGGTGCTGGCCTATATCCTGTTTTCGGAATTCATCGGCTTCATCCCGCTCTCGGTCGCGATCCTCGCCATGCTGATCGTGCGGCTCGGCGGCGCGCCTGCGCTCGCCATCGGCGTCGCGCTGGGGGCGACGCTGGTGATCCATACGCTTTTCGTGAAGCTGCTTCTGGTCCCGCTGCCCTGGGGCCTGCTGCTTCCCATCGCCTGGTAGGAGCGCGGCCATGGACGTCATCCTCGAAGCCTTCGGCCTGATCCTGGAGCCCTACACGCTCGGCGTGATGCTGCTGGCGGCGATCTTCGGCCTTTTCGTCGGCGCGGTGCCGGGGCTGACCGCCACCATGGCGACGGCGCTGCTGATTCCCTTCACTTTCTTCATGGAGCCGGCGCCCGCGATCGCGATCATCGTCACCGCCGTCGCCATGGCGATCTTCGCCGGCGACATTCCCGGCGCGCTGCTGCGCATTCCCGGCACCCCGGCCTCGGCCGCCTATTGCGACGAGGCCTATGCGATGACCAGGAAAGGGCTGGCGGAGCGCGCGCTCGGCATCTCTCTGGTCACCGCGGTGATCGGCGGGCTGACCGGTTCGATCATCCTGTCGCTGACCGCGCCGTCGCTGGCGGAATTCGCGATCCAGTTCTCCTCCTTCGAATATTTCTGGCTCGCCTGTCTCGGCCTGTCATGCGCGGTGATCATCTCCACCGGCTCGACGCTGAAGAGCTTCGTCTCGCTCCTGATCGGGCTTTTCGTCGCCACGATCGGCATCGACATCACCGCCGGACATCCGCGCTTCACCTTCGGCAGCGTCGAACTGACGGGCGGGGTCAGCTTCATCCCGGCGATGATCGGCATGTTCGCGATCTCGGAGCTCATCCGCTTCTTCACCACCGGGCCGCGCGACGCGCGCGACGATGCGCGCCACCCGGTCGGGCCGGTCTTTCGCGGGCTCGGGCCGATCCTGAAACGCTATCGGGTGAACATCGTCCGCGGCAGCGGGCTTGGCGCGATCATCGGCATCCTGCCGGGCGCGGGGGCCGATATCGCCGCCTGGATCAGCTTCGCGCTGTCGAAGAAATTCTCGAAGGAGCCGGAGAAATTCGGCTCCGGCCATCCCGAAGGGCTGGTGGACGCCGGCGCCGCCAACAACGCCAGCCTGGCCGGGGCCTGGGTGCCGGCCACGGTTTTCGGCATTCCGGGCGATTCGATCACCGCGATCGTGATCGGTGTTCTCTACATGAAGGGGATGAACCCGGGCCCGACCGTGTTCCTGAACAGCCCGGAGCTGATCTATTCCGTCTTCATCGCCTTCTTCTTCGCCAATCTGGCGCTCCTGCCGCTCGGCTTTGTCGCGATCAGGCTGTCGCGGCGGATCCTGACCATCCCGCAGAACCTGCTGATGCCGGTGATCCTGATGTTCTGCATCGTCGGCGCCTTCGCGATCAACAACACCGTCTTCGGCGTCACCGTGATGCTGGTCTTCGGCCTGCTCGCCTATATCATGGAGGAGAACGGTTTTCCGGTGGCGCCGGCGATTCTCGGGATCGTGCTGGGTAAAATGCTGGAGGACAATTTCATGTCTTCGATGATCAAGGCGGATGGCGATCTCCTCGGCTTCTTCTCGCGCCCGATCGCGGCCGGGCTCGGGGCGCTCACGCTCGCGCTCTGGCTGTTGCCGCCGATGCTGGCGCTGATCCGTCGCGGGCGGGCGAAGACGGGCTGAGCGAATGACGATTTGTCTCATCATGTTTCATCCGCGCCCGCGCCGCCGCGCCCCGCGAGGGCGCAGGCGGGCGCGGATTCGTTAACGTCGCTTTCGGATTGCGCATGGCGGGCGCCGATAACATGCGCGCGACGATGGCGCGGCGCGGCAAAGGCAGCAATTGCAGTAGGGTGGCTCGTTTTGATAAGGAGCGCGCTATCTGCATCGGTCAGGGAGCATCATTACCGTGAACCGGCGTTCTTTCGTGGGCGCCCTGTCGGCGTTTCCCCTGAGCGCGCTGTTCGGCCCCGTCGCCGCGCGCGCGGCGGAGCCGCAGCCCTTTCTGCGGACCACCGTCGTCGAACGCGCCAGGGCGCTCGCAGGAGCGGAATTCGCCGCGCCCCAACCGGCGCTGCCGGAATCTCTGCGCAAGCTTTCGCATGAGCGATACCAGCGCGTCAGATTCCGTGAGGACCGACGCATATTCGCCAATCCCGCCAGCGGATTCGCCATCGACCTGGTTCATTCCGGCTTCATCTACGACTCGCCGGTCGAGATCTACCTGGTCGAGAATGGCGAGGCCCGGAAGCTGGATTACAGCCCCGATCTCTTCACCTTCGACGGGGCGACGCCGCCCGATCCCGAAACGCCGCTGGAATTCGCCGGCTTTCGCGCCCGGACGGAGCTGAACCAGCCCGGCGTGATGGACACGTTCCTGAGCTTCGCCGGGGCCAGCTATTTCCGCGCCATCGCCAGGGATCAGGTCTTCGGCCTGGCCGCGCGCGGGCTGGCGGTGGACACGGCCGAGGCCGAGGGGGAGGAGTTCCCCTTCTTCCGCGCCTTCTGGCTGGAGCGCCCGCGCGACGGGCGCATGGTGGTGCATGCGCTGCTCGACAGCCCCAGCGTCGCCGGCGCCTATCGCTTCACCATCCGGCCGGGCGAGGCGACGCAGATGGATGTCGAAGCGACGCTGATCGCGCGGCGCGAGCTTGGCCATGTCGGCATCGCGCCGCTGACCTCGATGTTCCTCTACAACGCCAAGGACCGCTATCAGCGCGACGATTTCCGGCCGGAGGTCCACAATTCCGACGGGCTCGCCATCTGGAATGGCGGCGATGAGCGGATCTGGCGGCCGTTGATGAATCCGGGGCGGCTCCAGATCAGCGCCTTCGCCGATTCCGGGCCGCGCGGCTTCGGGCTGATCCAGCGCGAGGTCCGCTTCAGCGAATACGAGGATCTCGACGCGCTCTATCAACGCCGGCCGAGCCTCTGGATCGAGCCGATCGGCGACTGGGGCAAGGGCGCGGTGAATCTGGTGGAGATCCCCTCCCAGGCCGAAGTGCATGACAATATCGTCGCCTATTGGCGCCCGCAGGAGCCGATCGCCGCCGGGGCCGAGGCCGATTTCACCTATCGCCTGACCTGGGGCCGGGACGCGCCGCAGGACGCGGCGCGGCTGCGCGTGGCGCGGACGCTTTCGGGCGCCGGCGCGCGGCAGGGCTGGCGCAAGTTCACCGTCGATTTCGCGCGTCCCGACGCGAAACCGGGCGACGCGGCCGGGGTCGAGGGGCTGACCCACGCCATCGTCGCCTCGGCCGGCGAGGTGCAGAACGCCGTCTTCATCGCCAATCCCGAGATCGGCGGCGCGCGCGTCGCCTTCGATCTCGACCCGGCCGGGGCCGATGTTGTCGATCTTCGGGTCAGCCTGCTGAGGGACGGCGCCGCGGCCTCCGAAGTCTGGATATACAGGTGGTCCGCGTGAACCTGGCCGAGCCGATCCAGTTTGCGGAGCGGCCCGCGTCGGAACCCGCTCAACCGGTCCCGCCCGCCGCGGCGCTGCCGATGCCGGCGCAGGCGTTGCGCGGCGTCGGGCGGAACCGCGCCGGGGCGCTCGGGCGACAGGTCGGAACCCGCTGGTGGCGGGCGCTCCTGTTCCTGTCCACGCTTCTCCTGACCGGGGCGCTCAGCCACGAGATGTGGCGGGTGCTGTCGGTCGGCGAACTGAACGTGATCGAACTGGCCATGCTCGTCCTCTTCGTGGTGAATATCGGCTGGATCGCCTTCGGAACCTGCTCCTGCCTGATCGGGCTTCTGCGCCGCTCCCAGCCGGCGCGCCCGCGCGCGACCGCAGGCCCCCTGCCCGGCCGCACCGCGCTGCTGATGCCGATCTACAATGAAGACCCGGCGCGGGTGATCGGGGCCGCGATCGCGATGCTGCGCGCCCTCGACGCCGAAGCCGGGGGCGAGGACGCCGCGCCCTTCGACGTCTTCCTGCTCAGCGACACCAACCGCCTGCCGGTCTGGCTGGCCGAGCAGGAGCTGGTCGAGGCGGCGCGCGCCGACGCGGGCGTCGGCGAGCGGCTCTTCTATCGCCACCGGCTGCGCAACCGGGCGCGCAAGGCCGGCAATATCGGCGACTGGATCGAGCGTTGGGGTCGCGCCTATGACGCCTTCATCGTGCTCGACGCCGACAGCCTGATGACGCCGGCGACCATGCTGGAGCTGGCCCGCCGGCTTGAGGCCGACCCTTCCGCCGGGATCATCCAGACCTCGCCGCGGCTGATCAACGGCGAGACGCCGCTTGGCCGGCTCCAGCAATTCGCCAACCGGGTCTATGGAACGCTGAACACCCGCGGGCTCGCCGCCTGGTTCGGCGACGCCGGCAATTACTGGGGCCATAACGCGATCATCCGCACCGGGGTCTTCGCCGCTTCGGCCGGCCTGCCCAATCTCAGCGGCCCGCCGCCCTTTGGCGGGCTGATCCTCAGCCATGATTTCGTCGAGGCGGCGCTGGTCCGCCGCGCCGGCTACGCCGTGCGCATGGCCGAGGATCTGGACGGGAGCTATGAGCAGGCGCCGCCGAACCTGATCGAACTCGCCTCGCGCGACCGGCGCTGGTGCCAGGGCAATCTCCAGCATCTGCGGCTGCTGGGGACCTCCGGCCTGCATCCGCTGAACCGACTTCACATGCTGATGGGCGCCCTGTCCTATCTCGCCTCGCCCTTGTGGCTGTTCTTCCTGCTCGCGGGTATGGCGCTGGCGCTTTACGCCTATATCGTGCCGCCGAATTATTTCGCCGACCGCTGGTCGCTGTTTCCGACCTGGCCGCAAATCGACTCCGAGCGCGCCATCGCGCTCTTCGTGATGTGCATGGTGGTGCTGTTCCTGCCCAAGCTTCTCGGGCTGCTGCTTTACCTGCGCGACCCTGCGTCGAAGGGGACCCGCCTTCTGGCGATCCCGAGCATGGTGGTCGAAAGTCTCTTCTCCGCGCTCATCGCGCCGGTGATGATGATGACGCAATCGACCGCGATCATGCAGATCCTCACCGGCCGCGACAGCGGCTGGAACATGCAGGCGCGGGGCGCAGCGCGGCTGGGCTGGCGCAGGCTCTGGCGCTTCCACCGCTCGCATATCATCGCCGGCGCGTTTCTGGCGCTGGCCGCAGGCGCGATCTCCTGGCAGTTGCTGGCCTGGATGAGCCCGGCGCTGATCGGGCTCTGCCTCTCGGCGCCGGTTGCGGGCTTTCTCGCCGGGCCGGGCGCGGGGCGGCTGATGCGCTGGCTTGGCCTTTTCGCGACGCCCGAGGAGCGCAACCCGCCCGCCATCGCCGCCGCGGCGGAGATGGAGGAGGCGCGGCTTCTCGCCCGCGCCGGCGCACCCTGCCCCGATCTCGCGGCGCTGCTCGCCACGCCCGAGGCGTGGGGCCGGCATATCGCCTGGCTCGACCGCAAGACGGCCCGTCGTCCGGGCGAAGCCGATCCGGCCCTGGCCGGCGCGCTGCTGAAGATAGCGGACGGCGCCGCACCCGAAGCCTTTGACGAGCGCGAAGCCTATGGCGTCGCCGCGGCGCGGGAGATTCTGGAGACGCTTCGCGACGCGCGCGCCGCCTGACGCGCGACCCGATTGAGTCAACCGGGTCGCGCGAAACTACAGCGCCGCCACCGCAGCGCGCGCCACCGCGCCGACCTCTTCCGCCGTCGCGCCGGGGCGATAGAGCGCGCCGCCGAGACCGAAGCCGAAAACCCCGGCCTTGCGATAGGCGGCGAAATCCGCCGGCCCGACCCCGCCGACCGCATAGAGCCGGACATCAGGCGGCAGCACCGCGCGGATCGCCGCGATCCCCGACGCGCCGAGCAGGCTGGCGGGGAAGAATTTCAGCCCCGAGGCCCCGGCCTTCAGCGCCGCGAACGCCTCCGTCGGGGTGAAGATTCCGGGCAGGCAGGTCATGCCCATATCCCGCGCCGCGCCGATCACTGCGGAATCGCAATTCGGCGAGACGATCAGCTTCGCGCCGCAAGCCGCGACCTTCGCCACCTCCGCCGCGGTCAGCACCGTGCCGGCGCCGATCAGGCAGGCGCCGGGGGCGCGCTTTTCCGCAAGCTCCACCGCCAGCGCGATGGAGCGGAACGGATCGGGCGAATTCAGCGGGATCTCGATCGCCCGGAAGCCTTCGTCGATCAGCCGCTCGACGACCGCCGGCGTCTCCTCCGGCGTCACGCCGCGCAGGATCGCCACCAGCCTCTGTTCCCGATCCACAGTTTTTTCGCTCATGCCAACCTCTCTCATGTTCCCTGCGGCCAGAGCCTCCGTCCGGCCTGATGGAGCCCGGCCCGGACCAGTTCATCCGATTCGATCTGATGGTGGGGAAGCCCCGCGATCTCCAGCGCCCGCGCATAACGACGCGCCAGCGCGCCGCCGGAAATCAGCGTGAGCCCGGCCGCGGCCTGACCCCGCATCGCGGCGATCTCGGTCCCGATCAGCAGGCCGGAAAGGCGCGAGGGCATGGAAGCCGCCTCGCCCGGGCTCAGGAGCGGGCGGGCGCGGACGGTGAAAAGATGGTTGAGAAGCGCCTCCGGCCGGGTCAGCGCCGCCTCCGCCGCTTCGGCGAAAGCGGCCTCATCTTCGGCCTCTCCGCCGAGAAAATGCGACAGGGTCGAGTGCCGGCGCAACAGCGCGAAGACCTCTCCGGTCATGGCGGTCGAGAAAGCGGCGACCGCGCCACCCTCGATCCGCACCCATTTGGAATGGGTGCCGGGCATGCAGACCAGCCCGTCCACCCCGCGCGCCCGCGCGCCGAGCAGGATCGTCTCCTCCCCGCGCATCACATCCTCCCGGCCCTCGCGCCGTTCGGCGAGGCCGGGGAGAATCCGCACATCGCGCCCCGATGCGCTCGGCGCGGGGACAGCGTGGGTCTCCAGCGCGTCCAGCGCCGCGGGAAGGTCGATATAGGGCGCCGGGCGCCAGCCCTGCGCCGCGCCGGCCATGCCGCAGATCACCACTGGCAGATCAGGGGCGGCGCCGAGCGCGGCGAGATGCGCCTCCAGCACGCCGTCGAATGCGTCGGGTTTCAGCGTGGACATGCCCTCGGCGCCCCGGCGCTCGGCCAGCGCCGCGCCTTCGGCGCTCAACAGCCAGAGCCGGAAGCTGGACGTGCCCCAGTCCGCGGCGGCGAATGATGGTTCGGGCAAGATGTTCTCCCTGAATGGAGATCCACCTATCGCACGGGCCGCGCCGGCGGAACAGGGGGCCTATTCGCCGCGTCTCCGCCTCATCCGCATGGTCAGCATGAAGGCGGTCAGGCCGGAAACATGAAGCAGCGGCGTCAGGACCGGATCGAAGAGAAGCTCCCACACCGGCTCCCACCAGAGCCAGGTGTTTCCAAAACACCCGGCGTAGCCGCCGGCGGTCGTTATGGCCCCCCACGCGAAAGCCAGCGTGTAGGAGGCGATCACGATGAGCAAAGGCGGCGTTATACTGTAGAAAACCGCCGCCGCCGCAAATATCAGCGACGCGCCGACCAGAGCATTGAAGACCTGCGCGCCGATCACCCACCCGGCGTCAAATGAACAGGAGGAATACCCGCCTCCGTGATCCTCGAAAAGAAGCCCCCATCGAAGCCCGAATATGACAAGCTCCTGCAGGGAGAATGTGAAAAACAGTATGATGAAAGAGATTATCGTCACATTCCGCGCGAATCTCATCCTGCCGCCCACGGAACTCACCTTCACTCATGCTGAGAGCCTTGCGTCGCCGAACCCGCCTGACGATACCGCAGCCCGGCGCTCCCGCAAGGCCGTCGAGCGCCGGCGGGACGACATCATGGGTCGTGAAGCGATGAACAAGTCCCCGGACAGCCGCTCATAGCCCCCGCGCCGCCGAGATCACCACCGGGTCCAGCCCGTCGCCCCCCTCGGCGATATGGCGCGACAGTTGCGCGCGCATCCGCGGCTCCCAGAAATCGCGCAGATGCGCGGCGACCCGGGCGGCCGGGTCCTCGCCCGGCTGGCTCTTGAAGAAGGTGGCGATCTGGTTCGCCATGTGGACCATCTTTTCAGGCGACATCTGAAATCTCGAAACTGATGCGGTCGGGGCGGGAGAAGACTTCGAGCAGCCCGCCCCGCGCGAAACCGGCGACGGTGATCCCGGCCGCCTCGGCGAGGCGCAGCGCCTGGGCCGTGGGGGCGGAGGCGGCGATCAGGCAGGGGCAGCCGGCGAAGGCGCATTTCTGCACCAGCTCCACCGAAACCCGGCTGGTCATGACAAAGGCGCCATGGGCCGGATCATCCCCGGCGCGGGCCATGGCCCCGATCAGCTTGTCGAGGGCGTTGTGCCGGCCGACATCCTCGCGCGCCAGCACGACGCCTTCCTCGGGCCGGAGAAACCCGGCGGCGTGAACGGCGTGGGTGCGGTCATGGAGCGGCTGGCGGGCGCGGAGCCGCTCCGGCCCGGCGGCGGCCTCGGCGGCGCTGATGCGCCAGGCCGGGTCGGCGACCACCGGCAGGGGGCGCATCGCCTCCTCCAGGCTGTCCACCCCGCAAAGCCCGCAGCCGACCGGCCCGGCCATGTGGCGCCGGCGCGCGGCCAGCGCCTCGCGCCGGGCGGGCGTCAGCCAGAACCGCGCCTCGACGCCGCGCTCATGGGCCGCGATCTCGAAATTCTCGATCTCGTCGAGGCTGGCGACAACCCCCTCGCTCAGGGCGAAACCATGGGCGAGATCTTCGATGTCATGCGGGCTCGCCATCATCACCGCCAGCGTCCCCCCGTCGAAGACGAAGGCGACCGGGACCTCCTCCGGCAGCCAGCGGCGCAGATTCCGGGCGCCCCGTTCGGAAACGCCGCGCCCGGAGACGCTGACCGCAGGCTTGCGCACCATCGCGCCCCTACTCCGCCGCCGTGGTCAGGATGCGACGGGCGCGGGCGGCCTGCGCGGCGTAATCCTCCTGCCACAGGCTCGGCCCGTTGGAGAGCGCCACCTGCACCGCCGTCACCTTGTATTCCGGGCAGTTCGTCGCCCAGTCGGAAAAATCCGTGGTGATGACGTTGGCCTGCGTGTCCGGGTGGTGGAAGGTGGTGTAGACGACGCCTGGGCTGACCCGGTCGGTGATGGTCGCGCGCAGGCTGGTCTCGCCCGAACGGCTGGAAAGGCGCACCAGATCGCCCTCCTTCACGCCGCGGGTCTCGGCGTCATGGGGGTGGATCTCCAGCCGGTCCTCGCCATGCCAGAGCGAATTCGCGGTGCGCCGGGTCTGCGCGCCGACATTGTACTGAGAGAGAATCCGCCCCGTGGTCAGCAACAGCGGGAAACGCGGACCGGTCCGCTCGTCGGTGGCGACATATTCGGTGACGATGAACCGCCCCTTGCCGCGCACGAACCCTTCCACATGCATCAGCGGCGTGCCCTCGGGCGCCTTTTCGTTGCAGGGCCACTGCACGGAGCCCTTTTCCTCCAGCAGTTCATAGGTCACGCCGGCGAAGCTGGGCGTGGTGGCGGCGATCTCCGCCATGATCTGGCGCGGATGGGTGTAGGCCCAGTTCCCGCCCATGGCGTTGGCCAGAAGCTGCGTCACCTCCCAGTCGGCGTAGCCGTTCTTCGGGGCCATCACCTTGCGCACGCGGTTGATGCGCCGCTCGGCGTTGGTGAAGGTGCCGTCCTTCTCCAGGAAGGAGGAGCCGGGCAGGAAGACATGGGCGTAATTCGCGGTCTCGTTCAGGAAGAGATCGTGCACGATCACGCATTCCATCGCCGCCAGACCAGCAGCGACATGTTTGGTGTCCGGGTCGGATTGCAGGATGTCCTCGCCTTGACAGTAGAGACCCTTGAAAGTGCCGTCCACGGCCGCGTCCAGCATGTTGGGAATGCGCAGGCCCGGCTCGGGGTTGATCTCCACGCCCCAGGCCTCGCGATAGATCGCGCGCACCTCGTCGCCCTTCACATGGCGATAGCCGGGCAGCTCATGCGGAAAGGAGCCCATGTCGCAGGAGCCCTGCACATTGTTCTGCCCGCGGAGCGGGTTCACCCCGACGCCCGGACGGCCGATATTGCCGGTCAGCATCGCCAGATTGGCGATACCCATCACCGTGGTGGAGCCCTGACTGTGCTCGGTGACGCCCAGCCCGTAATAGATCGCGCCGTTCCCGCCGGTGGCGAAGGCGCGCGCGGCGGCGCGGAGCGCGCCCGCCGGCACGCCGGTCAGCAGTTCGGTCGCTTCGGGGCCGAGCCGCGGGTCGGAGACGAATTCGGCGTAGATCTGGAACTCGTCCCAGTCGCAGCGTTCGTGGATGAACGCCTCGTCCATCAGCCCTTCGGTCACGATCACATGCGCGAGCGCGGTGACCACGGCGACATTCGTTCCCGGACGGAGCGGCAGGTGATGGCGCTCGCCGAGATGCGCGGTCTCCAGAATATCGGTCCGGCGCGGATCGACCACGATCAGCTTCGCGCCGGCGCGAAGCCGTTTTCTCAGCCGCGAGGCGAAGACCGGGTGGCCGTCGGTCGGGTTGGCCCCGATGATCATCACCACGTCGCTCTGCTCGACGCTGTCGAAATCCTGCGTGCCGGCCGAAGTGCCGAAAGCCTGACCGAGCCCGTAGCCGGTCGGCGAATGGCAGACCCGGGCGCAGGTGTCGGTATTGTTGTTGCCAAAGACCGCGCGGGTCAGCTTTTGCACCAGAAAGGCCTCTTCATTGGTGCAGCGGCTGGAGGTGATGACGCCGATCGACTCGCGCCCGTGCTTTTCCTGCAAACCGCGCAGGCGGGAGGCGGCGAAGGAGATCGCCTCGTCCCAGCTCACCTCGCGCCAGGGGTCCTCGATCCGCTCGCGGATCATCGGGTTCAGGATCCGCTCCTTGTGATTGGCGTAGCCCCAGGCGAAGCGGCCCTTGACGCAGGAATGGCCGCGATTGGCCTTGCCATGCTTGTAGGGAACCATGCGCACCAGTTCATCGCCGTTCAGCTCCGCCTTGAACGAGCAGCCGACGCCGCAATAGGCGCAGGTGGTCACCACCGAGCGGGTGGGCGTGCCCAGTTCGAAGACGGATTTCTCCTGCAACGTGGCTGTCGGGCAGGCCTGCACGCAGGCGCCGCAGCTGACGCAATCGGAGGACATGAAATCGTCGCCCGGCGCGCCGGCGGCGACGCGGCTGGCGAAGCCGCGCCCGTCTATGGTCAGCGCGAAAGTGCCCTGCACCTCCTCGCAGGCGCGCACGCAGCGGCTGCAAACGATGCATTTCGACGGATCATAGCTGAAATAGGGGTTGGAATCGTCCTTCGGGATCCATTCCGGATTGGCCGCGCCGGAATTGTCGCGAGCCTGGAAATGATTGCAGAAGGCGCCGCCCTCGGGCGCCTTGTAGCGCACATCGCGCAGGCCCGTGACCCCGGCCATGTCCTGCAATTCGCAATCGCCATTGGCGGCGCAGGTCAGGCAGTCCAGCGGGTGGTCGGAGATGTAGAGCTCCATCACCCCTTTCCTGAGCCGGCGGAGCTTGTCGGACTGGGTGTGGACCACCAGCCCCTCCGCCGCCGGCGTGGTGCAGGAGGCGGGGGTTCCCTTTCGTCCCTCGATCTCCACCACGCAGAGCCGGCAGGAGCCGAAAGCCTCCACGCTGTCGGTGGCGCAGAGCTTCGGCACGGCGACGCCGGCCTCCGCCGCCGCGCGCATGATCGAGGTCCCGGCGGGGACCGTCACCGCGACGCCGTCGATGGTCAGCGAAACCGGGGCCCCCGCGCGCGCCGGAGTGCCCATGTCGCGGTCATCGGCGATTCCATCGCCGGGCATGACGAAATCTCTCATTCGGCAGCCTCCTTGCAGCGTGCGAAATCATCGGGGAAATGCGTGAGCGCGGACATCACCGGAAAGGGGGTGAAGCCGCCGAGCGCGCAGAGCGAACCGTCCTTCATCACCTCGCAAAGATCGGTCAGGAGCGGGATCGCGCCCGTATCGCCCTCGGCGATGCGGTCGATCGTCTCCACCCCGCGCACCGCGCCGATGCGGCAGGGGGTGCATTTGCCGCAGCTTTCCACCGCGCAGAACTCCATGGCGAAACGGGCCATCTTCAGCATGTCGGTCCGGTCGTCGAAGACGACGATCCCGGCATGGCCGATCAGCCCGCCCTCGGCGTCCAGTTCCTCATAACCGAGCCTGGCGTCGAATTTCGCACGCGGAATATAGGCGCCGAGCGGGCCGCCGACCTGCGCCGCCTTCACCGGCCGTCCGCTGGCGGCGCCGCCGGCGATCTCCTCGACCACCTCGCGCAGGGTGACGCCGAAGCCGGTCTCGAACAGCCCGCCGCGCCGGACATTGCCGGCGATCTGCAAGGTCGCGGTCCCGCGCGAGCGGCCGGTGCCGAAACCGGCGTAATGATCCGCGCCCTTTTCGAAGATCACTGGCGCGGTGGCGAGGCTGATGACATTGTTCACCACGGTCGGCCGGCCGAGGAATCCTTCGAGCGCAGGCAGCGGCGGCTTCGCCCGCACCACCCCGCGCTTGCCTTCGAGCGAATTCAGGAGCGAGGTCTCCTCGCCGCAGACATAGGCGCCGGCGCCGACGCGGATCTCCATGTCGAAGGCGCGGCCGGAGCCGAGCACATCCGACCCCAGAACCCCGGCCTTGCGCGCGATCTCCACCGCCCGGCCCATCACCGCGATGGCGTCCGGGTATTCGGAGCGGATATAGACATAGCCCCTGGTCGCGCCGGTTCCGAACCCGGCGATGGCCATACCCTCGATCAGCGAGAACGGATCGCCCTCCATGATCATCCGGTCGGCGAAAGTACCACTGTCGCCCTCATCGGCGTTGCAGACCACGTATTTCTGCGGCGCTTCGGCCCCGAGCACCGTCTTCCATTTGATCCCGGTCGGGAAGCCGGCGCCGCCGCGGCCGCGAAGGCCGGATCTGGTGATTTCCTCGACGATCTCCGCCCCGCCCATGCCGGCGGCGCGGCGCAGGCCCTTCAACCCGCCATGGGCCTCGTAATCCTTCAGGTCCAGCGGGTCGATCAACCCGCAGCGGGCGAAGGTCAGCCGGGTCTGGCGGGCGAAGAACGGGATGTCCTCGACCTTGCCGAGGCTTTTCAGACCGCCATCCAGCAGAGCCGGCGCGTCGGCGGGGGCGAGCGGCCCGTAAGCCTCCCTGCCCTCGCCGCGGTCGATCTCCACCAGCGGCTCAAGCCAGATCATCCCGCGCGAGCCGTTGCGGACGATCTCCGCCTCCAGCCCGCGGCGCGCGGCCTCTTCCCGGATCGCCTCGGCGACCTCATCCGCCCCGAGCGCCCTGGCGGCGCTGTCCATCGGCACATAGATCCTCATGCGCCCAGCTCCGTCAGGATCGCGTCCATCCGCGCCGCATCGACCCGGCCGATCACCTTGCCGTCCACCATCGCCGCCGGCCCGCAGGCGCAAAGGCCGAGACAATAGACCGGTTCGATCGTCACCGCGCCGTTCGGCGTGTCGCCATGCGCGTCGAGCCCGAGCCGCTCCAGCACCCGCGCCGAAAGCGCCTCCGCGCCCACCGCCTGACAGGCTTCGGCGCGGCAGATCTTCACCACATGGCGCCCGGCCGGCGCCTTGCGGAAATCATGGTAGAAGCTGATCACGCCGCGAAGTTCGGCCCTGGTGATCCCGAGCGCGGCGGTGATCGGCGCTTCGGCGTTGGCGGGGATATGGCCGAACGCCTCCTGCAGGGCGTGAAGGATCGGCAGCAAAGGCCCTTCGAGAGCGGCGTGCTCGGCGACGATGAGCCTGATTTCCTCGTCTGCGGGCGCTGGCGGATACGCTGGCATGGCTGGTCTCGGTTCTTATTGGCCTCTGTTTCATTCAGCTTCAGGACAACATCCCGTCAATGTGAAATCAATAACGCCATTCCGTCAAGTGATAGAAAATCCCTATCAATCGGCGGCCAGCCGGCGCGCCTCCGTCAGAAGCGCGCCCAGCATCGGCGTGTGCGGCTCCCGATAGGGCGCGACCAGCCCGACCGACTGGCTGCGCCTGCCGCCGGTCATGGGGATGATCTTCAGCGCCTTGCCTGCGGCGAGGAAGGCGGCGATATCCGAAGGCAGCACAGTGACGCAGCCGCCAGCCTCGACGCTGGCGACCAGCGCGACGGTGGAGCTGGATTCGATCAGCGCCTCGGGCGCGCCGCCGGCTTCGATGAAATGGCCGTTGATGATGCGCCGGTTCTGCATGTCGGGGGTCAGCAGGCTGAGCCGCTGGCCGTTCAGTTCGGCCCAGGCGACCTCCCGCCGACCGGCGAATTCGGAACCCTCGTCGCAGACCAGCATGTAGCTTTCCTCATAGAGCGGCTGCACGCTCACCCGCCCGAGAGGTTCGTTGGCGAGATAGGATATCCCGGCGTCCACGCTCAGATTGTCGATCATCGCCAGGATCTCCTGCGAGGTGCGCGAGAGGATCGTGAAGCGGACATTCGGATGCAGCCGCGAAAACCGCGACGCCAGCCGCGCCGCCCAGGTCAGCGCCGTCGGGATCACCGCGATGCGCAGCGCGCCGGAAAGCCCGTGCTAGGCGAAGCGCATCTCCTCCTTGAACTGGCGCGCGTCGCCGACGATCCGCCGGGCCCAGACCAGCGCGCCCTGCCCCTCCGGCGTCTGCCCGCCGAAACGCGAGCCGCGGAAGATCAGCTTCACGCCAAGCTGATCCTCAAGCTGCTTGATCCCGGAAGACAGCGTCGGCTGGGTGACGCCGAGGCTTTCGGCCGCGCGGCCGAAATGCTCCGCCTTGGCCACCGCGATGAACATTTCCAGCTTGTCGATCATGATAGAGGACCCGAATTGATACGCACCGTTTCAATTCGGAAATCCAACATGATTCCGCCGCGCCGCCAAGCCCCCCAGCCTGACCTCTCAGCCCGGCTTCGGGCGCAGCAGCAGCGGCCCGTAAAGCGCGGCGAAACCGAGAAAGGCCAGCGCCCAGAACCCGCCCGCCATGTCCTGAAGCACTGCGGCCGCGTCCAGCCAGAGCCCGGCCGCCACCCGCGCCAGCACCGCCGCGCCGAGCAGGAGATAAAGCGCCACCGTTCCCGCCCCCGCATGCAGTTCGCGCCCGGTATGGCCCAGGGTCGCGCGGGTCATCACCGCCAAGGTCATCAGCCCGATCGCCCCCGCCATCCAGAGATGCTGCGCCGTGGCGACGGAAACGTCGTCGGGCCGCAGGATCGCCCAGCCCATGGCCAGCGCGCCGAGCGGCACGAAAGCGTAGGCCAGATGCAGCACCAGCAGCAGCGGCTCCGGCGCCGTCAGGCCGCCCTTCCAGCGCGCCATCCGCGCGGCCTGCATCGCCGCGACGACGAACAGCGCCAGAGCGGTCGCCGCCGCCTCCGGCAGCGCGACCCAAAGCCCGAGCCCGGCCAGCATCGCCAGCAGCGACGCCTTGTCATAGCCCTGCATCGGCGGCGCCGGCCTCGCCTCCGCCCCCCTTTTCACCAGCCAGTTGCGGGTGAAGGACGGCACGATCCGCCCGCCGATCAGGCCGATCATCATCACCGCCGTCGCCAGCATCAGCCGCAGGCCGGCGCCCTGCGCGGCGGCGGCGCCCTGCGCGCCCTCCCAATGAAAGAGCGCGCCGCCCAAGATCAGCAGAACCATCAGCGCCAGCACCATCAGGTTGCGCCAGTTGCGCCCGGCGACGATCTCCCGCGCCGTCAGCGCGGCCAGCGCCGCGAGAAAGGCGAGATCGGCGAGCATCACAACCACCCAGGGCAGCCATGCCGACACCAGCACCGCGACGCGCCCGAGGAGCCAGAGCAGCACCAGCCCGCCCAGCCGCCAGCCCACCACCGGCAGCCGCCCGGTCCAGTTCGGCACCGCCGTCAGCAGAAAGCCGGAGGCGATGGCCCCGAGATAACCGATCATGAAGGCCTGCGCGTGCCAGGTCACCGGATCCCAGGCGATCGGCAGATCCAGCCGCCCGGTCAGCATCAGGATCCAGAGCGTCATCGCCAGCGCCGCCCAGAGCGCGCCGAGGAAAAAGAAGGGCCGGAACCCGTAGGACAGGATCGCCGGGCCGGTCCAGGCCCGCATTTGCTCGGCCGAACTCTGCGCCATCACCGCCCCCGTCCGTCAGGGCCGCCGAGAATCGCCTCCAGCCTTCCCCGGTCCTGAAGCAGATCCGACAGGGTGTAGCCGTCGAGAACCCGAAAGAAGGCTTCGAGCGCGGAGGCGAGCGCGAATTTCAGCCGGCAGGCCTCGCTGATCACGCATTGATCGGCGGCCGGATCGAAACATTCGACAAGGGCGAGATTGCCCTCGGTCCGGCGCACGACCTCGCCGATCAGGATCTGCTCGGGCGGGCGGGTCAGGCTCAACCCGCCGCCGCGGCCGCGAAAAGTCTCGATATAGCCCTGCCGGCCCAGTTCCTGCGCGATCTTGGTCAGGTGATTGTGGGAGATGTTGAAAGCGCCCGCGATCTCGCGAATCGTGTGCCTGCGCCTGGGCGCGAGCGCAAGCTGCATCAGCATGCGCAGGGAATAGTCCGAATAGCTGCTGAGCTGCATCTGGGGTGTCCCTCGATATTTCTTGCATATGAAATACCTGTTTCGGCGGCTTGGCAATGGGTCCCGCCGCCGCGCCCCGCTCACGCTGATAGTGATTAATTTATCACGTTAATTTAACTGAATGTATTAATTTTACACCATGACCAAAAAGCCGCGCCTCCCGGCCGGCGCATTCGCTTGAAGCCGCCAAATGCGCCGAATATAAAATGCATCGCAGATACCTCAAAAGAACCGGCGACGCCCGAAGGCGCGATCTCCACAAGGCGAAAGCTCCTCCGTCGGTCGTTCGGCGACGCGACGGTCGGGCGCCCGCGCGGCTCGCAACCTTGACAGGAGATCGTCATGAAACCAACAGGTTATGTCGCAAGACTGCGCCCCATGGCCGCCGCCATCTGGCTCGGCATGCTGGTCGGCGTCTCCTTCATCGCGACGCCGGTCAAGTTTCAGGCGGCCGATCTGGACCTGCCCACCGCGCTGGATGTGGGGCGGCTGACCTTCGGGGCGTTCTCGCGGGTCGAGTGGTTCCTCGCCCCCTGTCTCATCATCGCAACATTCGCCGGCGCTTCACGCTGGCGGCTGATCGTCGCGGCGATCGTGGCGGCCGGGCTGCTGACGCAGGCGTTCTGGCTGCTGCCGGCGCTGAACGCGCGGGTGGCGATGATCATCGCAGGGGAGAATCCGGGCGCGTCCTTCCATCATATGGCGTATGGCGGCGTCGAACTGTTAAAGTTTTTCGGTCTGCTGGCGCTCAGCCTGCCCGCATGGGCGCCGCAGGGCCAAGCCGCATCCGCGCCGGCGGATCGGGACTGGCGAACCAAGGCCGCATAGACGGCCGCCAACCGGAGGAAGCCGACGACAGACCGAGCGATCGAGGCGAGGACCGAGAATGAGACTTGATATCCACAACTCGGACGTCCCGGTGCTTTGCCGCGCCTGCGAAGCCCGCCACAAGGGGATATGCGACGCGCTGGAGCCCGGGCAGCTCATGCGGCTTGGCCGCAAGACCTCGCGGCGCAAGGTGGAGCCGGGGGCCGAACTGGTCGCCGCGGGCGTGCCGACGGAAAGCTACGCCAATATTCTCAGCGGCGTCGTCAAGCTGACCAAGCTGATGCATGACGGACGCCAGCAGATCGTCGGCCTGCAATTCGCTCCGGATTTCCTCGGCCGGCCGTTCTCCGAAAGCAGCGGCGTCAGCGCCGAAGCCGTGACCACGGTCAATCTCTGCGTCATTCCCCGCGCGACGCTGGAGGAGATGGTGCGCGAATCCCCGGCGCTCGAACACCGGCTGCACCGGCAGACCCTGCGCGAGCTGGACGAGGCGCGCGACTGGATGATGACCCTTGGCCAGAAATCGGCCTCGGAGAAGGTCGCCTCCTTCCTGCTGCTGCTCAGCAGCCATGTCGATCCGCTGACGGACGGCTATTCGGAGGTTTTCGAAATCCCGCTGAAGCGGGCCGATATCGCCGATTTCCTCGGGCTGACCATCGAAACCGTCAGCCGCCATCTCACCCGGCTCAGAAAGGCCGGGATCGTCACCATAGAGGCGAGCCGGCTGGTGACGATAAACGATCTCGACGCGCTGGAGGCCGCCGCCGGGCAGTGAGCCCGCTCAGAGGCCGCAGCTCCGGCGGTATTGCGGCAGGATCTGGTCCCGGTCGAACGCGAGATGCCGGCGCATCGCGGTGAAGAGACCGCGCAGCATGTAGCCGATCTCATCGGGCGCGCCGCCGCGATGGGTCACATAGGTCTCAAGCGCGTCGCGGATATCGGCGGCCTGGTCCTCATCCTCCAGATGCTCGGTGCGCAGCCGCTCCAGCGTCTCGCGCAGATCCCGGGCCGAGATCATCAGGACCGGAAAGACCATCGTCTCCTCGAATCTGTGAATTTGCCGCAGGGTCGCGTTCAGCTTCTCCAGAAGCCTTATCGCCTCATAGGTGTCCATCCGCGCGGGCAGGCTGTCGGCGAGGGATTCGAGCGCGAGGCAGAGAGCGAACTGCCGGTCGATGCAGGCTTCGAACCGTCTCGCCACATCCGCATAATCGGAGGCGTGGTCGAAGTCTATCGTCGCTGGCGGAGGCACGCGCATAGGCTCCTGTCCCTTCGGGCGAATGAAGTGAGAGCTAGCACGGAAATCGGGCCGGGTCTTGATCAAGATCAAGCCGGCGACCAGCCGAGCATGTAAGTGACGAGGAAGATCGCCGGCCGCGGCTGGGCGCTTGGGGGCGCTTGCGAGCCGGTGAACGACATGTATTTGTGCGAACAGCACCGAACCGCGAATCGCGGAAAGGGAAAAAATGCACGTGCGCGAGATCTCGCCAGGTGACGGCCGCCAGGAGCGACCGGAATCGCCGAGCCCGCTTGCCCGCGCGGAACGCAGCGCCGCCGTGCGCGCGGATGCGCAGGGGCGCGGGCTGTGCCTGATCTCCGTTCCCGGCATTTCCTGCGGAGGCTGCGTCGGGCGGATCGAACGGGGCCTGGCCGAATTGCCGGAAGTCCACGCCGCCCGGGCCAATCTGACGCTGAAACAGGTGCGGGTGACGCTGACCGACGCGGCGGCCGACCCTTCCCCGGTTTTCGAGGCGCTGGCGACGCTCGGCTATCCCGGCCGCCCGATCGACCAGACGGATGACGAGCCGCGCGACGCGCGGCGCGAGGGGTCGGACCTTCTGCGCTGCGTCGCCGTCGCCGGTTTCGGCGCGATGAACGTCATGCTGCTTTCCGTCGCGGTCTGGGCCGGCGCGGCCGGCGCGACGCGGGAGACGTTCCATCTCGTCTCCGCCCTGATCGCGCTGCCGGTGGTGTCCTACGCCGGGCGGCCGTTCTTCCGCTCTGCGCTCTCGGCGCTCGGCGCGCGGCGGCTGAACATGGACGTGCCGATCGCGCTGGCGGTGATCCTGGCGATGGCGCTCAGCCTTTACGAGATGGCGCGCGGCGGCGATGAAGTCTTCTTCGACGCGGCGGTGACGCTGCTCTTCTTCCTGCTGACCGGCCGCTATCTGGACCAGCTCATGCGCGACAAGGCGCGCAGCGCGGTCAGCGGCCTCGCCCGGCTGGCGCCCAGGGGGGCGATGACCCGCGACGGGGACGGCGCGCTGGCCTGGCTCCCGCTCAACGCCATCGAACCCGGCGTCATGCTTCATATCGGCGCCGGAGAGCGCGTGCCCGTGGATGCGCGCATCGCCGAGGGCGCGACCGATCTCGACCGCTCGATCGTCACCGGCGAGGCGATGCCCGTCGCCGCCGGGCCAGGCGCGGATCTGGAGGCGGGAACGCTCAACCTCACCGGCGCGGTGGAGGCGGTGGCGCTGAGGCGGGCGGAGGAGTCCTTCCTCGCCAACATGACCCGGATGCTGAGCGCGGCCGAGGCCGGGCGCAGCGGCTATGTCCGCATCGCCGACCGCGCCGCGCAGCTTTACGCGCCGGTCGTGCATCTTCTGGCCCTCGTCACCTTCATCGGCTGGGGGGCGGTCGGCGGCGACTGGCGCGCCTCCGCCTTCGTCGCGATCAGCGTGCTGATCATCACCTGCCCCTGCGCGCTCGGGCTGGCGGTGCCAGTCGCGCATGTGGTCGCCGCCGGGCGGCTGATGCGGGGCGGCGTGCTGATGAAGGACGGAACCGCGCTGGAGCGGCTGGCGGAGGCGGATTGCGTCGTCTTCGACAAGACCGGCACGCTGACCACCGGCGCGCCCGAGCTGGTGGCCGCGCCCGAAGACAAGCCCGCGCGCGCGGCGGCGAAGGCGCTGGCGCTGCGTTCGCGCCACCCGGCCTCGCTGGCCATCGCCGCACATCTGGAGGAGACGCCCGCCGATCTGGAAACGGCGGAGGAAACACCGGGCTTTGGCGTCGAGGGCGTGATCGACGGGCGGCGGGCGCGGCTCGGCCGCGCCGCATGGGTGGGGAAGATCGCCTCCGCGCAAGGCCCCGGAACCGGCCCGGCATTCGCCTTCGAGGGCGCGCCCGCCGCGCGGTTCGAACTGACCGAGACCCTGCGCCCGCATGCGGCCGAGGCGGTGGCGGCGCTGAAAACCGCCGGGCTCCCCGTCGCGATGCTCTCGGGCGACGAGGCGGCGCCGGCGGCGCGGATCGGGGCCGCGCTCGGGATCGGGGACATCTCCCACGGCGCCACTCCGGCCGGGAAAGTCGAGATGATGGAGAGGCTGCGGCGCGAGGGACGGCGCGCGCTCATGGTCGGCGACGGGCTGAACGACACCGCCGCCATGGCCGCGGCCCATGTCTCGATGGCGCCTTCCTCGGCCTCGGATGTCAGCCGCAACGCCGCCGATTTCGTCTTCCTGCGCGAGAGCCTTGACGCCGCGCCCGCAACCCTTGAGGCGGCGCGGGCGACGGCGCGGATCGTGCGGCAGAATTTCGGCCTCGCCATCATCTACAACTGCGTCGCCATTCCGCTGGCGGCCGCCGGGCTGGTGACGCCGCTGATCGCGGCGCTGGCGATGTCCGGCTCCTCCATCGTGGTGATCGGCAATTCGCTGCGGCTGAACCGCCGACCGGCGGCGGGACAGGCCCCGACCCTGCCGGGAAAGGCGGTTCCGGCATGACCATTCTCACCCTTCTCATTCCGATCACGCTCTGCATGGGCGCGGTCGGGCTGGGCGCCTTCTTCTGGAGTCTCCGCAGCGGTCAGTATGAGGACCTCTCCGGCGACGCCGAACGCATTCTTTTCGACGATGACGCGCCGCTGGCGCCGCCATCTTCCAAACGTCCCCCGGACACGCCCTCCCTGAGCACGACCAAGGAGACCAGGAAATGATATCGCAATTAACCGTCTCCGAAAGAGGCATGGCGCTCACCCTCAGCGGCCTCGGCGTTCTGGTCGGCCTGCTGATGGCGGCCTTCGGCGACGGCGACCTGATGGGCGCGCAGGGCTGGGTCGTGATGGCCTTCTGCCTCGTGATCTTCGGCATCGTGCTGCGAAAGATCTATGATCCCGAACCGACCGAGGACCGTTCGACCTCCTATTACGACGACCCGACCCGGGTCGGCATCCTTCTGGCGCTGTTCTGGGCGGTGGTCGGCATGGGCGTCGGCGTCTGGGTCGCGGCGATGCTGGCCTGGCCGGAGCTGCGTTTCGACGCCGCCTGGTCCAGCTTCGGCCGGGTCCGCCCGGTTCACACTTCGGGCGTGATCTTCGGCTTCGGCGGCAACGCGCTGCTGGCCACGTCCTTTCACATCATGCAGCGCACCACGCGCGCGCGGATGCCGAGCCAGGTCGCGCCGTGGTTCGTGCTGATCGGCTTCAACCTCTTCTGCGTCGTCGCCGCCAGCGGCTATCTGATGGGCGTCACCCAGTCGCGCGAATACGCCGAGCCGGAATGGTACGCTGATATCTGGCTGGTCGTGGTCTGGGTCACCTATTTCCTGCTCTATATCCGCACTCTCGCCCGCCGGAAGGAGCCGCATATCTATGTGGCCAACTGGTATTTCCTCGCCTTCATCCTGGTCGTGGCGATCCTGCATATCGTCAACAACCTGGCGGTGCCGATCTCTCTGACCGCGGCCAGAAGCTATTCCGCCTTCTCGGGCGTGCAGGATGCGATGACGCAATGGTGGTACGGGCATAACGCGGTCGCGTTCTTCCTGACATCGGGCTTTCTCGGCATGCTCTACTACTTCCTGCCGAAGCGGGCGGAGCGGCCGATCTATTCCTACCGCCTGTCGATCCTGTCCTTCTGGGGCATCACCTTCTTCTATATCTGGGCCGGCTCGCACCACCTTCATTACACGGCGCTGCCGCACTGGGTGCAGACGCTGGGCATGACCTTCTCGGTGATGCTGCTGGTGCCGTCCTGGGCCTCGGCCGGCAACGCGCTGCTGACGCTGAACGGCGCCTGGCGGAAGGTGCGCGACGACGCCACGCTGCGCTTCATGATGGTGGCGGTGGTGTTCTACGGCCTCTCCACCTTCGAAGGGTCGTTCATGGCGATCCGGCCGGTGAACGGGCTTTCGCATTACACCGACTGGACCGTGGGCCATGTCCACGCCGGGGCCATGGGCTGGGTGGCGATGATCTCCTTCGGCGCGATCTACGCGCTGTCGCCGCTCCTCTGGCGGCGCGAGAACATCTATTCCTGGAAGGCGGTCGAGTGGCATTTCTGGCTCGCACTGGGCGGCACCGTCGTCTACGTCTTCGCGATGTGGAACGGCGGCATCACCCAGGGGCTGATGTGGCGGACCTATTCCGAATCCGGAACGCTGAAATACTCCTTCATCGAGTCCATGGTGACGATGCATCCCTTCTATGTCGCGCGCACCATCGGCGGGCTGATGTTCCTCACCGGCGCCTGCATCGGCTTCTGGAACGTGGTGATGACCATCCTGCACATGCCGGCGAAGAAACCCGAAAGCGACACACCGTCCCAAGCGGCCGGGGCCTCGGCCCTGCCGGCCGCGGAGTAAGCGATCATGATGAAGCTCATCCGAACCCTGCTGAAACCCTTCGCCTTCTTCTACGAGACCCAGGCGAAGACCCATTACAAGCTTGAGCGGCACTCCATGGGGCTGACCGTCGGCATCATCATCGCCGCCAGCATCGGCGGCTTCGTGGAGATCGCGCCGCTCTTCACCATCGACGACACGGTGGAGACGGACCCCGACATGCGGGTCTACACCCCGCTGGAGCAGGCCGGGCGCGACATCTATATCCGCGAGGGCTGCTACGCCTGCCACAGCCAGATGATCCGCACGCTGCGCGACGAGGTGGAGCGTTACGGCCCCTATTCGCTGGCGGTGGAGTCGAAATACGACCATCCGCATCTCTGGGGCTCCAAGCGCACCGGGCCCGATCTGGCCCGGCTCGGCGACAAGGGCCTGTCGGATGACTGGCATGTCCGCCATCTGGTGAACCCGCGCGCCCTCGTGCCTGAATCGGTGATGCCGCAATACGCCTTCCTGCTGCAGGAGGATCTGGAGACCGAGGATCTCCCGGAACGGCTCGCCACGCTCCGCACCGTCGGCGTGCCCTATACCGACGACATGATCGCCAACGCCAGCATCGACGCCCTCGCCCAGGCCATGCCCGACAGCGACCAGGCCGACGGCGTGTTCGAACGCTATGGCGACGAGACTGCGGTGCGCCTCTTCGACACGAGGTCCGACCGCGTGACCGAGATGGACGCGCTGGTGGCCTATCTCCAGATCCTCGGGAAGCTCACCGACCTGCCCTCGAAGATCCAGACCCTGCCGGAGGAATGATCATGGACCTGTCCTATGACGCGGTCACGGGCTTCGCGAAGTCCTTCGGCCTGCTCTATCTGATCGCCCTTTCGATCGGCATCACGGTCTACGCCTTCTGGCCGTCGCTGGGGAAGAAATTCGACAAAGCCGCAAACAGTATCCTGGATGATGAGGACGGCCCCGCCCCGAGGGACGAGGCCGCGCCGGAGGAAAAGCCATGTCGGTGAAGGAACGCGATCCCCTCACGGGGCACATGATCACCGGCCATGAATGGAACGGGATCGTCGAGTTGAACACCCGCGTGCCGCGCGCGGTCTGGTTCTTCATCATCGTGACCCATGTCTGGTCGCTGATCATCTGGGTCCTGCTGCCGGCCTGGCCGATGGTGACGACCTACACCAAGGGGCTTCTCGGCCTCGATCAACGTGTGGAGGTGCAGGAGGATATCACCCGCGCCAACGCCGCGCGCGCCGAATGGGTGACGCGGATCGCCGATATGCCGGTGGCGGACATCCTCGCCGACGAAGCGATGATGGCCCGGGTCAATGACACCGCGCCCACGCTGTTCGGCGACAATTGCGCCGTCTGCCACGGCGCCGGCGCGGCCGGCGGGCCGGGCTTTCCCGACCTGACCGACAACGACTGGCTCTGGGGCGGCGACCCCGACACGATCATGGAAACGCTGCGCGTCGGCATCAATTCGCCGCATCCCGAGACGCGCATCGCCGAGATGATGGCCTTCGGCCGCGACGGCATCCTGGAGCGCAAGCAGGTTCATACGGTGACCGCCTATGTCCGCACGCTCTCGGGCGCCGGGGCCCCGGCCGATGATCACGAGGAGGGCGCGACCCTCTTCGCCGACAATTGCGCCAGTTGCCACGGCGATGACGGAACCGGCATGGTCGAGATGGGCGCGCCGAATCTCACGGATGACATCTGGATCTATGGCGGCGACGAGGAGGCCGTGTTCCAGACCGTCTGGGGCGGGCGTCGCGGCTGGATGCCCAATTGGGATCACCGGCTGAGCGAGGCGGACCGCAAGATGCTGACCGTCTATCTCGGAGAATTGGCGGGAAAGGCGACGCCATGACCGCCCCGCCCCGCAGCGGTTTCTGGACGCGGCCGCGCCTTTTCGCGCTGGCCACGACCTTCGCGGTGGTCGCCGTCTTCGCGGCGGCGAACGCGCATCTGATCTATGTCTCTTTCGCCTCGCAGCCCGACTGCGTTCTTTCCTCCTCTGAAACAGGGACCGCGTCCTATCGCGCGGCGAAACCGTCATGCTGAGCGACCACGCCAACCCCGCTTCGGGCGACGATTTCCGTGACGAGCTTCCGGAACTCGTCCCCGCGCTGCCGCGCGAGAAGCGCCTTGCGCGCCACCTGCCCCGCAGCGCCGCCTATGGCTGGCTGCGGGCGGGCTGGTCCGATTTCCGGACCAATCCGCTGCCGAGCCTGCTTTACGGCCTCGGCGTCTTCGCCATCTCGGCGCTGATCGTCTGGGCGCTGTTCCGGTTCAAATACGAATATGCGCTCTTTCCGGCGCTCGCCGGTTTCATGGTGGTCGGGCCGCTGATCGCCAACGGCCTCTATGAGAAAAGCCGGCTGCTGGAGCGCAAGCAGAGGGCCAGCCTGCTGGGCATGCTCTTCGTGAAGCCCGAATCCAGCTATCAGGCCCTGTTCATGGGCGTGATGATGCTGCTGCTCTTCCTTTTGTGGATGCGGGCGGCGGTGCTGATCTACGCGCTTTTCTTCGGCATCGTCGCCTTTCCGGGCACCGATGAGCTGATCCCGATGCTGTTCCTGACCCCGACCGGCTGGGCGCTTTTGCTGGTCGGCGGCGCGATCGGCGCGATCTTCGCCGCCTTCTCCTTCGCCATCAGCGTCTTCGCGGTGCCGATGCTGTTGCAGGAGCGGACCGACGCGCTTTCGGCCATGGGGATCAGCATGGCGATGGTCTGGAACAATCTGCCGGTGATGCTCACCTGGGGCGCGATCGTGCTGGTCATGTTCCTGATCTCCATCGCCACCGCCTTCCTCGGCCTGATCATCGTCTTCCCCGTCCTCGGCCACGCCACCTGGCACGCCTATCGCGCCATGCGCGCCGAGGAGCGTCAGGACGGCGAAAGCGAAGCGATGTTCGTCCAGACCGCCTGAAGGGCGCGACGCGACAGGAAACGGCGCATGGCGGCCCCCGTCATGCGCCGTCGCCGTTCAGTGCCTTCGCGCCTGTCCCCGGACCCGGATCAGCGCCGCCCAGAGCGGCGGATCAGCGTCATCAGGATCGACAGCACCACCAGCACCAGCGCGACGCCCTTCTGCCAGGTCGCCTCATCGCCGAGCAGCAGGATGGAGGAGACCACCCCCACCACCGGCGCGCTCAACGTGGTGATCGCCGCCACCGCCGCCGGCAGCCGGCCGAGCAGCAGGGTCCAGAGCGAATAGGCCGTCACCATCGGCCCGATGATGTGAAAGACCATGGTCCAGACCACCGGCGCGCCCGGCCATTGCTGCCGCCAGGGCGGCTCCAGCGCGAAGGCCAGCGCCAGGCAGATCACCGCCGATATTCCGAAATACCACGTGGTCAGCGCCAGCGGCGACAGGGTCCAGGCCCGGCTTTTCTGCGAAACATTGCCCAACGCCCAGCAAAGCGCCGCGCCGAACATGATCACCGCGCCCAAGGGGTCGCGCGCCAGCGCCGCGAAATTCTCCGAGGCGAGCACCGCCAGCCCGGCCAGCCCCACCGCCAGCGCCGCCAGCAGCCGCGCCGACAGGCGTTCCTTCAGGAAAACCGCCGCCAGCGCCGCCGTCATCGCCGGCATGGTGTAGGCGATGATCGCGGCGCGGGAGGTCTCCGTCATCGTCTGGCCGATCGCGGTCAGCAGGTTGAAGCCGCAGACCATGAAAAGCCCGGTGCGGATGATCGGCCAGATCTCCTCCGGCTCCGGTCGCAGGCCCCGCCCCTCCGCCCGCGCCAGCAACGCCAGCACGATGGCGGCGGAGGAAAGCGCCACCGCCCGGAGCGTGATCGGCGGAATCTCCGTCAGCATGAATTTCACGATCGGCCAGTTCAGCCCCCAAAGGAGGCCGACAAGGCAGACGGCGAGAATGGTGGTGAACCCGGCTCTGGCGGTCAAGGCGGCGGTCTTTCCTGTTCACGGGCCGCCTCGGGCGGCGCCTGTTCACCGCGACGCTAAAGCGTTTTACCCGCGTGTAAAATGAAATCCGCCCGCAAACCGGGCTGATAGGTCGCGGCCCCGCTCACTGGCGGGCGGGGGCGCGGCCCGTTATGCTGGCGGCGCCCGGTGGGCAAGGAGGCCTCATGCTCGCTTTCATCACCTATTTCGCCACCCTGACCGTCGTGATCTGGATCGCGACCACCGCGCTCTATTTCCTCGGCGGCTTCGCGATTCTCGCTTATGCCCGCAGGCATCCCGAACGGAAGATCCAGCAGCGCGCGGATGGCGAGGCCCGCGCGAAGGCGGAGATACTGGAGAGCATCCGCTCCATCGCCTTCACCGCCGCCTGCATGGCGCTCGCGCTCGCGCTGATCCGCTTCGGCTATACGCTCTGGACCCCGTGGGAAGGCTGGATCGGCGCGCTCGGCGGCGCGGCGATCCTGGTTCTCGGCTATGACGCCTGGTTCTACTGGGCGCATCGGCTGCTCCACACCAAGCGGTTCATCCGCTATCACCGCTGGCATCATCGCTCCCGCGCGCCGACGGTCTGGTCCACCGACAGCCAGAGCGTGGTGGAGACGGTGATGATCCAGTCGTGGATGGTGCTCGCGGCGCTGATCTTCCCGATCTCGCCCATCGCGCTGGTGCTGCACCGGCTCTACGACCATATCAACGGGCAGCTTGGCCATTGCGGTTACGAGTTCTTCGCCAGTCCGACCACGCGCCGGCCCTGGCCGATGGTCTGCACCACCTATCACGACCAGCATCACGAATTGTACAACTGGAATTACGGCAACTTCACCTCGCTCTGGGATCGCTGGGGCGGCACGCTCCACCCCGATTACGACAAGCTGGTGGCGATGCGCGAGGGCAAGGGAGAGGCGTCGGGAAAAACGCCCGCCGAATGACGCCGGGCGCCGCAGCCGGCGTCATTCCGGGGCGGGCATCTTGAAATGCCCCGGCGGGACAGCCTTATTATCCTCAGATCAGGATGGGGCGGAACCGGCGCGACGCCGGCTTTCGCCCGTAGCCGTGAGGCCCGCAAAATGAGGATCGCGACAGCGTGAAACGCCTCTTCCGACAGGCCGCCGCGATGGCGACGGCGGTCTGCGTCATTCTCGCCGGCGAGCGCGCCGCCGCCGCCTCCGTCATCCGCGACGCGGAGATCGAGGCGACGCTGCAAAAGCTCTCCGCCCCGATCTTCCGCGCCGCCGGGTTGTCGCCCGACAGCATCCAGATCCTGATACTGAACGACAATGCGCTGAACGCCTTTGTCTTCGGCGGTCGGAACATGGTGTTCAACACCGGTCTGCTGGAGCGGCTGGAGAAGCCCGAGGAGCTGATGGGCGTCATGGCCCATGAGGCCGGGCATATCGTCGGCGGGCATCTCACCCGGCGCCAGCTTCAGGCGCAGGCGATGCAGGGACCGCTGGCGCTCGGGCTGCTGCTTTCGGTGCTGGCGGGCGCCGCCTCGGGCGACGCCAAGGTCGGCGTCGCCGGCGCGATCGGCACGCAATCGGCGATCCAGCGATACATGATGGCCTATTCGCGCTCGGAGGAGGCCGCCGCCGACCAGGCCGGCTCCTCCTATATGGAGGAGGCCGGGATCGACCCGGCCAATGTGCTCAGCGTATTGCGCATCTTTCGCGGGCAGGAAGTGTTCCAGGCCGGCAATATCGACCCCTACGCCAGCAGCCATCCGCTCAGCTCGGAACGCCTCGCCTTCCTTGAGGACCGCGCCGCGCGCAGCAGCGCCAGGGGCGGGACGGCCAGCGCCGATCTTCAGTACTGGCACGCGCGGATGCGCGCCAAGCTGGAGGCGTTCACCGACCGGCCCGAACGCACGCTCGCCGCGCTGGAATCCGCCGGGGACCCGGATGGAGAGATGAACACGCTCCGCCGCGCCGTGGCCTATCACCTCCTGCCCTCGCCGCCGCAGGCGCTGGAGGCGATCGACAGGCTGATCGCGATGCGCGCCGACGATCCCTATTACTGGGAGCTGAAAGGCCAGATCCTCTTTGAGAGCGGACGCGGGCGCGAGGCGGTGAAGCCCTATCGCCGCGCCGTCGCGCTCGCCCCCGACGAGCCGCTGATCAGGGGCGGGCTCGGCCGCGCGCTCCTTGCGCTCGGCGACCCGGCGACGGATGCGGAGGCGCTGGCGACGCTGGAGCAGGCGACCGGCGACGGCGCCTCCGAACCCTCGCTGCTGCGCGATCTGGCGCTCGCCTATGGCCGCGCCGGCGAGGACGGCAAGGCCGCTCTGGCCACCGCCGAACGCTACGCCATCACCGGCGAGCCGCGTGAGGCGCTACGCCACGCCCGCCGCGCGCTCGACCAGTTGCCGACCGGCTCGCCGGGCTGGCTCCGGGCGGATGACATTCGCGCTGTGGCCGAACGTGCGCTAAGTGAGAACTGAGCGCCCCCGCGCCGGGGCCGCGACATGGAACGAGACGAGGACAGACCCATGCGTCGATTGATCACCGCCGCCCTTTTCACGGCCGCGGCCGCGCTTCCCGCCCCGGCGGCGGAGTTCACGCCCGAGCAGAAGGCCGAAATCGACCAGATGATCCGCGCCTATATTCTCGACAATCCCGAAGTGCTGGTCGAGGCGTTGCAGGTGCTGGAGGAACGCCAGCAGCAGCAGACCGAGACCCAGGACCGCGACCGCATCGCCGCCAATGCCGAGACGCTGCTGAATGACGGGTTCAGCCATGTCCGCGGCGCCCCCGACGGCGATGTGACCATCGTCGAATTCTTCGATTATCGCTGCCCCTTCTGCCACAAGGCCCATGAAGCGGTGAAGGCGCTGATGGCGGCCGATCCCAAGGTTCGCGTCGTCTACAAGGAATTCCCGATCCTCGGACCGGAAAGCGCCTACGCCAGCCGCGCGGCCATGGCGGCGCTGAAACAGGGCGCGGATCTCTATGAGAGCTTCAGCGACGCGATGATGGAGAACAAGGGCCAGCTCGATGAGAAAACCGTTCTGCGCCTCGCCGGCGAGGCCGGTCTGGACATGGCGGCGCTGACCGCCGACATGGACGATCCGACCATAGCCGCGAATATCCGCCAGACCTATGCGCTGGCGCGCGAGATGGACATCAACGGCACGCCCGGCTTCATCATCGGCGATCAGATCGTGCGCGGTTTCCTGACCTATGAGCAGCTTCGCGACATGATCGACGCGGTGCGCGAACAGGGTTGATCCGCGGCGACGCTGATTGACGTCATACGACCCCGGCGTGTAAATCCCGGCGATATATTCCCGCCCCGCCGGCGCGAGACAGAGCAGAACAGAAACCCACCGGCGGGCGACAGGCGACAAGAGAGGCGCAGATGGTCAAGCAGCATGACGCGGATGTGGCGTTTATCGAGGCGCTCGCCCGGCTTTTGCGCAAACACGATCTTGTTGAGATCGAGGTCGAGCGCGAAGAAGGCGATGATCGCGAACTGAAGGTGCGCCTGTCGCGCCATGCGCCGCAGGCGCTCGCTCCGGTTGCAGCGGCGGCTGCGGTCCCGGTCGCCGTGGCGCCTGCCCCCGCCCCCGCCCCCGCTGCGGCGGCCCCGGCGGCGAAAACGCCCGAGGACCCGGCCCAGCATCCGGGCGCGGTCACCTCGCCCATGGTCGGCACGGTTTACCTCTCGCCCGAACCCGGCGCGCCGGGCTTCGTCAAACCCGGCGATCAGGTGAAGGAGGGGCAGACCCTGCTGATCGTCGAGGCGATGAAGACCATGAACCAGATCCCCGCGCCCCGCGCCGGGGTGGTGAAACGGGTGATGGTCGAAGATGGGCAGCCCGTCGAATTCGGCGCGCCGCTGGTCATCGTCGAATAAGCGCGGAGCGCGACATGGTCTCGAAAGTACTGATCGCCAATCGCGGCGAGATCGCGTTGCGCATCCAGCGCGCCTGCCGGGAGCTGGGCGTGCAGACGGTCGCCGCGCATTCCACCGCCGACGCCGACGCGATGCATGTGCGCCTCGCCGATGAAAGCGTCTGCATCGGCCCGCCGGCCGCGGGCCAGAGCTATCTGAACATCCCCGCCCTGATCACCGCCTGCGAGATCTCGGGCGCGGACGCGATCCACCCCGGCTATGGGTTCCTGTCGGAAAACGCCGGCTTCGCCCAGATCGTAGAGGAGCATGACCTCACCTTCATCGGCCCGACCGCGGAGCATATCCGCGTCATGGGCGACAAGATCGCCGCCAAGGAGACGATGCGGAAGCTGGGCGTGCCTTGCGTGCCCGGCTCCGAAGGCGGGGTGCCGACGCTGGAGGATGCGCGCGCCGTCGCCGCCGAGATGGGCTTTCCGGTGCTGGTCAAGGCCGCCTCGGGCGGCGGCGGGCGGGGCATGAAGGTCGCCCGGAGCGCCGGGGAGCTTGACGTCGCCTTCGGCGCCGCGCGCTCCGAAGCCAAGGCCGCCTTCGGCGACGACACCGTCTATCTGGAAAAATACCTCGGCGCCCCGCGCCATATCGAGGTTCAGATCTTCGGCGACGGCAAGGGGAACGCGGTGCATCTCGGCGAGCGGGACTGCTCGCTCCAGCGCCGACACCAGAAGGTGCTGGAGGAGGCCCCCTCCCCCGTCATCGACGACGCCACCCGCGCGAGGATCGGCGAGACCTGCGCCAAGGCGGTCGCGGCGATGAATTATCGCGGCGCCGGCACGATCGAATTCCTCTACGAGAATGGCGAGTTCTATTTCATCGAGATGAACACCCGCCTTCAGGTCGAACATCCGGTGACGGAGGCGATCTTCGGCGTCGATCTGGTGCGCGAGCAGATCCGCGTCGCCTCCGGCCTCGGCCTTTCCTTCAGGCAGGAGGATCTGGTGGTGAACGGCCACGCGATCGAGGCCCGGATCAACGCCGAGAAACTGCCGAATTTCACGCCCTCGCCGGGCAAGATCACCGCCTATCACGCGCCGGGGGGCCTTGGCGTGCGCATGGATAGCGGCATCTACGCCGGCTATTCGATCCCGCCCTATTACGACAGTCTGATCGGCAAGCTGATCGTCCACGCCGCCGACCGCGAAACCGCGCTCAACCGGCTCGACCGCGCGCTGAGCGAACTGGTCGTCGTCGGGGTGGAAACGACCGGCCCGCTTTTCGCGCAACTGGTGAACGACCCGGATGTGCGCGCCGGGGAATACAATATCCACTGGCTGGAAAAATGGCTGGAGACGTGACGACCCGCTTGCCGGGCCGTCCCCGGCGCCGGATGATCGCCTCATGTCCGACCGTTCCCAGATTCAGGAGCTGACGCCCTCCCTTCTGCTTCGCGCCTATGCGGCGGGGGTGTTTCCGATGGCCGAATCGGCCAGTTCGGACGAGGTGCTGTGGATCGACCCCGATCTGCGCGGGATCATTCCCCTGCATGGGTTCCACGCCCCGAAAAGCCTGTTGAAAAAGGTCAGGCGCGGGCGGCACCGGGTCGATATCGACCAGGATTTCGAAGCGGTGATCGACGGTTGCGCGGCGCGGGAATCGACCTGGATCAACCCGGAGATCCGCCGGCTCTATGTCGCGCTCCACCGCATGGGCTACGCCCATTCCGTGGAGGTGCGTCAGGAGGGAGAACTGGTCGGCGGGCTCTATGGGGTGAAGCTCGGCGCCGCCTTTTTCGGCGAGAGCATGTTCAGCCTCGCGCCCGACGCCTCCAAGATCGCGCTGGTGCATCTGGTGGCGCGGCTGAAGGCGGGCCGGTTCCAGTTGCTCGACACGCAATTCGTGACCGAGCATCTGGCCCGTTTCGGCGCGCGCACCGTCTCCCGGCGCCGTTATCGCGATCTTCTGGATCTCGCGGTCGCTTCACCGGCCGATTTCGACGCGCTGCCCGACGACGCCCCGCCTCAGGACGTGGCGCAGCTCAGCGGCCAGATATCGTATCGCTGATGATCCATGGCGCTCAGCGCCGGGCTGGAGGCGAACATCCAGCCGGAGAACAGCGCCTCCCCCCCTTCGCCTGAATCCCAGATCCTGAGAAAGACGAAAGCGTCGGCGACCTCCCCCTCCGGCGGTTCGCGGCACTCGACGACCTGCAGCCGGAGCCGGCCATAGGTCACCTCCTCGCCGACCGGCGCGCGGATGTCGCTGGCGCGGCCGGCCATCTTGTCCAGCCCGCGCAGGATCGCGACGGCGCGCGCCTCCGACCGCCAAGCCGGGCGCTCCTCCTCGATCGGCTCCTCGACGAAGCCGGGGGCGGCGGGCGGCGGGGCATAGGTCGCACCAGGCGCCGGCGGAACCTCGAAGCGTGCGCCCGGCGAGACCGGGGGCTGCTGCTGCGCCAGGGCAGGCGACGCGATCAGGGCGAGGGCGAGGGCGCAGGCCTTCATCACGCCGCGCGCTCCGGTCGATTGAAGGTCATGATCAATTCCCCGAACCCGAAACCGCCTTGCTCAGCAACTCGATCAGATCGACCGAGCCCTGAGTGTTGGTCAGTTCGGCCCCCGGCTCGATATTGAAATCGGAAGCGCCCGGGTCGATCGAGACATAGGAGCCGCCGAGAATCCCGTCGGAGGTGATCGTGACCACGCTGTCCTCGGGCAGCTTCACATCCTCGCGGATCGAGAGCGACGCGATGGCGCGATAGGTCTCGGCGTCGAGCGCGACGCCGGCGACCGACCCGACCTTGACGCCGGAGACCCGCACATCCGCGCCGGTGGAGACGCCGGACGCCTTACGGAACCCGGCCTTAACCTCATAATATCCGCCCCCGACCCCGCCGAGATCGGCGTTCTGCGCGGCGTAGACGAGAAAACCGCCCGCGACCGCGATCACGGCGGCGCCGATCAGGGTTTCAGCAGCGTTGGACGCCATATCAGGGACTCCAGGCTTCGTAATCGCCGCTCACGCGCGGCCTTTCGGCGGGGGCGCGCAAACTCCCCGAAGGGGCGTAGGCCGCGGCCGAGCCGGTGGCGTTGGCCTTGTGATCCTTCTCCCACGCCTTGCGCGGCAAGGGCGCGCGGCTTGGCGGCTCGTCCCAGGTGTGGTGCAACCAGCCATGCCATTCAGGAGAGATGCGGCTGGCCTCGGCGACGCCGTCATAAACCACCCAGCGGCGCGCGCCGCCGGCGTTCTGGTAGAAGACGTTGCCGGCCTCGTCCTCTCCGACCTTCTCGCCGAAGCGACGGGTGAAGAGATTGGTGCCGATGGTCGACCCGTTCCACCAGGTGAAGATCAGACTGAGAAGCTTCATGCGCTCGCCCATCCGTTTGCCTATCCCGGCTTCTATCATAGCGCGCCCGCCGGTCCAGCCCAATGGCGCGCCGCGTCACAGGGCGCGAGCGTCAGAGCGGCTCCAGATCGCCCTTCGCCCTTTCCGCCGCGAAGGCGGCGGCGAAATCCTTCAGCGCGCCGGCCTCGATCGCATCGCGCAGCCCCTGCATCAGTTCCTGATAATAATGAAGATTATGCCAGGTCAGCAGCATGGAGGAGATGATCTCCCCCGCCTTGAACACATGATGGAGATAGGCGCGGCTATAGGTCCGGCAGGCCGGGCAGGCGCAATCCGGGTCCAGCGGGCGCGGATCGTCGGCATGGCGGGCGTTCTTGATGTTCACCGCCCCGCGCCGCGTCAGCCCCTGCCCGGTGCGCCCGGAGCGCGAGGGCAGCACGCAGTCGAACATGTCCACCCCGCGCATCACCGCGCCGACGATGTCGTCGGGCTTACCGACGCCCATCAGATAGCGCGGGCGGTCCTCTGGCAGCATGCCGGGGGCGTAGTCCAGCACGTCGAACATCGCCCCCTGCCCCTCGCCGACCGCGAGGCCGCCAATGGCGTAGCCGTCAAAGCCGATTTCCTTCAGCGCCGCCGAAGAATTTTCGCGCAACCCCTTGAAAACACTTCCCTGCTGAATGCCGAACAGCGCGTATCCGGGCCGGTCGCCAAACGCCTCGCGGCTCCTGCGCGCCCAGCGCATGGAGAGCGCCATGCTCTCCGCCGCCGCATCCTCCGTCGCCGGGAAGGGCGTGCATTCGTCGAAACACATGACGATATCGGAGCCCAGAAGCCGCTGGATCTCCATGGAGCGTTCCGGCGTCAGATGATGCTCGGCCCCGTCGATATGCGACTTGAAGCGCACGCCCTCTTCGGTGAGCTTGCGCAGCCCCGAAAGGCTCATCACCTGAAAACCGCCGGAATCGGTCAGGATCGGCCGCTCCCATCCCATGAAGCGATGCAGCCCGCCCAGCCGCGCCACCCGCTCCGCCCCCGGGCGCAGCATCAGGTGATAGGTGTTGCCCAGCAGGATATCCGCCCCGGTCGCGCGCACGGATTCGGGCAGCATCGCCTTCACCGTCGCGGCGGTGCCGACCGGCATGAAGGCGGGCGTCCTGATCTCGCCCCGCGGGGTTTTCACCACGCCGCGCCGCGCCTTGCCGTCGCGCGCGCTCACGCTGAAAGAAAATCGCTCCATCCGGCATCCCTAGACGCTGTCCGGCGCGAGCCATATATCAGGGTGGAAACCAGCGAAAGGGAGCGGAGCGATGGCCGATGATGGCGAAGGCGAACCGATCATCCGGCCGTCGAGCGTGGATCACCCGCTCTATGAAGCGATCTGCGACGCCTGCCGCACGGTTCACGACCCCGAGATTCCGGTGAACATCTTCGATCTCGGCCTCGTCTACACGATCCTGATCGACGATGAAGGCGCGGTGGAGATCGACATGACCCTGACCGCCCCCGGCTGCCCGGTCGCCGGCGAAATGCCCGGCTGGGTCGCCGACGCGGTGGAGGCGGTGCCGGGGATCAGGTCCGCCGCCGTCAATCTGGTCTGGGACCCGCCCTGGGGCATGGACATGCTGTCGGACGAGGCGCGGCTGGAACTGGGCTTCATCTGACCGCCCCTTCCCGGCCGCGCGGTTCTTGTCGTGAGAATTCGGGGATAGTGGCGGACAAAGATTCCGCCATGCCAACGCACCTAACTACATATAACGAATCAGAAATTTCCATCGTATTCGGCTAGCGCGTTGTAGTTACATACTTTTTTGCCCATTTTTGTCCCTTCCGACGGCCCGCCGAAATTTTCTTTTGTCCGGGGCTGGAGTGCACCCCTGCGGGTGGATAGGCTCAAAACCCAATCAAAGCATTGATTATATGCTATCACTCTGCATCTTTCGGGATGGAGCCAAGAGGAGTTGGGCGATGGCGGCGGAATACTGGCTTTCGGACCGGGCATGCTGGAAAGTGTCCCCTGTCAGCACCTATGGCACAGATTTGAGGTTGTGATTTAAGGAGGATTTGGGCTTCGTCGTAGTGACGAAGGAACGAAGATGAAGCCCAAATCCTCCAATGCAAAATCGCCGGTG
>JBKECG010000145.1:0-12562 GCA_047974395.1 Pikeienuella sp. | reverse complement strand
TCGTCAGATCCGGGTCGACAAGCGTCTCCTCGCGCGCCCGGTTCGCCTCCCGGGTCGGCGCCGCGGGATCGTCCAGCGGCAGGGGCGGCGCGGGTTCGGCCCGCATCTCGCGCCAGAACGGCGCCGCGGCGGCGCTGTCGGCGCTGTCGGCCAGCGTGTCCGCCCAGGCGCCGGGGCTGAGCCCGCGCCGCGGCGCGCCGGGGTCGCGCCCCGCCTCCAGCGCCTCATAGATGCGCTGGAGATCGGCCAGCAGGATCCGCCAGGAAACCCCGTCCACCAGCAGATGATGCGCCGCCACCGCCAGACGCTGCGCCCCGCCCTCCCCGCTCAGCGCCGCGCCCCAGAGCGGCCCTTCGCCAAGATCGAACCCCGCCTGCATCCGCGCGGCGGCGGCGGTGACGTCGCCCCTCGCCCGGATCAGCGGGACCGGCGCGCCCGGCGGGGCGTAGCTCTGCGCCCATCCCGCCCCGGTCCGGGCGAACCGCGCCCGCAGCCCGTCATGCCAGTCGGCGAGCGTCGAAAGCGCGCGCTCCAGCGTCTCGGGCGCGAGCGGCCGCGCGGGCTCAAGCACCACCGCCTGATTCCAGTGATGCGCCTGCGGCAGGTCGCGGTCGAGGAACCATCGCTGGATCGGCGTCGTCGTCTGCGCGCCCGTGACCGGGCCGAGCGCGCGCCCCAGCGGGCCGCGCGTCTCCGCCGCCGCGGCCAGCGCGGCGATGGTCGGATGCTGGAAGAGATCGCGCGGCGACAGCGCGGCGCCTTCCTCCCGCGCTGCGGCGATCACCTGGATCGCGAGGATGGAATCGCCGCCGATGGTGAAGAAATTCTCCTCCCGCCCGACCCTTTCGCGGCCGAGGACCCGCGCCCAGATCGCCGCCAGCCGCGCCTCCATGCCCGCAAGCGGCGCTTCGAGCCCGGACCGCGCGCGCGCCTTCGGCGGAGCCGGCAGCGCCTTGCGGTCCAGCTTGCCGTTCGGCAGGCGCGGCATCGCCGCCACCGGAACGAAGACCGTGGGGACGAGATGCGCCGGCAGGCGCGCCGCCAGCGCCGCCGAAAGCGCCGCCGGCGAGGCTGCGCCCTCGATCCAGGCCGTCAGCCTTCCATCGCCCTCGCCGTCGCGCCAGAGATCGACCGCCGCCGCCTCGACGCCGGGCAGCGCGTCCAGCGCCGCCTCGACCTCGCCCGGCTCGATCCGGAAGCCGCGCACCTTCACCTGCCGGTCGCCGCGTCCGAGATAATCCAGCGAGCCGTCCGCCGCCCGGCGCACCAGATCGCCGGTGCGATAGAGACGCGGCGCGCTTCCGTCACGGTCGAACGGATTCGCCACGAATTTCTCAGCCGTCAGATCCGGCCGGCGCCAGTAGCCGCGCCCGACTCCGGCCCCGGAAAGGCACAGCTCCCCCGGCATGCCGGGCGGGACGGGGCGCAGGGCCTCGTCCAGCACATGCGCCTGGGTTCCGGCGACCGGAAAGCCGATATTGAACGGGCCGCTCCGGGGCAGGATCATGCCGGTGGAATAGGTCGTGTCCTCCGAGGGGCCATAGAGATTCCAGAGCCGCTTCACATCCGGCAGCGCGTGAATCCGCGCCGCCAGCGCCGGCGGCAGGGGTTCCCCCGCCAGGCAGACCGTGCGCACCGAGGCCGGCAACGGGCCGAGCCGCAAAAGCGCCGCCATGGGCGTCGGCACGGTGTTGACCAGCGTCACCTCATCCCTGAACGGGGCCTCCGGCAGGCCGAAGACGTCATCGACCAGCAGCAGCGTTCTGCCCCGGGTCAGCGTCACGAAGATCTCGAAGACCGAAAGATCGAAACAGATCGAGGTGGAGCCGAGCATGCCGGCGAGTTCGTCATCGCCGAAGGCGCGCTCCGCCCAGCGCAGCAGCGCGACGGCGTTCCGATGCTCCAGCATCACCCCTTTCGGCCGGCCGGTGGAGCCGGACGTGTAGATCAGATAGGCGAGATCCCCCGCCCCGACCGCGACCGGCGCCGGGCGCGCGCCCTCCGCCGCCTCGGCCAGGACCGCCTCGGTCAGGATCAGCGACAGTTCGGCGTCCTCGGCGATCCCGGCGATGCGCTCGGGCGGATAGTTCGGATCCAGCGGCGCATAGGCCGCGCCGGTCTTCAGAACGGCCAGCATCGCCGCCACCAGATCGACCCGCCGCGCCAGCGACAGGCCCACCCGGTCGCCCGGCCCGATCCCGCGCCCCTGCATATGCGCCGCCAGCGCGTCGCTCCGGGCCTCCAGCGCCGCATAGGAAAGCGCGCCTCCGGCCGCGTCGCGCACCGCGATGCGCGCGCCGCATTCCGCCGCGCGGGCCGAGAACAGACCGTGCAGCGTCTCCTCCGGGCCGACATGAACCGGGCCGGTCTGGTTCCAGGCGTCGATCTCCGCCGCCTGATCGGGGCCGAGGAGCGAAAGCCGCGCGGTCGGCGCGTCGGGTTCGCCGACGACGCTCGCCGCCAGCGCGGCGAAGGCTCCGGCCATATGCGCCGCGGTTTCCGCGCGGAAAAGATCGCGCCGGTATTCGAGCCGAAGCGCGAAATCCTCGCCCCGGTCGAAAACGCCGAGCGAGAGATCCATCTTGGCGTCGCCGCCCGGCGGGATCATCGGCGCCCAGTCGAGCCCTTCCGGCGGCGCGGGCGGCGCGGGTTCCCGCGCCTTCCAGACGAACATGGTCTGGAAGACGGGGTTATGGCTCCAGCTCCGCTCGGGCGCGATCGCCTCCACCACCTGCTCGAAAGGCGCGTCCTGATGCTGGAGCCCGGCGACGACCCGGTCGCGGCAGGCCGCGAGCAGGGCGCGAAAGCCGCCCGCCGCCGCCGCCGGCAGGCGCAGCGCCATGGTGTTGACGAAAAGCCCGGCCATCCGCTCCAGATCGGGATGCGGGCGCGAGGCGGCGGGCGCGCCGATCACCACCTCCTCCGCCATCGCATAGCGGCCGAGCATGAGCGCATAGACCGCGAGCAGCGCCATGAACGGCGTCGCCCCGGCCTGCGCCGCCAGTTCGCGCAGCCCCTTCGCCGTCTCGCCGCCAATGGTGAAATCCACCCCGCCCCCGGCATGGCCCTGACGCGCCGGCCGGGGAAAATCGGTCGGCAGGTCCAGAAGCGGCGGCGCCCCTGTCAGGTTTTCCTCCCACTAACGGACCTGGGGCGCGAAATCCCGCGCCCGCTGCCAGGCGGCGTAATCGGCGTAGCGCAGCGGCGGCGGCGCGACCGCGCCGGGCGCGGCGTAATCCGCCATCAATTCGCGCAGCAGCAACTGCACGGAGGCGGCGTCGCCGATGATGTGATGCAGGACAAGCAGCAGCGCATGGCGATCCGGGCCGGTCCGGTAGAGCCGAAGCCGCGCCAGCGGGCCGCGCCCGAGATCAAAGGGCCACGCGCTTTCCTCGCCCAGCGCCGCCTCCAGCGCCGCCGCGTCGATCTCCGCCACTGCGAAATCCGGCGCTGCGGCGCTGATGACGACGCGCGCCCGGCCGCCCTCCGCCGGATAGGCCGTGCGCAGAACCTCGTGGCGCGCGCAAAGATCGGCGAAGGCGCGCTTCAGCCGGTCGGGGTCAAGCCGGCCTTTCAGCTTCACCGCCGCCGGGATCAGATAGGCGCGCTGATCGGGATCGAGCGCCGCCAGCGCCCATTGCCGCTCCTGCGCGAAGGAGAGCGGGCGCGGCGCGTCTTCGGGCAGGCGCGGGATCGGGGCCGGCGGCGTTTCGCTCAACAGGTTCGCCTCCTCCAGCGCGCCGGCGAAATCGCCAAGGCGCGGGTTCTCGAACAGGAGCCGCAGCAATGTCGCCCGCTCCCCTTCATGCGGCAGCCGGGCGATCATCCGCATGGCCAGCAGGGAATGACCGCCAAGGGCGAAGAAATCCGCGTCCCTGCCCGGCGGCGTGATCTCCAGCAGCGCGGCCCAGAGACGCGAGAGCATCGCCTCGACCCCGGTTTCGGGCGGCGCCTCCGCCGTCTCAGCCGCCTCGGGCGCCTCGGGCGCCGGCAGGCGACGCCGATCGACCTTGCCATTGGCGTTGAGCGGGAAGGAATCGAGGAAGACGAAGCCCGCCGGAACCATATAGGCCGGCAGGCGCGCCGCCAGCATGGCGCGCAGGCGCGGCGCGTCCCCGGCCGCCGCTTCCGGCCGGCACCATGCGATGAGCGCGGCGTCCTCGCCCTCCCCCCGCAGCGCAACGACCGCCTCCTCGACGGCGGGGTCGGCGGCCAGAAGCGCCTCGACCTCGCCGGGCTCGATGCGGAAGCCGCGCAGCTTCACCTGAAAATCCAGCCGCCCGAGATAGGCCAGCCGCCCATCCGCCAGCCGCTTCACCCGGTCGCCGGTCCGGTAGAGCCGGACGCCTTGGCGGATGACGAAACGTTCGGCTGTCAGATCCTCGCGATCCAGATAGCCGGGGCTGAGGCCGAGCCCGCCGATATGCAGCTCTCCGGCGACGCCGGGCCGGCAGTCCCCGCCCGCCTCGTCGAGCACATGCAGCGTGGTGTTCGCCACCGGCTCGCCAAGCGGGATCAGCCCTGCGGCGCAATCCCCGGCCGCGATCCCGGCGCAGGCGGACCAGATCGTCGTCTCCGTGGGGCCGTAAAGGTTCCAGAGCCGCCCGCCCCCTTCGAGCAGTCGCGCCGCCAGCGCGGGGTCGAGCGCCTCGCCGCCGCAAAGCATGGCGAAACCTTCGGGCGCGTGCCAGCCTTCCTCCGCCATCAGCCGCCATGTGGCCGGCGTCGCCTGCATCATGGTCGCGCCGGTCTCCCCGATCAGGCGCGAAAGCGCGCGCCCGTCGATCACGTCATGCGGCCCGGCCAGAACCAGCGTTCCGCCGGTCAGGAGCGGCAGGAAAAGCTCCAGCGCAGCGATGTCGAAGGCGGGCGTGGTGACGGCGACCAGCGTATCCCGCTCGCTCATGCCGGGGCGGCGGGCCATGTCGGTCAGGAGGTTGACAAGGCTCTCCCGCCGGATCGGCACGCCCTTCGGCCGGCCGGTGGTGCCGGAGGTGAAGATGACATAGGCGAGATCGCCGCCGCCGATGGCGCGCGCGGGGGGCTGCCCCGGCGCCGCGTCGATCCCGGCCCGCGCAGCGGCGATGTCCAGAACCGGACAAGGCGCCGAAACCGGCGGCGCGCCCTCGACGATCAGCAGCGCGGGGGCGGCGTCCTCCAGAATATTGCGCAGCCTTTGCGGCGGGTGGGTCGGGTCAAGCGGGATATAGGCCGCGCCGAGCTTCAACGCCGCCAGAAGCGCCACCACCATGTCGGCGCCGCGCGGCAGGCAGATGGCGACGCGATCCCCCCGCCCCAGCCGCGGCGCGAGAAAAGCCGCCAGCCGGCTCGCCGCCGCATCCAGCGCGGCGTGGCTCATCCGCAGATCGCCCGCGATCAGCGCCGGCGCTTCGCCGCGCCGCGCCGCCGTCGCCGCGATCAGGCTGGAGAGATCAGCTTCGGGAACGGCGCGGGCGCTGTCGTTGAGCTGGGCGAGGGCTTCGCGGTCGGCATCGTCCAGCAGGTCGATTTCACATAGCGGCCGGTCCGGCGCCGCCGTCGCCTGCTCAAGAATGCGGGTGAAATCGGCGGCCATCCGCGCCGCGGTCTCGGGGCGGAAAAGATCGGTGGCGTATTCCAGCACCCCGGTCAGCGTTTCTCCATGGAACATGTCGAGGCAGAGATCGAACCGCGCCCCCCGTCCCGGCGTTGGCGTCGGCGCGATGGTCAAGCCCGGCAGGTCGATCCTGTCGGGCTGCTTTTCATGCAGGTTGAACATCGACTGAAAGAGCGGCGCATGGGCGAGGCTCCGCTGGCTGGCGGCGGCGTCCACGACCTGTTCGAACGGCGCCTCCTGCCGCTTCATCGCCCCAAGCGTCACGGCGCGAAGCCGCTCCAGCAGGCTGTCGAAACTGTCGCCATCCCCGACCCTGCAACGCAGCGCCAGCGTGTTGACGAAATAGCCGACAAGGCCCTGAAGCTCGGCCCGGTCGCGATTGGAGACGGTCGTGCCGATGCAGATATCCGCCTCGCCGGAATAGCGCCGGTGAAGAGCGTGAAAACCGGCGAGAAGCGCCATGAAGGGCGTCGCGCGCCGCTCTCGCGCCAGCGCCTCGATCCGACGGGTCAGCGCAGGCGAAAGGGCGAAACGATGGCGCGCGCCGGCGAAGCTCGCCCGCGCGGGACGGGGAAAATCCGTCGGCGTCTCCAGCAGCGCCGGCAGCCCTTCCAGCGTCTCGCGCCATTCCTCCACCTCCGCCGCAAGCGCGGCGGCGCGGCGGCGTTGCGACAGCGCGTAATCGGCGTATTGGAGCGGAAGCGGCGGCAGATCGCGCCCCTGATAGAGCGCGGTCAGTTCGCCGAGCATGATCTGAAGCGAACGATAATCGGCGATGATGTGATGGGCGGCGAAGGCCAGCGCATGCCGATCCGGCCCCAGCCGGAACAGCGCGCAGCGCACCAGCGGCCCCTTCGCCAGATCGAAGGGCGCGCCGGCGAATTCCGCCAGCGCGCCATCCAGCCCGTCGGGCGCATCCGCAAGATCGCGCCGCGACAGCGCCAGCGGCGCCGGCGGGTCGATGACCTGAACCGGGGCGCCGGCCTCGTCGACGAAGCGGGTGCGCAGGCTTTCATGCCGGGCGCGGATCGCGTCGAACGCGCCCGAGAGCCGGTCGATATCCAGCGCGCCCTCAAGCCGCAGCGCGGCCGAGATCGTATAGACCCGCCGCCCCGGCTCGATCTGGTCGATGAACCAGAGCCGCTGCTGCGCAAGGCTGAGCGGCGCCCGGCGCGGTCCGCCGGATTTCGCCGGCTGGCGCAGCTTTTCCGCCAGAAGCGCGCGTTTGCGCGCAGGGTCGAGCGCCGCGAGATCCATCGGGTTCACCTCGCCTCCTCCGCCATCTGCGCCAGAAGCGCGTCAACCTCGGCGTCCGAAAGACCCGCGGTCGCGTCCGCCGGAGCCTCCGCCACGCCGGCGGCCTCGTCGATCAGCGCCGCCTGCCGGCGCGGGGTCAGCGCGTCGAAAAGCTGCCCGAGCGCGAGGGTCACGCCGAATTCCTCCCTAAGCCGCGCCAGAAGCCGCATCGCCATCAGCGAATGCCCGCCAAGGGCGAAGAAATCATCCTCCGCCCCGATATCTTCGCGCCCCAGAGCCGCCGACCAGAGCGCGATCACCCGCCGCTCGGTCTCGCTCGCCGGCGGGGTGGCGGGCGCGGCCTCCTCCGCCGCGATCGGCGGCAGCGCCCGCCGGTCGATCTTGCCGTTCGGCATCCGCGGCAGATCCGGCATGATCAGCCAGCGGGAAGGAACCATATGCGCCGGCAGAAGCGCCGCGAGATGGGCGCGCAGGGCCTCCGGCTCCGCCGTTTCGCCGGGCCGGGGCGCGACATAGGCCGCCAGCTGGCGATCCGTATCGCCCGGCGCGCCGGTGGCCAGCGCCACCGCCTCGGCGATGTGGGGCAGCGCCTCAAGCGCGTTCTCGATCTCGCCGGTCTCGATCCGCTGACCGCGTATCTTCACCTGCGTGTCGATGCGCCCGAGGATGTCTATCCGCCCGTCGCTCCGCCAGCGCCCGCGATCGCCGCTCCGATAGAGCCGGGCGTCCCCCCCGGCGAAGGGATCGGGGCGGAACTTCTCCGCCGTCAGTTCGGGCCGATTCAGATAGCCGCGCGCCAGCCCGGCGCCGGCGACGCAGATCTCCCCCGCCGCGCCGCGCGGCAGAAGCCCGCCGCTGCGGTCGAGGATATGGATGCGCGAGCCGGGAAAGGGCCGGCCGATCGGCATCGGCCGCTCCGGCTCGTCCTCGACCGGGTTGCCGGCGTCATAGATCGCATCCTCGGTCGGGCCGTAAAGATTATTGATCCGCTTGAGATGCGGAAATTCCTTCAACCGATCCAGCAAGGCGGGGGGGAAGAATTCCCCGGCGAGATTGACGCAGCGCACGCTGGGCGGCAACTCGTCATGCTTCACCAGTTCGCGCAGCAGGCTCGGCACGGTGTTGACGAAGGTGACGCCGGCCTCCGGCCCGAGCCGGGGCAGATCGAGGAGCGAGCCGGCCAGAACCAGCCGCCCGCCAAGGGCGAGCGTGGCGAAGATCTCGAAAAGCGACAGATCGAAGGAGACCGAAGTGCCGAAGAGCATGCCGGCGAAATCCTCGGGCGCGAAAGCCTCGCCCGCCCAGGCGACGCGCGAGAGGATGTTGCGATGCTCCAGCGCCACGCCCTTCGGCCGCCCGGTCGAGCCGGAAGTGTAGATGATCACCGCCAGCCCCGCCCCGGCCCCGCGCGGCGCGGGGCGCGGCGCGGGGGGCGCGGCGATCACGTCGATCAGCTCGATCTCCCCTTCGGCGAAGGGCGGGCGGCGCCCGTCGGTCAGGACCAGCCCCGCCCCGGCGTCGCCGGCGATGAAGGCCAGCCGGGCCTCGGGATAGGCCGGATCGAGCGGGACATAGGCGCAGCCCGCCTTCAGCACGCCCAATATGGCGGCGACCAGATCGGGGCTCCGCGCCATGCAGATCCCGACGCGGGTCTCCGCCGGCGGGTTCCGCGCGATCAGCAGGGCGGCGACGGCGTTGGCGCGGGCGTCAAGCTCGGCGTAAGAGAGCGCGCCGCCCGCATGGGTCAGCGCCACGGCGTCGGGGGCGCGGTCCACGGCAGCCTCGAAAGCGGCGTGCAGGGTCTCCGCATGTGGGAGCGGTTCGGGGCCTTCGCCCAGCGCCAGCAGCGTGGCGCGTTCCTCCGCCGACAGCATCGGCAGGGCGGAAAGCGGCGTCTCCGGCGCCGCCAGCGCGGCGGCGAGCAGGCGGAGGTAATGCCCGGCCATGCGCCCGATCGTCTCCGGCTCGTAAAGATCGGCGCGATATTCGACCTTGCCGCCGATCCGCTCGCCGTCATCCTCCAGATTGAATCGCAGTTCGTATTTGGCGGCCACGTCCTGATAGGGGAACCGCTCCAGCCGCAGCCCGTGGATCGCGGCGGGCAGGGTCTCCGCCTGCTGAAGATCGAATTTGGCGCGAAAGAGCGGGATCATCTCATCCGGTTTTCGCGCCGGGTTCAGCGCCTCCACCACCTGATCCAGTGGCGCGTCCTGATGGGCGAGCCCGGCGCGGAAGCTCGCCTCGGTCCGGCGCAGCGCCTCGGCGAAGCCGGGATCGCCGGACAGATCGGCGCGCAGCGCCAGCGTGTTGACCAGCGGCCCGACCATGCCCTGGGTCTCCGCCCGTTCGCGATTGCCGACATCGGCGCCGACCGTGACATCCTCGGCGTCGCAATAGCGGGCCAGAAGCATGTTGAACCCGGTCAGAAGCAGCGTGAACAGGCTCACGCCGGCGCGCCTTGCGGCCTCGCGCGCGGCGCGGGTCAGATCCGGCGGCAGATCGAAGGGCAGAACACCCCCCGGCGCGCCCGATCCCGGCGCAGGCCGCCGGTCGCGCGGCAGATCGAGCGCCGGCGCGCCGGCAAGCGCGCCCCGCCACCAGTCCAGCTGGCGCTCAAGCTCGGCGCCCTGGGAGCCATGTTGCCATGCCGCGAAATCCGGCATCTGCAACATCACCGGCGCCAGCGGCGAGGGCGCGCCCGCACAGGCGGCGCCATAGAGCGCGGCGAGATCGCGCGTGATCAGCGCCATCGACCAGCGATCGGCGGCGATATGATGCAGCCCGATCGCCAGCAGCCGGTCCCCGGCGCCGAGCCGGATCAGCCCGGCCCGCACCGGCGCCCCGCTCAGGTCATGCGGCCGGGCGGTGATTTCGGCGAGACGCGCGCGCGCCGCCGCCAGAGGGTCGGGGCCGGCGGAAAGGTCGATCATCTCCAGCGCCGGCGCGGGCGCCGGGATCTGGCGCGGCTCTCCGTCCGGGCCGGTCTCGAAACCGGTTCTCAACGCCTCATGCCGCTCGATCAGCGCGGCGAAGGCGGCGCGCATCGCGGCCTCGTCCAGCGAGCCGCGCAGGCGCAGCGCCGTCATCACGTTATAGGCGGTGTTGGCCGGGTTCAGCGCCTGCATGAACCAGAGCCGGCGCTGCGCGAAAGAGAGCGCCGCCGGTCCCGGCCCACGCCGCGGGATCGCCCCCTGCCCCGGCCGGCGCGCGGCCAGCCGGCGCTGCAACAGCGCGCGCTGTTCGGGCGAAAGCCCGGCGAGCTTTCCGGCGATCCCGGTCATGAGCCGACCCCTTCCTCCAGCGCAGCGCGCAGCTCATCCTCGGAGAGGTCGGAAACCTCCGCCACCAGCGCCGCCAGATCGGCGTCGCCGGCCAGTTTCTCCTCGATCAGCCTGGCGATGCCGGCGGCGCTCGGATTGTCGGTGAGCAGTTCGCGCATCTCGATCTGGACGGGGAAAGCCTCCCTCAGCCGGGCGATGGCGCGGATCGCCAGCAGCGAATGGCCGCCAAGCTCGAAGAACCCGTCCTCGACGCCGATCCGGTCGAGACCGAGGAGATCCTGAAGCACCCCCGCGACCTCCGCCTCCACCGGCGTGCGCGGCGCGACGAAGGGGTTTTCAAGATCGGGCCGCTTGCGCCCGCCCGCCGGCGCGGCGCTTTCCGTCTTCGGCGCCGGGTTCAGCCATTCGCGCCGCCGCGCATCGACATCCCCGCGCGAGACCACGACGCGGCCCTCCGGCCCTTCGCCGACCACGCGCAGCGTCGCCTCCCAGACCATATCGGGCGAGAGGGCGAAATCTCCGACCGGCCCCTTGCCGCGCTCGCCGGTTCCGGTCTCCAGCGCATCCCAGTTGACCACGCGCCAGACGCAGCCTCCCGTCCGGCTCAGCACCGCGACGCGGATATCGGCGTGATGATGCGCGCCGGCATAGGCCGCCAGCCCGACCCCGCCGATCACCGAGGAAAGCGATGACTGCACGCAGCAGAAGCCGACCCGCCGCGACGCGACGGCCCCGGCCAGCGCCTCCAGCGGCGCGACGCAGGTCGCATCGGCCCGCGCGCGCTGGCCGTCGCCCAGGAGCGCGAGCGGCGCGGTCACCTCCACATCGCTGAAAGGGGTGGAGAGGAATACGCCGTCGATCCGGCCCCAGCGGGCCGCGACCTGATCCAGCGCCGCGCCGAGCGCGCCGGCCTCGGCGCAATCGGCCGCGACGCGCATCAGCGCATCGCCCTCCGGCGCCTTGACGGGCGCGGCGCGGTCATCCTCGATCAGCGCCAGCCGCAGGCCCGGCGTCGCCGCAAGTCGCCCGGCCCAGACCCGGCCCATCCCCTCGGCAACATGGCCGATGACGGCGAAGACGCCGTTGCGGCGCTGGGCCGGCGCGGGGCCGGCCGCGCATGGCTGGTGGGAAAGCCGCCAGAGCCGCCCGCCGCGCCGGGCGGCGATCGGGTCGCGCTCCTCCAGCAGCGTCCTGCGCAACCAGAGCGCGAGATCTTCCGGGGGGGCGCGCTCTTCCGGGTCGAGATCGAGAATGCGGCAGCCGAGCTTCGGATGCTCCTGCCCCGCGACCTGAAGCTGGCCATGAAGCAGGGCGCGATCGGCGGCGAGCGGCTCAGCCCCGGTCACATCCGCCGCGCCCCGGGTCAGGACGGTCAGCCGCAGCTCGCGATCGGCGGATGCGAGCGCGCCGACAAGATCATGCAGCGCCCGCGTCAGCGCATCCGCCGGCGCCTCGCCGAGCGGCCAGGCGAAGACGACCTCTTTCGGCGCCGCACCGCGTTCGGCCAGCGCCGCCAGCAGATCGCCGGCGCCGGCGCCGGGGGCGAGGGTGAAGCCGCGATATCCGGGCTCGGCGAAGCCTTCGCCGATCTCGACCCGATAGGCGTCGTCGCCGGCCCGCTCCAGCGCCTCGGCCAGCGCGCGGCCCGCGGCGCCGTCATCGAAGATCAGCCAGCCGCGGCGGCTTTTCTCCGCCGCCGGCGCCGGGGCGGCGCTGCGCCAGGAAGGGGCGTAGATCCGCGCCTCGCCCGAAGGCGCCGGCGTTTCCGCCAGAACGGCGTCGGGCTCCACCCAATGCCGCCGGCGCTCGAACGGATAGCCCGGCAGCGCGACGCGCCGGCGCGCGCCGGGGGCCAGAACCCGCCAGTCGGGCGAGAGCCCGGCGCGCCAGGCGGCGCCGACCGCGCCCAGCGCCTCCTCCAGCGCGTCCTTCTCCGCCGCGAGGCCGGGAACGACCCGCGCCGCCCCCTGATGACGCAGGAGCGAAGCGAGGGAGCCGCCGGGGCCGGTCTCGACAAAGACCGACGCCTCCAGCGACAGCGCCGTAGCCGCGCCCTCGCCAAAGCGGACCATCCGGCGCAGATGCCGGCCCCAATAGGCGGGATCGGTCGCCTCCGCCTCGGTCAGCCAGGTTCCACTCAGATTGGAGATCATCGGGATTCGCGGCGCGCAAAGGCGCATCTTCGCCGCCCGGGCGGCGAAGGCCTCGGCCGCGCCCTCCATCGCCGCCGAATGGAACCCGTGAGAGGTCCTGAGCCGCCGCCAGCCGATTCCGGCCTGATCCAGCCGGGTCTCCAGCGCCGCGATCGCCTCTTCGGGGCCGGAGACGGCGGAAAGGCCGGGGCCGTTCTCCGCCGCGACCTCCACCCCCGCGGGCAAGGGCGGAAGCGGGCCGTCCGGGTGGATGACCGCACGCATCGCCCCCGGCG
>JBKECG010000102.1:0-3357 GCA_047974395.1 Pikeienuella sp. | reverse complement strand
CTTCACATTGACCATTCTGACCGCGCCGGGATCGACCCCATGCGTGTTCAGGCAGGCGTTAAGATAATACTGCATGTTGGAGCCGACGGCGGTCAACGCCGTCTTGCCGGGAAGGTAGGATGCAAGATCTTCCGCTCCTTCGGCGTCCTTGCGCACGAAAACTTCGTAATTGTCGACCTGCACATTATCGAGCCCGGCCACGAGCAGGTTGTATTTCACGCCCGCGCTGATCGTCGGCGGCCCCCCGAGATAGCCGCAGTCCCAGGCGCCGGCGTATCCCGCCGCGATCGCCGCGGGACCGCTCGGAAAATGGCTGATCGGCGGCACATCCAGCCCTTCATCGGAGAAGAAACCGAGATCCCGCGCCGCCCAGAGCGGAAAGCCGGGATGCGTGGGCAACGCCATGACGTTCATCTTGATCTTCGATTGCGCCCGCGCCCGCCGGACCCCGGCGGAGCCGCTTAAAAGGAGAGCCCCGGCGCCGGTGACGACAGATCGTCTCGTCGGATCGTTTCTGAGAACTGGCATGCTCATTCTCCCTTGATTTATACGATTATTTCATCTCGCTCCGGAGGCGCCTACACGGCGGCGGCGACATGGAATCCCCCTCCGCCGGCATTGATATGCGCGCCGTTGACGAGCACGCCGTCTTCGGACATCAGCCACACGGCGATCGCGGCGATCTCCTCCGGCTGTCCGATCCGACCCATCGGGATGGATTCCTCGATCCGTTTCAGGGCTTCCGGATTGTTTTGCAGGGCTTCCGTCATCGCCGTGGCGATAACGCCCGGGCGTATGGTGTTGATACGAATGCCACGTTTGGCGACGTCGCGCGCGGCGCCGGTCGTATAGGAATCCACCGCCGCCTTCGAAGCGGCGTAGGCCGCCGCGCCGGGCCGTCCGCCGATCGTCGCGGCCATGGAGGAGATGTTGACGATGGCGCCTCCACGCCCGTCCATCTGCCTGATCGCCTCGCGGCAGCAGAGGATCAGCCCCGTCCCATTGACGCGGATCATCATATTCAGCGGTTCGGCCTCGTAGCTTTCCGGCGCCGCGCCGTAAGACATGCCGGCGGCATTGACCACCGCATCCACGGGCCCCAGCGCATCTTTCGTTTTGGCGAACATGGCCACGATATCCGCTTCGCGCCCGACATCCGCCGCCAACGCGATCGCAGCGCCGCCGCCTCTGGTTATCTCCTCCGCGACGGCCTCGGCCTCGGCCAGATGCGCGGCGAGCCCGGCGACGCCCACCCTGTAGCCATTCTTCGCGGCGAGGAGCGCCGTCGCCCGCCCAATGCCGCGCGCGCCTCCGGTAACGAGACAGGTTTTCATTTCAGCCCTCCCAGATGTCATGTGCAGAATTGGAGGGCTTCCGGCCCTCATGTTTTTCGGGCGCGGCGCGCAGATCAGGCCGCCGCCTGAAAACGCTTCGCCAGTGATTCCGCATCAAGCGCAAGCTGCCCACGGATATAGGAAAGCGTGCCGCCCGGAGCCCACTGGTTCGGCACCCCGAGCCGGGTGAGCTTCGGGCCGCCTTCGCGCCCCGCCAGCACTTCCGCCACCAAACTCCCGAGGCCCCCGGTAATCTGGTGGTTCTCCAGCGAGAACACCTGCTTGCGGCCCCGGCAGAACTCCCAGATCTCATCCTCGCGCACAGGCTTCAGCGTCGGCGCATGCAACACGCCATGCTCGACCCCCGCCCTGGCCAGCAGATCCGACGCCTCAAGCGCCCATTGGGTGGCGGAGCCGGTCGCGATGACGCCCGGGCCCTTCCCTTCCTTGAGGACATAGGTCTTGCCGAGTTCGTAACGATAGGTTTCCGGGTCAAAGATCTGAGGCGCGACGCCGCGATGCCCGCGCAAATAGACCAGCCCCGGCTGCGTCACGGCGACGCTCACCGCCTGCATGAATTCGACGGCGTCCGCGGGGTCGATCACCGTGGCGTTCGGCACTGCGCGGGTCATCGCAAGGTCTTCGGTCGCCTGATGGTGGATGCGGGCGGGATTCACGATGCCCGGAGTGAAGCCGATCACAACGCAGGTGCGAGGGCCCGTTCCCATGCATATGACCATTTGATCAAACGCGCGCCGGGACGCATAGCAGGCGAAAGTCGTGGCGACCGGGATAAATCCCGCTTTCGACAGCCCCGCGCCGATCGAGAGGAGATTTTGCTCCGCCATGCCGACGTCCAGAAATTGCTTCGGCCGCTCGACGGGCATGCGATGCAGATCGACATAAGGCTGAAGATCCGCGGTCATGAAGATCACATCCGGGTGACGCTCTGCGATTTCCATTGAGACGGCGTCGAACGGAGCGGTTATCGTCGATACGGTAGGAGACAACATCCTCGATATACCTCTGAGCTGAAGAACCACTATGCGCCGATGATCCCGTCGCGCTGACGGCTTCGGTGAACGCATTCGATTTTGGAAAAACAGTCCTCGTAACGGCAACGCCGCCACGCCGACGCGAGGCGCCACCTCGCCGCTTCCTCCTCACATTATCGTTGTTTATCTATCTGAAGCTTGATTCTTACGTTGTAAGATTAAAATTCGAGAGTCAAGGATTTTAAAAGCAGGCAAGACACAGCCGTTTTGTCCCTCTGGCATGTCCTCAGCCCGTAATTCCACACCCCCCGCTTTCCACGGCTCCGATCTCGTGATTCACGCTGGGTATGGATCGAGACGAGCTTGAAAAACTGAGCAAGGGCGAGTTGGTTGAAGCGTATCTGGCGCTTCAGGGGAAATTGCGCCGTCCCGGCACGACGTCGCGGACGTCTTCGAAGCCGCCGTCGACGGACCGGAAAGGGCGGCGGGAGGCCAGCAGGCCCCGCGGGGCGAAGCCCGGGCATGAGGGGCATGGCCGACAGCTGGCCGCGGAGCCGGACCGGATCGTCGATCACCGGCCGTAGCGTTGCACGAGTTGCGACGCGGCGATCGGCGCGGCTGCGCCGGGAGAGGCGATCCCGGCGTTCGACCGGATCGACATTCCGCCGCTCCGCCCGGACTGGTCCAGCCCACCAACAACGCCTGCGAGCGCGCCCTCCGCCCCTCGGTCGTCGGGCGCAAGATCACCAACGGCTTTTGCGCAACATGGGCCGCCGATCTCGACGCCGCTTTCCGATCCGTCGTCGACACCGGAAGACTCGCTGGCGCTTCGCCATTCGGCGCCATACGCTAGGGTTTGTTGACGTTTATCTTGATGCGATGACGGTTGCGGCGATGTTGATCATGGTTTCGAAGCTACGGTCAGTCTTGCAGGCGCGCATGGCGATGCGTTTGAATTCCTTGAGATTCTGGAAGAAGTTCTCGACCAGATGCCGCCATTTGTATTTCTCCTCGTCGTGCGACGCAGG
>JBKECG010000100.1:0-2555 GCA_047974395.1 Pikeienuella sp. | reverse complement strand
TCGTGAACGGCGTGATCGCCGATCTGCGGACCCTGATCAATAACGGGCGGAGCGGCGCGGAAGGCGCGGCCGAGTTCCTGGCGCTGCTGGAGCGCAAGACCTCGCTCAGCCAGGTCGCGGGCTTCGCCATGGGCCGGACCTGGCGCGAAATGAGCGACGCGCAGAAGAGCGCCTATCAGGACGCGTTCCGCAGCTATATCTCGCGGACCTATCAGAACCGATTCGGCGAATATAGCGGCGAGAATATCGAGGTCACCGGCTCCGTTGACGCCGGCCAGAAGGGCGTTCTGGTCAAAAGCAACGTCATCCGCCCCTCGGCGGCGCCGGTGGTGCTGGAATGGCTGGTCAGCGACCGGTCGGGCCAGCCGCTGCTCGCCGATGTGGTGTTCGAGGGGGTTTCTCTGGCGATCACCCTGCGCGAAACCTTCGGCGGCATGGTCGAGAAGCGGAACGGCGATATCGACCTTTTCATCGCCGATCTCGCCGCCTCCGAAGGGGCCTGACGGCCCTCAATCCACGTAGCGGACCTTGTCGCTCCTGAGCAGCTCCTCGATCGCCGGGGGGCTCTTCAGCCCTTCGGCGACCTTGGCGTCAAGCTCGGCCTCCAGTTGGCGCACCACCTGAAGCTGGGCGATGATGGAGTCGAGCTGCTCGAAGGGCGCCACGACCACGCCGTCGCGATCGGCGACGATCATGTCGCCGGTCTCCACCTCGCGCCCTCCGATCTGGATCGGCAGGCCGACGCGGCCCGGCGTGGTCGAGACCGGCGAGGCCGGGTTCAGCCCCGAACACCAGACCGGCAGCCCGACCTCGACCAGCCCCGCGTAGTCGCGCATCGGCCCGTCGGTGACGAAACCGGCGGCGCCGTTATTCTTCAGCATCCCCATGGCCCGGTCGCCGGCCTGGGCGGCGCCCTGATGGCCGGCATAGGCGGAGACGACGATATCCCCCGGCTGGATGAAGGCGAAGGAGGCGAGCAACGCGAGAATGCCGCCCGGACCGCAATCCACCGTCAGCGCCGGCCCGGCGGCGACGCAGCGTATGTCCCGCCCGGCCCCGAGCGGGGTGACGCGGGCGATGGACCCGGTGCCATACATCGCGTCGGCGACGAAGCCCGAGGGCATGCCCTGAAACGCGGCGATCTGCGCCGGGCTCGGCCGGCGCGCCGGGCGCTTGATGGTCAGGAGAGGCGGTTCTTCGATCATTCTTCATCCTCCGAATATCCGCCGGACGATGATCCGGGCGGCGGGGGAAGGCAAGGGCTGGACATTCGTCGCCGGCCGGCGATGCTCCGCGCCTCGCGGAAGGGGAGGGCGAAGTGATGGAAGACGAAATTTCAGCGGCGCCGGCCATAGAGCTTCATCGGCCGGAGGGCCTGCGCCGCGCGGTGCTGGCCGCCTTCGCCGCGCTGGCGATCCTCTGCTTCGCAACCGGGGCCGAGGTCTGGCGGGAGGCGCCGGAGACGGCCCTGATCATGGGCGTGGCGATGATTTGCGCGGCGGTGATCGGCTGGGCGCTGTTCACGACGAAGGCGAAGCGGCTGATCTTCGACGGCGAATGTCTGATGGACGATGCGGGCGAGCTGATCTGCGCGCTGGAGGAGATCGAGCGGGTGGACCGGGGATTCGCCTTTTTCAAACCCTCCGCCGGTTTCGTGATGCTGTTGAAGGCCCCGCGCCGGCGCGGCTGGTCGCCCGGGCTCTGGTGGCGGTTCGGCCGGCGTGTCGGGGTGGGCGGCGCGACGCCGAACCGGGCCGCGCGGCGGATGGCCGATGCGATCAGCGGCGCTCTGGCGGCGCGAAACGCCGGGTGAAGCCGACGCCGATCCGGGGCGGCGCGCCGCCCTCCACGGTCAGCGCGGCGCGGATCGCGGCCAGTTCATCCTCCACCAGGCGGTAATCGGGCGCCCAGGCGTCGATATCGGCCTGGTCGGCGCAGCCGTCGGTCGGGTCGAACCGCCCGTCGGCGATCAGCCAGACCGTCGCCTGCCTGTCCTTTATCGCCAGATTGGCGGTCAGCGCGCGCGGCGTCAGCCCCGCGCCGAAGGCGTATTCGTCGATCACGATCAGCGAGGCGGCCTTCACCAGCTCATGCCGCGCAGGGTCGTATTCGCCCTCGCGCCTGGTCGCGACGTTCGTCTTGAGGTCGATCAACAGATCGACCGGCGGGACCGCGGTGATATCGGAGCGGCGCGAGATGTCGCGCATGAAATGGGCCAGCCGACCGGCTGAAACATAGCGGCCGGTCCGCCTGTCCTCATCCTTGCGGCAGACCTGATCCGTCAGGGTCGGCAGATCGGCCAGCGCCGCCTCGGAGGCGAGCGCCCGGCCGAGCGGCGTGCGCCCGGAGCCGAGCGCGCCGAAGATGACGAGATGATCGAACCCGGCGTCGCCGGTCCCGCGCGCGAAATCGCGCAGGCTGTCCAATGGTTCGGGCAGATAGGGCAGGGCGGGGCCGGGCGCGGCGCGGCCGGTGGTCAGCTCCGCCTCCGCCGGGATCGCGTTGATCCGAAGCGCGGCGTGGAAGACCGCCAGCCGGCTGGCCATGTCCAGCCC
>JBKECG010000067.1:0-11711 GCA_047974395.1 Pikeienuella sp. | reverse complement strand
GGGGGCGGTCAGCACCTCGACATGATCGGCGGGCAACTCATCGACGAAACGCGAGGGCAGGGCGCTCTGCCACTGGTTATAGACCCTCCGGTTGGCGGCGAAGCTGACGGTCAGGTATTTGCGCGCCCTTGTCAGGCCGACATAGGCGAGGCGGCGCTCCTCCTCCAGCCCCTGCTTGCCGCTTTCATCAAGCGAGCGTTGCGAGGGAAAGAGCCCATCCTCCCATCCGGGCAGGAATACGCAGTCGAATTCCAGCCCCTTGGCGGCGTGATAGGTCATGATGGAGGTTTTCGGCGCCGCGTCCTCCTGCCCGTTCTCCATCACCAGCGAGACATGTTCGAGAAAGCCCTGAAGACTGTCGAACTCCTCCAGCGCCTTCACCAGCTCCTTCACATTCTCCAGCCGGCCGGGGGCCTCGACGGATTTGTCCTTCCGCCAATGGTCGAGATAGCCGAAATCCTCCAGAAGCCGCATCGCCCCTTCGACATGATCGAAATCTTCGGCGCCGGCGCGTTCGATCCATGTGTCAAAGAGCGCGACCACCCCGGACAGCGAGCGCCGCGCGGCGGTCGGCAGGCGCTCCTCGGCGACGCAGATCCGCGCGCCTTCGAGCAGGTTGACGCCCCGCTCGCGCGCGGCGCGGTTGATCTCCTGCTGCGCCTTTTCGCCAAGACCGCGCTTCGGCGTGTTCACGATCCGCTCGAAAGCCAGCCCGTCATCGGGGGAGTTGACGACGCGGAGATAGGCCATCGCGTCGCGCACCTCCATCCGCTCGTAGAAGCGCGGCCCGCCGATCACCCGATAGGGCAGGCCGATGGCGAGGAAACGGTCTTCGAAAGCGCGCATCTGGAACGAGGCCCGGACCAGCACCGCGATCTCGTCGGGCGAGACCGGATCGCGCGCCCGCGCGCCCTGCGCGAAGCTCTCGATCTCCTCGCCGATCCAGCGGGCCTCCTCCTCCCCGTCCCAGACGCCCATGAGCCGGACCCGCTCGCCGCCGCTCTCCGCCGTCCAGAGCGTCTTGCCCAGCCGCTCCTCATTGCCTGCGATCACCGCCGAGGCGGCGGCGAGGATATGCGAGGAGGAGCGGTAATTCTGCTCCAGCCGGATCACCCGCGCGCCGGGAAAATCCTTTTCGAAGCGGAGGATGTTGCCGACCTCGGCCCCGCGCCAGCCATAGATCGACTGGTCGTCGTCGCCGACGCAGCAGATATTCCTGTGCCCCTGCGCCAGGAGCCGCAGCCAGAGATACTGGGCGACATTGGTGTCCTGATATTCGTCCACCAGAATATAGCGGAACCAGCGCTGGTAACGCTCCAGCACCTCCCCATGTTCCTGAAAGATGCGGACGACATGCAGCAACAGGTCGCCGAAATCGCAGGCGTTGAGGGTTTTCAGCCGCGCCTGATATTCGGCGTAAAGCTCCACCCCCATGCCGTTATAGGCGCGGGCGTCCGCCGCCGGCGCGCGGTCCGGCGTCAGGGCGCGGTTCTTCCAGCGGTCGATCGCCGCGGCGAGCATCCGCGCCGGCCAGCGTTTGTCGTCGATATTCGCGGCCTGGACGATCTGTTTCAGCAGCCGCAGCTGGTCGTCGGAATCGAGGATGGTGAAATTGGATTTCAGCTCCACGAGTTCAGCATGCCGGCGCAGGATCCTGACGCAGAGCGAATGGAAGGTGCCGAGCCAGGGCATCCCCTCCACCCCCTGGCCGATCAGGCCGCCGATCCGGGCCTTCATCTCCCGCGCCGCCTTGTTGGTGAAGGTCACCGCCAGAATCTCGTTCGGCCGCGCCCGCCCGGTGGTCAGCAGATGCGCGATCCGGCAGGTGAGCGCGCGGGTCTTGCCGGTGCCGGCCCCGGCCAGCATCAGGACAGGGCCGTCAAGGGCCTCCACCGCCTCGCGCTGCGGCGGGTTCAGCCCGTCGAGATAGGGCGCGTCGATCCCGGCGCGCGCCAGTTCGGAAAGCCGCCTCGGCGGTTCCCATTCCTCAAGGGCGTCATCGAAAAGCGCATCGCTCATGGCGCGGGAGGTTAACCCGGACCATGGCCGAGGGAAAGGGGGTGTTCCCGAAATGTTCGGCGCTGTCCCCGTCTTTTCCCCGGGCGCGTTTGCGCTATATCCTGTGGGGCGAAGCAAAGGAGGAGGCGATCATGTTCTCCGTATTCAGGAAATCCGAAACGCCGGCGCCCGGCGCGGCCCTGCCGGGGCGCGAGGAGCCGATCCCCACGGCCGAGGCGCATTTCCTCAGCGGCCGCCCGCTGAAACCCTTCCCGGAAAACATGCCGCAGGCGATGTTCGGCATGGGCTGTTTCTGGGGCGTCGAGCGGATGTTCTGGAAGCTGGACGGCGTCTGGCTCACCGCTGTCGGCTATGCCGGCGGCGAGACGGCGAACCCCACCTATCGCGAGGTCTGCACCGGCGCCACCGGCCATAACGAGGTGGTGCGGATCGCCTTCGATCCGGCGAAGATCTCCTATGAGACGCTGCTCAGGACCTTCTGGGAGGGGCATGACCCGACCCAGGGGATGCGTCAGGGCAATGATGTCGGCGCGCAATACCGCTCCGGCGTCTATGTGTTCTCGCCGGAGCAGAAAGCGGCGGCCGAGGCCTCGCGCGCCGTCTATCAGCAGCGGCTGGCCGAAGCCGGTTTCGGCCCGATCACCACGGAGATCGTCGAGGCGCCGGCATTCTATTACGCGGAGGATTATCACCAGCAATATCTGGCGAAAAATCCGGGCGGCTATTGCGGCGTCGGCGGGGTGGGCGTGACCTGTCCGGTCGGAACCGGGGCCTGACGGGGCGGCTCAGCGCGCCAGCACCGCATAGGCGGTCTCGGTCATCGACGGGAGGCCGATGAACTCGGCGAAGATGGCCGCGCGGTTCAGGTCGCGGTTCATGCAGTTTTCGGTGCCGTCGGGGCAGCGAACGTCCGGCGGTTGCAGCAGGAAGAGCCGGGCGAAGCCGGCCACCTCCGCCCGCGCGGCCTGCTCGCCCATGTTCTTCTCGTCCCGCATCGCGCCGCAATTCACCACGGTTGCGTTGAAGACGCGCCGCTCCAGATCCCTGTCGATCGGGTTCGCCGGTGGATTGTAGGTGTAGTTGGAATAGGCCCGCTCCACATCCTTGTCGTCGATTTCGCCATCGCCGTTCACATCCTCGCGCTGGCCTGAATCGTCATAGGCGGGCCGGGTCTGGATCTGCCCGACGCCGCGATGAGGCGGGCCGAGCCGCGTGTCGAGCGAGCCGTCCTCGCCGGTGAGGGTCAGGGGCGAGCCGGCCCGGGCGAGTTCTCCGTCAAGGGTGATGAAGTCCTCGCGCGCATGGAGCCAGTCTTCGCGCTCCAGCCGATAGGCGTCGTAAAACGTCACGATATGCGCCGGCGGGCGGAGCATGTCGCGCATGTAGAGACGCGGGAAATTCTGCTGGAAATACCAGGCGACCCGGAAACGGTTCGCCGGTTGCGCCAGATGCTCGATCAGCCTTCCTTCGGAATCGGTCTCGCAATTCGCGGCGACGCCGGCGCGGATGCAGGGATTCACCATCAGCCGGCGTATGGCGTAGTCGGGCGTGCGGGGATAATTGAGCCGCGAGGAATCCGGCAGGCCGCGCCCCCGGTTGGCGATCGCGGTCGGCTCGTCCCAGACCCGGCCCTTGAAGATATCGAGATCGGGCTGAAAAAGCGGCGATCTGTCGCGCAGGAAATGCGCCGCCGACCGGTTGAACAGCGCCCGGCCGGCGCGGCTCACGGCCTGGCTGTGATCGCCCTCGCCGTCGCGATCCCAGGCCAGGACGCCGGCGATGGGGTCGTCCCATATATCGAAGGCGACGCCGAGCGCGGTGGCGATCTCCTCGGGCGGGGCGGGGATGACGGTGATCTCGTCATCGGTGCAATATGTGGGCTCGCGCGCCGAGGCCAGCATGCAGATCGCGCGGGCTCTTCCGGCCTCTTCCGGGCTCATGGCCGGATCGGCGCCGGGCATGGTCCGCGGATTGGCGCAGATCGCCTCGACCGCGGCGGGCGCTTCAAGCGCGAGGCGCCGCGACAGCGCGTCGGGCGCCGGCGTCTCGCCGGGCGCGCGCCCGGCCGCGTCGGCGACCAGCCGGAACTGCCGGCCGATCGCTTCGGGCGCGCTCATCTCCGACTGGAAGGAGGCGCCGGGATCGCGCTCCCACGGGTTGCAGATGACCAGATTGGAGAGCGCGCCGCAGGAAAGCCGCTTGCGCCGCGCGGCGGCGACGGTCCGCAGCGGCGCGGCCTCGTCCACCACCGCTTCGCCGGCGGCGTTGATCAGCCGCAACAGCGTGTTGCGGACGGAACGCTCCTCCGCCACCGCGATCACGAATTTCGCTTGGGTCGAGGCGATGCGCGCGTCATCGCCGATCCGGTCGTCCTCGGCGGCGTAGACCATGTGCGGCCCGGCGATGTCGTCGGTCAGGTCATATTGCGCGCCGTCGTCAGCCGAGAGATCGGAGAGGAAGAAGAGATGGGAGATCCGGAAGCCGCCGCTTTCGCCTTCGCTGAAAACCGCGGCCCCGCCGCGCTGAACCGCGCCATTCTCGCCGAACACGGCCCTGGCCGCGCGCTGGATCGCGTCCTCGCCCTGATCCAGCTCCGCCGCGGCGGCGAGCGCGGCCTGGTCGGTGAAGCTCTGCATCCGCGAATGCTCAGCGTAGATCCGCCCGAAATCGAGCACCAGACCCGAAGCGCCGAAGAGCAGGATCGAGAAGATCACCACCTGCGTCGCCATCGACGCGGTCGTCTCGCGCATGAATCGCAAACAGATCATTCAATCCGCCATGTCGCAATTCCGCCCGCCCCGTGTCGCGCCATCCTATCCCAGAGCGGGACCGGGGGTAAATGCATATCGCGCCGCCGGTTTCGGACTGTCGCAACGGCGCGGCGCGCGCTATCAGAACCCGCGCCGCGAAGCGGCGGACAGGAGGCCCGATCCCAATGACCACATTCAGCGCCATCGCGACCCTGCCGGGACAGCCCGCCGCCGAAGCTCTGACCGAGGCGCTGGAGCGCACCGACCCCGCGCCCTATGGCGTCGGCTATCTGGAGATCGAGGACGGCTCCGGGCTTTTCGAGGTGTCCGCCTATTATCAGGAACAGCCCGACGCGACGCAGCTCGCGCTTTGCGCGGCGGCTTTCGGGGCGCGGCCCTTCACGGTTTCCGAGATCGGCGAGCGCGACTGGATCAGCGAGGTTCAGCGCGAGTTGACCCCGGTCAGGGCGGGCCGGTTTCTGGTTCACGGCAGCCATGACCGCGCCGCCGCGAAAACCGCCCGCCACGCGCTGGAGATCGAGGCCGCCATGGCCTTCGGCACCGGCCATCACGGCACCACGCGGGGATGCCTCATGGCCCTGCACCTGCTGGCGAAATCGGGTTTCCGCCCGCGCCGCGTCGCCGATATCGGCGCCGGCACCGGGGTTCTGGCCATGGCGGCGGCGATGGTCTGGAAACGGCGCTGCGTCGCCTCCGATATCGACGAGGTCGCGGTGGCGACGACGCGGGCCAATGCGATGGCGAACCGGCTCGGGCCGCTGATCACGCCGCTTCGCGCCGTCGGCTTCACCCAGCCGCGCCTGCGCGCGGGCGGCCGCTATGACCTGATCCTCGCCAATATCCTGGCCAATCCGCTGAAGCGGCTGGCCCCGGCCATGCGCGCCAATGCGGCGCCGGGCGGGGTGATCGTGCTGTCGGGGATACTCAACGAACAGCGCGCCGGGGTGGAGGCGGTCTATCGCGCGCAGGGCTTTTCGCGCATCCGGGTCGGGCGGGACGGCGACTGGTCGACGCTGATGATGCGCGCGTGACAAGCGAAAGGGCCGCGCGAGCGGCGCGGCCCCTTGACGGAAAACCCGGAAGGCGATCAGGCGCGGCGCGCGATCGTCCGGCTGAATTCCTCCAGATCCCGGTCGCCGAGGCCGATATCGCGCAGCTGGTCCGGCGTCAGCTTGCTGAGCTGGCCATAGGTGCGGTCGGCGATGAGTTTCGTCCTGACGGCGCGGACGGCGCGCTCGACGAAGAGAACGACATTGTAGATCGCGACGGCGCCGAGCGGCGCGGTGCGGCTGGTGGTTTCGATGGCGGCCATGGCCTTGCTCCGGGTCAGGCGCTTCGCAGCGCCGTTGTTGATGTCTGGCGCGGATCTAATGCGCCGGAATCGCGGAGACAAATGCCCGCCGCTCATTTCCGGCATGCGTTTCGGGCATAGGTCAGCGATGCTGTCGCAAGCCGGGTTCGCGGCGTCGCTTTCGGCGTTTTCCCTGTCCAACGTTCACGCTTCGTGCTATTCGGCCCGAGAGGGCGTCACGAAAGAAACATCAAATGCGGATCATCGGCATCGACCCAGGGTTGCGACGCACCGGCTGGGGCGTGATTGAGAGGCGAGAGGGCGGACGGCTCTCCCCTGTCGCCTGCGGGGTGGTCGCCACCGAATCGGGGGCGCTGGCGCCGCGGCTGGCGCGGATCGCCGCCGGGCTGCGCCAGGCCCTGGCGGCGCACCGGCCCGATGTCGCCTCGGTGGAGAAGACCTTCGTCAACCGCGATCCGGCCGGCGCGCTGAAGCTCGGCCATGCGCGCGGCGTCGCGCTGCTGACCCCGGCCGAGGCCGGGCTGGACGTGTTCGAATACGCACCCAACGAGGTGAAGAAGACCGTGGTCGGCGTCGGCCACGCCGACAAGGCGCAGGTGGCGCATATGGTCCGCATCCTGTTGCCCGGCGCCGATCCGGAGAGCGCGGATTCGGCCGACGCGCTGGCGATCGCGATCTGCCACGCCCAGCATGCGATGGCGGCGAGAGTCATCGCATGATCGGCAAGATCTCCGGCCGGCTGGATTACATCGCCGAGGATCACGCGCTGATCGAGGCGGCCGGGGTCGGCTATGAAGTCTGGTGCTCCTCGCGCACGCTCGCCGCGCTGCCGGAGCCGGGGGAGGCGGTCTCGCTCTACACCACGCTGATCGTGCGTGAGGATCTGATGCAGCTTTTCGGCTTCCCGAACCGGGAGGAGCGTGAATGGCATCGCCTGCTGACCTCGGTGCAGGGGGTCGGGGCCAAGGTCGGGCTGGCGATCCTGGGCGCGCTCGGCCCGGAGGCGACGGGCCGCGCCATCGCGCTCGGCGACGCGGCGGCGGTGAAGACCGCGCCCGGCGTCGGCCCGAAACTGGCGCAGCGGATCGTCCTTGAGTTGAAGGGCAAGGCCCCGGCGATGATGGCCATGGCCGGCAAGCCGCTCCCGGCCGCCCGCGCCGCGCCGGTCTCGGAGGGCGCGGCGCAGGCGCGCGCGGACGCGCTTTCGGCGCTGGTCAATCTCGGCTATCTCGAAGGCGAGGCGGCGGCGGCCATCGCCGCCGTCGAGGCGAAGCAGGAAGGCGACGCGCCGCTGAGCGAGGCGGCGCTGATCCGCGCCGCGCTGAAGGCGCTGGCGCGGTGAGGGCCGGAGAGAGCGGGGGCCGCTGAATGAGTGAACCGGACCCGACGCTGCGGCCGGAGCCGATGGCGGAGGACGCGCCCGAACGCGCGCTCCGCCCGCGCACGCTCGCCGAATTCGTCGGCCAGCGGGCGGCCCGCGCCAATCTGGAGGTCTTCGCCCGCTCCGCCCGTCAGCGCGGCGAGGCGATGGACCATCTGCTGTTCTACGGCCCGCCCGGGCTGGGCAAGACCACGCTGGCGCAGATCATGGCGCGGGAATTGGGCGTCGGCTTCCGCATGACCTCCGGCCCGGTCATCGCCCGCGCCGGGGATCTGGCCGCGATCCTGACCAATCTGGAGGCGCGGGATGTGCTGTTTATCGACGAGATCCACCGGCTGAATCCGGCGGTCGAAGAGGTGCTCTATCCGGCGATGGAGGATTTCGAGCTGGATCTGGTGATCGGCGAAGGCCCGGCCGCGCGCACGGTGCGGATCGAATTGCAGCCCTTCACCCTGATCGGCGCCACCACGCGGCTCGGCCTGCTGACGACGCCGCTCCGCGACCGTTTCGGCATCCCGACGCGGCTGGAATTCTATGACGAAGCCGAACTGGTGCAGATCGTCGAGCGCGGCGCAAGGCTCCTGAACGCGCCGGCCACCCCCGACGGCGCTCGTGAGATCGCCCGCCGCTCCCGCGGCACCCCCCGCGTCGCCGGGCGGCTCCTGCGCCGGGTGATCGACTTCGCGCTGGTGGAGGGGGATGGCCGCGTCGACCGCGCCATCGCCGATATGGCGCTCACAAGGCTGGGTGTGGACGGGCGGGGCCTCGACGGCGCCGATCTCCGCTACCTGCGCATCATCGCCGAAAACTACGCCGGCGGCCCCGTGGGCGTGGAGACCATCGCCGCCGCCATGGCCGAGACCCGCGACGCCATCGAAGACGTGATCGAACCCTTCCTGCTGCAACAGGGCCTGATCCAGCGCACCCCGCGCGGGCGAATGCTGGCGGCGAAAGGGTGGAGCCATCTCGGCTTGGCCGCGCCGCGCCGCGAGGGCGATTTGTTTGATGAGGGCGGGTGATGGCGACACCGCGCAAGCTGAAGGATTTTGGGGAGCTGACGCCGGCGGAGCGGAAGGTTCTGGCGGAGTTGGATAGTGGGGAGTTGACGGTTCTTGGCGATGGTGAGCGGCCGGCGGTTGACGCTGGCCCTGACCGCCTGATCCGCCCTGCCTTCCTGCGCTGGTGCGCGTTGGGTGCGGATGAAGAGCATCGGGTGCATGAGACTGGGGTGCGAATTTCTGGAGCGTTGATTGCAAACGATACGCAAGCAGATAAGGCCGGGTGGAAAAATCACCTCGACCTTGCGGGGTGTGCGCTGAATTTTGATCTGGGGCTGGAGAACTGTCTATTTGCTGTTGCTCCTGTACTGCGGAGCGTGGTGCTGCGTAATCTATTTCTTAACGGATCGGAGCTTCCTGGACTGCGTGCTGATCGCTTGCGTGCGACGGGGAGTGCGTTCTTTCGTAAAATTAAGACTATAGGTGAGTTTCGCTTGGTTGGCGCAAATATAGAAGGCAATCTCAGCTTTGTTGGTGCGGTATTTTTAAACGTAGGCGGGAAAGCGGTTTCCGCAAATAGATTGCAGGTGGGTGGCGGTGTATTTCTACGAGATGGCGCTCGTATTAGTGGAATATTGAATTTAACGGGGGCGAACATTAGCGCCATCGTTGACGATCCTGTTTGCTGGCCTGAGCCTGGGGATTTGCGGTTAAATCGTTGTCGCTATGGTGCATTCCACGGGAAAGGTGTCAGCGCTGAAGAACGTATCCGTTGGCTCACGCTGCAAGATCCATCGAGATTCGGAGAAGGGTTCTGGCCCCAACCTTGGGAGCAATGCGCGAAAGTATTGCGGGATATGGGGCATCCGAAGGATGCGCGGGAAGTCTTGATCGAGAAGGAGCGGTTGCAGCGGCAGGATGCGCGCCGGAGGCTGGAGCAGCAGTTGCGGGAAGCTCGGTTGGAGCGTCAACGGATATCGGCCGATGGTCCGAGCAACGCCGCGCTGGCCGCACAGGCGCCGATCCCGCCACTCTGGCTCCTGCTCTGGACGACGCGATTCCGGGATGCGCTGCTTGCCGTCACCATCCGCTACGGCCATCGCCCGTTTGGCGCGCTCTGGTGGCTGGGCGGGTTCTGGCTGGTTGGCGCCTGCCTCTTTCTCGCCGCCTATAACGCGGACGCGATGAAGCCCAAGAGCCCGGTGGTGTTGCGCTCCGCCGAATGGGCGCTCTGCGCGGCGCAGCCAGAAACAATGGTGAGCTTTGCGCGCGGCGCCCCGGCGGCGTCTCGGCGGCGGGCGGGGGAAAGCCGCATCGGCTGTTTCCTCGCCGCGCCGGAGGGGGCGGGTTATCCGGCTTTTAACGCCGCGCTCTATTCCGCCGATGTCATCCTGCCGCTTTTCGATCTGGAGCAGCAGGCCCATTGGGTGCCGGACTCGACGCAGGGCGGCGGATTGGGGAAATGGGCGATGGCTTTCGTCTATATCGAGATCATCGCCGGCTGGGCGCTCTCCCTGCTCGCGGTCGCCGGGTTCTCCGGGCTGGTGAAGAAGGAATGAAAGGGGCGGGTATGGAAGAGGAGATCGAGCGCATTCAGCGGCTTTTCGGCGGCGAGGCGTTCAAGTTCGCGCGCTGGGGTTGCCCGATCGCGCCCACGGTGATCGGGCTGGACGATGCCGGGACGCGGCTTTTCGCCGAGGCGGTGAAGCTGGTCGCCGGCGTCGCCAGCGCCGAAATCGAGGATATCGACCCGGAGATGGGGGCGAATTTCCTGATCTATGTGATGCAGGACTGGGCCCATGCCTCCCGCGCGCCGAATCTGCCGAATTTCCTGCCCGATCTCCCGGCGCTGATCGAACGGCTGACCGAGGCCGACGCCAATCGCTATCGGGTCTTCGCCTTCGACGATCAGGGCGCGATCCGGGCGGCGATCACGCTTTTGCGCTATGACGAGAAAATGCGCGCCGCGCCGGTGGATTACATCGCCCTGACCGAGGCCGCGCTGGGCGTGCTGGTCTATGACGAGGCTGGAATCTCCGCCGACCGCCCGGTGATCATGGCCGGGATCGGCGAGGACGCGCCCCGCGCCGCGCTCGACCCCTGGCATGCGCGGCTGATCCGCGCCGCCTATGATCCGACCATTCCGGCCGGGGCGAAGGACCCTTCGCTGGCGATGCGCCTCGCCGCGCGGATCGGGGTGATGGAGGATGCGGGCGATGACTCATAAGGCGAGCTACCGCGTCCATTATGAAGACACCGACATGGCCGGCGTCGTCTATTATGCGAATTATCTGAAATTCATCGAACGCGCCCGCTCCGACGCGCTGCGCGAGGCTGGAGTCGATCAGCGGGCGATGCGCGATGAGGGGCGTGTCTTTGTGGTGACGCGGGTGGAGGCGGATTACCTCTCGCCGGCGCGCTATGACGACATCATCGTCGTGGAGACCGGGCTGGAGGCGCTGCGGGGCGCCTCGGCGACCTTGCGGCAGATTGTAACTTGCGGGGAAAGAACGCTTTTCCGCGCGCTTGTCAGTTTCGCCTGCATGAGCGTCGAGGGCCGGCCCTCACGTTTGCCGGGCGTGGCGCGAAAGGCGCTCTCCGCGCTCTGAGCTTCGGCGCGCCACGGTGGGGCTCCGGTTCCGATGCTGCGGCGCCACATTGACGAAACGAGGGAAAAACCTCATCTTCACATTGTATTCGGCGCAATCTGCGCCGGATCAGTCGTGAACACGCCGCATGAGACGGCGAAAGCGAGGCGAGAGCATATGGAGACCGAAACGCTTGCGGCGGCCGGCGCGGCGGCCGCAACTGTGGATTTTTCATTGGCGGCGCTGTTCCTGCGCGCGACGCTGGTGGTGAAGATCGTGATGATGGTGCTTGTCTTCGCATCCTTCTGGTCCTGGGCGATCATCATCGACAAGATCATCGCATTCCGCCGACAGCGGCGGGAAGCGGGCATGTTCGAAGACGCGTTCTGGTCCGGCCAGCCGCTGGATCAGCTTTTCGACCGGCTTGGCGGCGCGCCGCATTCGGCGCTGGAACGGGTGTTCTTCGCCGGGATGAACGAATGGCGCAAATCATTCGGCCCGAGCGGCGGCGTCGCCCCCGGCGCGCAGCAGCGCATCGACCGGGCGCTTTCCGTCGCCATCGCGCGGGAGGAGGAGCAGACCTCGGCGCGGCTGGGCTTCCTCGCCACGGTCGGTTCGATTTCTCCCTTTGTCGGGCTTTTC
>JBKECG010000298.1:0-6336 GCA_047974395.1 Pikeienuella sp. | reverse complement strand
TGTCGGGCCGGGCGAGATCGTGATGCCGGCCGCAAAGGCCGCGATTGATGATCCGGTCGGGCCGCGCGCCGGGCCGGATCACCTCGCCGAACGGCGCGAAAGAAGCCGGATCGAGCGGCCGGACAACAATCCGGCGGCTCACCGCAGCCCCAGCCCCAGCCGCGGCAGGCGGTTCACGTCCTTGTAGAGCAGATAACGGAAATTCCCCGGCCCGCCAGCATAGCAGCCCTGCGGGCAGAAGGCGCGGAGCCACATGAAATCCCCCGCCTCGACCTCCACCCAGTCGCCGTTGAGCCGGTAGACGCCCTTGCCCTCCAGCACATAGAGCCCATGCTCCATGACATGGGTCTCCATGAAGGGGATCGTCCCGCCCGGCTCCAGATTGACGATGGTGACATGCATGTCATGGCGCAGATCCTCCGGATCGACGAAACGCGTCGTCGACCAGGCGCCGCCGGCGCCGGGCATCGGCGTCGGGGCGATATCGGCCTCGCCGAGGAAAAGCGGGTCGGGCGCCGAAAGACCAGGCGCCGGCTCATAGGCCTTGCGGATCCAGTGAAAGCGGGTCGGGATCGCGCCCTCATTCGCCAGCGCATAGCCGCAGTCCGGCGGCAGATAGGCGTAATCGCCCGGCTCGCGCCGCCGCGACTCGCCATCGAGCGTGATGGTCAGCGCGCCATCGGTCACGAAGATCACGCATTCGGCCTTCGGATCGGTCTCCGGCGCCGCCGCGCCGCCGCCCGGCGCCAGCTCCATGATGATCTGGCTGAAGGTTTCGGCGAAGCCCGAAAGCGGCCGCGCGATGACCCAGCCGCGCGCGCCGGTCCAGCCGGGAAAGGCGCTGGCGACGATATCGGTCATCACCCCGCGCGGGATCACGGCGTAGGCTTCGGTGAAGATCGCGCGGCCCGAAAGCAGATCCGTCTGCGGCGGCAGACCGCCCGGAGGGGATGAATAGCTGGTCATGCGGGCGATATCTCCTGCGCGGGGCTGCGTTTCGCGGGTTCGGGGGACCGAGGATAGAGGAGAAAACTCCTATCGTCTTGCGGATATGCGGCGGCCGCGGGCGGGCCCGCGCCGGCCCCGGGCAAAGGCGCGTGATCGCCGGCCCCGGCAGGTTGACTCTTTTTCCCCTATGCCGGTCTATGTTTCGCAGGCTCTGTCACAATCTGCGCAAGATTTGCTATTCTGTTGTGAAAATATAGGGTTGCGGCAATGTCTTTAGATGGTCTATGATCATTGCCGGTGAACGATGACGATCTCTCGCGCGGGCGTACGGCCCGCGTTTCGGAATGAGGAGACAGCGAATGCCCCGATTCGCCCGCATGCGCCGGAATTTCATCGCCCTTCTGCTCGGCGCGCTGCTCTCGCCGCTGGGGTTCGGCGCCGCACAGGCTCAGGTCGTGGAGGATGGCGACACGGTCTATCGTTTCGCGCCCGGCGACAGCATCGAGGTTTCGGTGCTCGAAGACCCCTCGCTCAACCGGCAGGTGCTGATTCTTCCTGACGGGCGGATCTCGCTGCCGATCGTCGGCACGATCATGGCGTCCGGCTCGACGCCCGACGATCTCGCCGGCCGGATCCGCAGCCGCCTCAGCAGCATCTTCGTCGCGCCGCCGACGGTGACCGTCGCCGCGATCGGCCTCGCCGAGGGCGCGATGGAGGATGAGACCCCCGAAGTCGTCTATGTTCTCGGGGAGGTGCGCCAGCCCGGCGCTTTCGCCTTCACCGAGGACAAGCCGCTGAACGTGATCCAGAGCCTGACGCTCGCCGGCGGGCCCGGCCCCTTCGCCGCGCGGAGCCGGATCCAGATCCACCGCATGGTCGACGGCGTCGAATCGGTCGAGATCTTCGACTACGCGGCGCTTGAGGACGGCGAAATCGCCGGCGTCGGCCCGATGCTCGCCGATGGCGACATCATCGTCGTGCCCGAACGAAGCCTGTTCGACTGACGCGGCCGGAAACATGCGCTCCGCCCGCCCGCCGCGAAGGAAAGCCCTTGCGCTGGCGGCGGCGGTCGCCCTCGCGGGCGGCCCCGCCGCGGCGGATGGCTGGTCGGTCTTCGGCTTCATCAGCCAGATGTTCGAGGCCGACAGCAACCTGACGCTCGACCCCGACGACGAGGAAGAGGCGATCGGCTCCACGACCAGTCTGGGACTGGATATCGGGACCGAGACCTCCCGCTCCAGTTTCACGATCAGCCCGGGCGCGACGGCGCGCGTCTATTCCGGCGGCGTGGACCGGACGGTCATGATCAGCCCCCGGCTTTCCTCGGGCTTCACCCATCGGGCGGCGACGGCGGATCTCGCCGGGAATTTCTCTTTCGACATGCGCCCGACCGAATTCAGCGAGATCGGCGAACTCGACGTCGGCGCGCCGGATCTGGACGTGATCAGCAAGGAATCGACCGAGCTTTCGCTCAACGCCGACCTGACCGCCGGCTTCGACATTGATTCGCGGAACCGGTTCACCATCGGCCCCTACGCCCGCGCGGTGCGCTATACCGACGACGGCGACACGCTGTCGCCAAGCACAACTTACGGTATGCGATCCTCCTTTATCCACCAGGTGAACAATCGCTACGGGCTCACCGCCAATCTCGGCGGCAGGCGGGTGAAATCGACCGGGCTGAACCGGTCCGATTCCTATATCCTCGACCTTGGCGGCGGGGTGCGGGGCCAGATCAGCGAGCGGTTCACGCTGAATGGCGGTCTCGGCGCGAGCTTCGTGAATTCGGAGGATTCGCGGGGCGAGACCGATAACAGCGTCGGCCTGACCCTGGACGCCGATATCGGCTACGCCTTCCAGGAGGATCTCAGCTTCTGGCTCCGGGCCAGCCGCGGGATCGAGCCAAGCGCCGAGGGCGGATTGCAGAATCAGACCGTGTTCAGCACCGGACTGCGCCATCTCATCAACACGCGCGAGGCCGTCGATATCAGCCTCGGCTATTCTTCGCAGTCCGACGCCGACGATCTGATCGCCGGCGGCACGGATGACAACCAGCTTCGCGCCGATCTCGGCTACTCCGTCGCCCTGACGCCCGAGATCTCCGCCCGCATCGGCTACGCCGCACGCTGGGTGCCGAGCGGCCCGGATGAGGCGATGTCGCATAAAATACAGTTGACGGTTTCGCGAAATTTCACATTACAACCATGACGTGCTAAAGAAAACTGTGTGATTGTTCACAGAAACAACAATATCCGCGCCGATAATTGCACGGTGTTCCGGCTCCTATTAACAAGAGCCCGAATCGGGGTAGCCGGGGCGGGCCCGGGATGGCGTTCATGCGCCGTGTGGTGATGACGGAGTGAGTTTGAATGTCCGACCTGCGTGCCGGCGAGAGTGACAGGACCAGGCTCTCTTCGCGCGAGTATCATTATCCGATCTCGATCGTGCCGGGCGCGGTCGCGGCGATAGATCTGCTGCTCATCCTGTTCATCGCCTATCATTCCTGCGTGTATTTCGTCATCCTCTCGGATGACATGCGCGATCAATATGTATTCGCGGCGGCCTTCATCGGCTTTTCCACGCTGGTGCTTTTCCATCGCGCAGGGCTCTACGATCTCGACGCGATCATGCGGCCGCTGCGCTTCTCGGATTCGATCCTCGCCGGCGTCGGAACCGCCTTTCTCTTTCTGCTGACCATCATCTTCTCGCTGAAGGTCAATGAGAATTTCAGTTTCGACTGGCTGGGAACCTTCGCCGGGCTGAGCGTGCTGGCGATCATCATCACCCGTTTCGGGATCTATGCGCTCTTGCGCCGGCTCGCCCGCGCCGGGCGCATCGGCCGGACCCTGGTCGTGCTCGGCGGCGGCGAGCAGGCGCGGCGCTTTCTCACGCGGATCGACCAGGTGCGGCCCTATTTCACCGATGTGATCGGGGTCTACGCCGACGAGACCGATGCGGAAGACAAGATGATCGAAGGGCATCGGATCATCGGCGGCTCCAACCGGCTGCTGAAGGATGTGCGCGCCGGGCTGATCGACGATATCGTCATCGCGCTGCCCTGGAACGAGGATCTCAAGCTGCTGGAGATCGTCGAGCGGCTCAAGGAAATGCCGGTCAACGTCCATATCGCCAGCGATCTGGTCGGGTTCCGGCTGCGCTTCACCCCGGTTCTCGGCTCGCTGTCGAATCTGGCGATGTTCGAGGTCGAGCGCCGGCCGATCACCGGCTGGAGCTCCTTCATGAAGAGCATGGAGGATTTCCTGTTCGCCGGCGTGGCGCTGCTGCTGCTCAGCCCGCTGCTGCTGCTGGTGGCCATCGCGATCAAGATCGACGACCCGTCGGGGCCGGTCTTCTTCATGCAGAAGCGGCTCGGCTTCAACAATCGCGAGTTCGAGATCTACAAGTTCCGCTCGATGTATCAGCACAGGCAGGATGACAAGGCGATCCGTCAGGCGACCAAGGGCGATCCGCGCGTGACCCGCGTCGGCCGGTTCATCCGCGCCACCTCGATCGACGAATTGCCGCAATTGCTGAACGTTCTGAACGGCTCGATGTCGCTGGTCGGCCCGCGCCCGCACGCGCTGAGCCACAATGAGGAATACGGCCGCCAGATTCGCGGCTATTTCAGCCGCCACAAGGTCAAGCCCGGCATCACCGGCTGGGCGCAGGTCAACGGGCTGCGCGGCGAGACCGAGGCGCTGGACAAGATGGAGGCCCGGATCCGCCACGATGTCTATTACGCCGAGAACTGGTCGCTGCTCTTCGATATCCGCATCCTGATCACCACGGTCTTCGTGGTCTTCTTCCAGAAGAGCGCCTATTGATCCGCCGGCGCGCAACCATCGCGCGCTAATACAGGATAATATCAACTAAAAAGAGAAACACTCCGCCCTCCCGTGACAAGCGGCCCCTCCGGCGATTCCGGCGCGGCCGCAGAGGAGGTCAGACATGTCCAATCCCTTTTCGCTTCGCACCGCCTCGCTCGCCGGGCCGGGCGTGGATTACGCCCCGGTCGCCCCGTCCGACACGGGCGAACTGCCCGATGTCGCCATCGCGCTTTATGTCGAAAATGGCGGCGCGATCCGTTTCGTCAGCGAAAAGGGCGAGACGCGGACGGTGACGACGCCGGATTTCGGCTGGGTGCTCTGCGGAGTGCGGGCCGTGCGCGCGACCGGGACCACGGCCGGGGCGATCCACGCCATCACGCTCGGCTGAGGCGGTCTCATGCTCATCGCGCCGCTGCCCGCATTCGCAGCCCTTCATCGCCGCGCCGGTTTCAGCGCCTCGCTCTCCGCCATCATCGACCATAACGCGGCGCCGGGCGTCATCGGCCGGCTCCGGATCTTCGGCGCGTCCGGCGCGGCGCGGCTTGTCGGCGCGCCGCCCGACCGCGCGCCGGGAAGCGGGGGCGGGCGCTTCTCGCTGCGCCAATCCGGCGGCGAGATCATCGTCAGCTTCGACCGCGACGGGCTGGGCGACGGTTTCGCCGAAGGCGAAAGCGCGGTCGCCTCACTCGCCGTGGAAATAACCGACGGGAGCGAGACCGCGACCGCGCGCATCCGCGCGACGGTGCGGCGCGCGCTGACGCCGCCTGTCTTCCTCGGCCCGATCCCCGATCAGATGGATATGCTGCCATGACGCTTCCGCTCGATCTTTCGCCCTATTTCTCCGGCGCCGGGCTGCGCTATTCGGCGACCGGCCTGCCCGCCGGGCTGTCGATCGACCCTGAAACCGGGATCGTGACCGGCGCGTTTCGCGCGACGGGCGTGAACGAGACGATCGTCACCGCGACCAACGCCGCCGGCGCGGCTTCGGGCGGCTTCACCTGGCGGGTGGAGCAGGCCGCCGCGCCGGAGCCGCCGCGGATGAGCGCGCCGCCCAGGATCTCCGGCGCGCCGGAGATCGGCGCGGCGCTGACCGCTTCGCCCGGCCGCTGGAGCGGCGCGCCCGCCTTCGCCTTCCAGTGGCTCCGTGACGGCGCGCCGATCTCCCGCGCCACCGGCCCGCGCTATGTACCGGTGGCGCGGGATGATCTCGCCTCGCTCTCGGTCCGCGTCACCGCGACCAACGCCGCCGGACAGGTCAGCGCCGAAAGCGCGCCCGTCGCCGTGAAGCGGAAGGCCCCGCGCGCCGCCGGCGCGCTGGCGGACCGGCGCTTCACGCTGGGCTCCGGCGATCAGAGCTTCGATATTTCGGACGATTTCACCGATGCCGAGGGCGGCGCCTGGTCGATCTCCGGCGCCGGCGCCGCGATCGACGCGGCCGGGGTGGCGACGATCCCGACCGACGCGCCAATCGCCGACGCCGTGGTGACGGCGGCTTACGCGAATTCCGGCGGCGTCGCGCGCTCCGCCGTCTCGGTCACCGTGGCGGCGGCCAGCCGCCAGA
>JBKECG010000004.1:0-10783 GCA_047974395.1 Pikeienuella sp. | reverse complement strand
CCGCGATCATTCGCAAAAGGAGGTGCCGAGCGCGACGCCGGAGGACCTGGACCGGCGCTACGCCGACCGGTTGTATTGAGATTGCGACGGGTCGGGGCGTCTATTTCGGCGCGCCGATATTCCGGATAAATATTTCGCTGTCCATCTTAGGGATTGAAGCCACTGGCTTTCTGCCGGTCCGCTTCAGCGTTATGGGGATGATCTTCTCTCCCGGATCTTGAAGCCCCTCGAAGGGATAAGGCTTCAAGATCCGGGAGAGAGATTCATGCCGAAATCGCTGAAGCGGACCGGCTGAAAGCCGGTGGCTTCAATCCCTTAGATGGAAAGTCAAATATCTTGGCGAAATATTTATCCGGAATATCGGCGCGCCGAAATAGACGCCCCGTCCCGTCGCAATCTCAATACAACCGGTCGGCGTAGCGCCGGTCCAGCTCCTCCGGCGTCGCGCTCGGCACCTCCTTTTGCGAATGATCGCGGATCATGTCGCTCATGCTCGGGATCGCGCTCCGCTCCGGCCAGGATTCGGGCGACCAGAGCTTCGAGCGCAGAACGCATTTCGAGCAATGCAGGAACACCTCCTCCACCGCGATCCGCAGCACCGTGATCGGCAGCCGGCCCCTGGTCTCGAACTGCGCGCGCAGGTCTTCGTCATCGTGGATCGTGGCGTGGCCGTTGACGCGCAGCGTCTCCTTCACGTTCGGGATGAATGAGATCAGCCCGACCTGAGGATGCCGGACGATATTGCTCAGCCCGTCGATCCGGTTATTGCCCGGCCAGTCCGGGATCAGCAGATGTTTCTCATCCTCGACCCTGCAGAACCCCGGCGCGTCGCCTTTCGGCGAGGCGTCGAGCCGGTCGCCGTTCGAAGTGGAGATCACCACGAAAGGCGATAGTTCGAACCAGCGGCGGCAATGCGCGTCGAGATGGTCGATCACCTTGGCGGCGGCGACCTCCATCGGCTGGCCGTAGATGGCGCGAAGCTGTTCTTCGGTGGCGATCCTCATGCGGGCTTTCCTCCTGTCGGCTCAGACCTCGGCGGGTTTCTCGCTTTCCGGCGCGGGCGCGGCGGCGGCCACCCCGACCAGGGCCGGCCGCAAGAGCCGCCCGGCGATGGAGAACCCGGACTGCATCACCTCGATGATCGCGCCGGCCGGCGCGCCGGGGATCGGGGCCTCGAACATGGCCTGATGCCGGTTGGGGTCGAACCTGTCGCCCGCCGCCGGCTCGATCGGCTCGATCTTGTTCTTGGCGAAGGCGGAGAGCAGCTCCCGCTGCGTCAACTCGACACCCTCGATCAGCCCGGCGGCGCTCGCCCGCGCCGCGTCGTCGGCGGCGGCCAGCGCGCGGGCCATGTTGTCATGGACGGAGAGAAGATCGCGCGCCAGCTTGGCGCCGCCGAAGGTCTCCGCGTCCTTGCGGTCGCGCTCGGCCCGGCGGCGGATATTCTCGGCCTCGGCCAGCGCGCGCATCAGCTTGTCGCGAAGCTCGTCACGCTCCGCCATCAGCGCGATGATCTCCGCCGCCTGCGGATCCACCGGTTCGGCGGCCTCATCCTCCGGCGCGTCCCCGGCCTGCGCCTCGATCTCCTCGACGATTTCTTCTTCGACGGTTTCGTTCTTCTTCGCGTTCATCCATCCACCTTTCCACCACTCACCGCGCCGCAGGTTTGCCGCGCCCGGCCAGCACTTCGCCCATCATCCGGGCGGTGTAATCCACGATCGGCACGATACGGCCGTAATTGAGCCTTGTCGGCCCGATCACCCCGATCGCGCCGACAAGTTTCCGGTCGGCGTTCATATAGGGAGAGATCACCAAAGTGGAGCCGGAAAGCGAGAAAAGCTTGTTCTCCGAGCCGATGAAAATCCGCACGCCCTCGCCCTCTTTCGCCAGATCGAGAAGCTGCGCGATGTCGCGCTTGCGTTCCAGATCGTCCAGAAGATGCTTCATCCGGTCGAGATCGGCCGCCGCCGCGTTCAGGAGATTGGCCCGGCCGCGCACCACCAGCCGGTCCGGCTCGATCTCCGCCCCCCCGTCCCAGACGGCGACGCCGGCCTCGACCAGCGCGCGGGCGGTCGTGTCCAGTTCCTGCCGGCGGCGTTCGATCTCGCCACCGATCAGCTCCTTGGCCTCGCCGAGCGTGCGCCCGACCAGCATCGCGTTGAGGAAATTCGCCGCCTCCCGCATCGCCGAAGGGGTCATGCCGGCGGGGGGCGCGATCATCCGGTTCTCGACCGCGCCATTCTCCGTGACCAGCACCACCAGCGCCGCGCCCGGATTGAGCGCGACGAACTCGACATGGCGGATCGGGGTCTCCTGCTTCGGCGCGAAGATCAGCGAGGCGCACTGGCTGAGCCCGGAAAGAAGCGCCCCGGCATGGTCCAGCGCCTGCGCGATATCGCCGTCGCGGTCGCCGTGAAGCTTCTCGATCTCGGCCCGCTCCTCGGGCGAGACCTCGCCGATCTCCAGCAAGCCGTCGACGAACATCCTGAGACCCGTATGCGTCGGGATGCGGCCGGCGGAGGCGTGCGGGCTTTCGAGGAAACCCAGTTGCTCCAGATCCTGCATCACATTGCGCACCGAGGCCGCGGAAAGCGGCGCCTCCAGCCCGCGCGAAATGGTGCGCGAGCCGACCGGCTCCCCGGTCTCCAGATAGGTCTCCACCAGCCGGCGGAATATCTCGCGGCTGCGTTCGTTGAGATCGGAAAGCGGGGCGGGCTCGGGCATGTATAGACTGGTAGGAAGCGACGCGCCTCCGGTCAACCGGATTGGCGCGCGGAGAGGATCGACGCGGGGCTTTCCTCTCCCTAGATATGGCGCTGTCCGCCGCTTTGCCGCGGCGATGAAAGAGCCCTCGGAATGATCGACATATTCCTCACGCCGGAAAACATGGCCGCCCTGGCCGCGCTGATCGCCATGGAGATCGTGCTCGGCATCGACAACCTCCTGTTCATATCCATCGTCACCAACAAGCTGCCGGCGGAGATTCGCGGCCGCGCCCGGCGGATCGGCATCTCGCTGGCGCTGATCCTGCGTCTGGCGCTGCTGTCGGCGGTCGCCTGGCTGGCGACGCTGACGACGCCGCTTTTCGATCTCGGCCTTTCCGGAACTCCGGGGCCGGACGGCGGGCCGGGATTCGAGACCGCCTTTTCCGGGCGCGACCTGATCCTGATCCTCGGCGGCGCCTTCCTGATCTGGAAGGCGACGACCGAGATCCACGAGAAGGTCACGCCCGGCGACAATGTGGAGCTGCTGAGCCCGGCCAGGGCGACGACGCGTTTCGGGGCGGTGATCGTGCAGATCCTGCTGCTGGACATGGTGTTCTCGGTGGACAGCATCCTGACCGCGGTCGGCATGACCCATCACCTGCCGATCATGATCGTCGCAATGGTGATCGCGGTCGCGGTGATGATGTTCGCCGCCGGCCCGGTCGCGCGTTTCGTGGAGGCGAACCCGACCGTGGTCATGCTCGCGCTCGGCTTCCTGCTGATGATCGGCATGATGCTGGTCGCGGACGGGTTCGGCGCGCATGTGCCGAAAGGCTATCTCTACGCCGCCATGGCCTTCGCCGCCTTCATCGAGGGGCTGAACATGACCCGCAGGCGCCGGCTGGAGCGGCTGAATATCAAGGACGGGGGCTGAGGGGCATTGTCGCGGCCGGGCGGAGCGACTAAGGCTCCGCCCGTATCAAGAGAGAGGATGCCCCATGCGCCCTTCCGGCCGCGCGCGCGACGAGATGCGCGCCATCGTTATCGAGACCGGCGTCTCCCGCCACGCCGAAGGCTCCTGCCTGATCCGCTGCGGCGACACGCATGTCCTGTGCACCGCGACGGTGGAGGACCGGGTGCCGCCCTTCATGCGCAATTCCGGCCTCGGCTGGGTGACGGCCGAATACGGCATGCTGCCCCGCGCCACCAACACCCGCATGCGCCGCGAGGCGAAATCGGCCCAATCCGGCCGGACGCAGGAGATCCAGCGCCTGATCGGGCGCAGCTTGCGCATGGGCGCGGACCGGGTGATGCTCGGCGAGCGGCAGATCACCATCGACTGCGACGTGCTCCAGGCCGATGGCGGCACGCGCTGCGCCTCGATCACCGGCGGCTGGGTGGCGCTCAGGCTGGCGGCCGACAGGCTGATCGCCTCCGGCGCGCTGAAGGAGAACCCGGTCGAGGAGCATATCGCCGCCGTCTCCTGCGGGGTCTGTCAGGGCCAGCCGGTGCTGGATCTGGATTATCTGGAGGATTCCGACGCCGGCACCGACGCCAATTTCGTCATGACCGGCGCCGGCGGGCTGGTGGAGCTTCAGGGCTCGGCCGAGGGCTCGCCCTTTTCCGAGGCGCAGTTCATGGAGATGCTGACCCTCGCGCGCAAGGGCGTCGCGGAACTGGTGGCGGCGCAGAAGGCGGCGATCGCGTGAGCCGCCGTCTCGCGCCCGGGCGGCTGGTCGTCGCGACCCATAACGCCGGGAAAGTGCGCGAGATGGGCGCGCTGCTCGCGCCCTACGGCATGGATCTGATCTCCGCCGGCGATCTCGGCCTGCCCGAACCGGCGGAGACCGAGGAAACCTTCGAGGGCAACGCCCGGATCAAGGCCCACGCCGCGGCGCGGGCCGCCGACCTGCCGGCGCTGTCCGACGATAGCGGCGTCGCGGTTGACGCCCTTGGCGGCGCGCCGGGCGTCCATACCGCCGACTGGGCCGAGACCGGCCAGGGCCGCGATTTCGACATGGCGATGGAGAAGCTCTGGTCGATGCTGGAGGCGGCGAAGGCGCCCGAGCCGCGCAGCGCCCGCTTCGTCTCCGTCCTCTGCCTCGCCTGGCCGGACGGGCATGAGGAGATCTTCCGCGGCGAGGTTCCGGGCCGCATCACCTGGCCGATGAGGGGGACGCGCGGTTTCGGCTTCGATCCCGTCTTCACCCCCGACGGCGAGACCGAGAGTTTCGGCGAGATGGACCCCGCGAGGAAGAACGCGATGAGCCACCGCGCCCGGGCCTTCGCGAAGCTTCTCGACGGATGCCTGCGCTGAACCCCTCCGGGGAAGACTGGCGCGCGGCCGGCTTCGGCGTCTATATCCACTGGCCCTTCTGCCTCTCCAAATGCCCCTATTGCGATTTCAACTCGCATGTCTCCCGCGATGTCGATCAGCGGCTCTGGCGCGAGGCGCTGATCCGCGAGATGGAGGCGATGCGCGCCCTGACCGGCCCGCGCCCCGCCGACACGATCTTCTTCGGCGGCGGCACGCCCAGCCTGATGCCGGCGGAGACCGTGGCCGCGCTGATCGAGGCGGCCGACCGGCTCTGGGGTCTCGCGCCCGGGGCCGAGATCTCGCTGGAGGCCAATCCGACCTCGGTCGAGGCTTCGCGCTTTCGCGCCTACGCCGCCGCCGGGGTCAACCGGATCTCGATGGGGGTGCAGGCGCTGGATGACGAGAGCCTGAAACGGCTCGGCCGGCGCCATGACGCCGCCGAGGCGCGGGCCGCTTTCGACATCGCCCGCGCCGCCTTCGGGCGGGTCAGCTTCGATCTGATCTACGCCCGGCAGGACCAGAGCCCGACCGCCTGGCGGGCGGAATTGCAGGCGGCGCTGGCCATGGCGGTCGATCATCTCTCGCTATACCAACTCACCATCGAGCAGGGCACGCGCTTCGGCGATCTTTACGCGCGCGGGCGCCTGCGCGGCCTGCCGGCGGACGATCTCGCCGCCGACATGTACGAGGCGACGCAGCAGATCTGCGCCGGGGGCGGGCTGCCGGCCTATGTTATATCCAACCATGCGCGCGAGGGGGCGGAAAGCCGCCATAACATGATCTACTGGCGATATGGCGATTACGCCGGAATCGGCCCCGGCGCGCATGGGCGGCTGACGCTGGACGGGCGCCGGCACGCGACCGAGGCGCCGCGCGCCCCGACGGTCTGGCTTCAGGGCGCGCCGGTCGCGCCGGAGCCGCTGGAGGACGGGGCCGAGGGCGACGAATACGCGCTGATGTCCATGCGCCTCGCCGAGGGCATGGACCTCGCCCGCCACGCCCGGCTCGCCGGAAGGGCGCTGGATCCGTCGCGGCTCTCTCCGCTGATCGAGGCGGGGCTGATCACGGCGGCCGAAGGCCGGGTCGCCGCGACGGCGGCGGGGCGCGCGGTGCTGAACGCGGTTCTGGCGGAGATGCTGGCCTGACGCGGCCGCGCCCTCACTCCCCCTCCTCGCGCCACATCCCCTCGATCCACCGGTTGATCCAGGCCAGCGCCGCCAGCGCGAGGCCGAGGCCGATGAAGGAGGCGACGCGGATCAGGCCGGAAAGGCCGCTCATGTCGATCAGGAAGACCTTGACGATGGTCAGCGCGACGCCGGCCATCGCGATCCGGCGCACCATCTCGGACCGGCGCAGCACCGCCACCGCCAGCAGGATCAGCGAGACGATCAGCATCGCCACCGTGTAGCTGTAAAGCTCGCCATCCGACGGGCCGGGCGCGGAGAGATCCGGGCCGCGCCAGAGCCGGCGGATCTCGAAGAAACCCCAGAGGCCGACGGTCAGCGCCGCGCCCGTTCCCAGCCCGATGCGGAAAATCCGGGCGAAGGGCCGCCCCGGAAGACCGAGGAGCCAGGCGCCGACGCCAAGGATCGCCGCGAGCGGCAGGAAAGCGAGCGCAAGCGTGTCGAGCAGCGGCGGACCTTCGACCGGCGAGTAGCCGCAGCAGACCATCAGGTTGAGCGCGAACATCCCGTCCGCGCAAAGGCCGAGCATCGTCAGGGCCGAGATCGCGGCGAAGGCCCCGCGAAGCGCGCGCATCAGGTTCTCCGAGGGGTCGAGACGCCAGACCTGCGCGATCGCCGCCGCCGCCCAGGACGCGGCCGAAAGAAGAGGCAGCCAGAAAACGCCCTCGTTGATCCCGACCATGCGCGCGACGGCCAGCGTGAAGGTCGCCGCCGCCGCCGCCGCCAGCGCGGATTCCGCCACCGCCCCCAGCGCCGGGCGATCCTCACGCGCCATCGCCCGCATGAGAGCGAAACCGACCATCGCAGCGATATGGGAGAGCAGGAATTCGAACCATCCGGCGCGGTAGAGCGCATAGTCGATTCCCGGATCGACCAGCAGCCGATAGCCGATCACCGCCGCGCCAAGCTGCGCCACCCAGGCCAGGACCGGCAGGTCGAAGCGCCGGTCGAGCCATGTCGCCGCGACCATCATGAAGGCCAGCGCCAGCGTCAGCGCGCCCTTGGTCAGCAGGAGGAAGAAGGCCAGCGCGATCATCAGGAAGGCCGCCGCGGCCAGAAGCCCGATATCGCGCTCGCGCGCCCCGCCCTCGATCCGCGCCCGGCGGAGCACCAGCCCCGTCAGCGCCGCCGCCGCCGCCGTCGCGGCCAGCGCCCAGGGGTTGGAGCCGAGCACCAGGCCGGGCGCCCAGAGGAACTCCAGCCAGAGCAGCGTCGCCGGCAGAATCCCCGCGGCGGCGAGCGCCCAGGGGAGCGAACGCGCCGGCGTCGCCTCGTCCCCGGCTGAAATCAGGTTGAGCCGCCTTGTCGCCGCCGCCGCCATCAAGCCCGCGCCCGCGATCAGCCACCAGAGCGTGTTCGGCGCCGGCGTCTCGGGCGGCGCGGTCATATAGGCGTTGAAGTTCAGATAGACCTCGGAGCCCAGCCCGACCTGCGCCGCCAGAACCCAGAGAAAGGCGAGGCCGGGGACGGCGATCGTCAGATCCAGCGGCGGCGCGCGGTCCAGCCAGAGCGCGACAAGGACGAAGATCGCGGTCAGCGCCCCGGCGGCGATCCAGAATTCGGTCTCGTTCGCGCCCGGCGTCAGCGCGACGACGGTCGGCGCGGCGGTGGCGATCAGCACGCCCGCCGCGCCGACCAGCGTCGGAAAGCCGGGGCGCCCGGCGCCGATCAGCGGCGGGCCGTCCAGCACGGGCGTCAGGCGCCGCTCCGGGATCGTCAGCGCGCCGAAACCGAGCACCGACGCGGCGTTGATCAGCCCCAGCGCCCAGTCCGCCGCGACATGCGTCAGCGCCAGCCCGACCGAGGCCAGCGTCAGCGCCAGCGCGGAGACCCAGGCCCAGCGGTGGAAACTGTCGATCGCCAGCCCGACAAGACCGAGCAGCGTGAAATAGGCGTAGAGCGGTGTCGCGTCGGAATTGCTGGAGGCGACCAGAAACGGCGCCGCCGCCGCGCCGACAAGGCCGATCACCGGCAACGCGGCGCCATAAAGCCAGCCCAGCACCACCGCCCCGATCGCGACCAGCGCGACGCCGACGATCGACGCCCCGGAGCCGATCAGCCCGTAAAGCGCGTTGGCGGCGAGAATGCCGATGAACATCACCACGACGCCCGCACCGGTGAAGGTGGACGGGAGATAGCTCATGGCCGGCGTCGCCTCGTCGCCATGGCGCCGGCGCAGCCACTCACCGCCGGCGATCATCGCCGCGCCAAGCCCCAGCGCGCCGATGACGCGCATCGTCGGGCTCAGAAGACCGCGTTCGACACCGTATTGCACCATGAAGAGGCCGCCGAAGATCAGCGACAGCGCGGCGACGGCCAGGGTCCAGTTGGCCCGCAGCCAGACGGTCAGATTCCGGAGATTCTCCTCGCGCAGCACATAGGGGCCGGCGGCGTCGGCCGGTTTGGGCGCCGGCGGCGCCGGCGGCCGGGGCGGGGCCGGCGGCGGCGATGTTTCGGCCTGCGCCCGGACCGGGGGCGGAGCGGGAGGCGCTTCGGCCCGCGGTTCAGACAGGGGCGCCTGGGGCTGTTCGGCGCGCGCCTGCGCCGCGGCCCTGACGGCTATGGCCAGATCCGCCTCAAGCTTGCGGACGCGCCGCCCCAGCGCATGGATGGCGAACAACGCATAGGGCAGGCCAAGGAACACCAGCAGACCATAGCCGATCGCCAGCACCACGACGGGAACGAAAAGAGGTTCCAAGTAGAGACTCCGGATACGCGAGGGAGAAACGCCGTCGCCCGACAGCTATGTCGCGCCTGGAGGCCGGTAAATCAAGCAGTCGTGAACAAAGGGGGAATCAGGCGCGCGAAGCTGAAAGCGCGTCCGACAAGGCGGGCGCTCAAACCGAGACGCCGCCGGCGTTTCGGCATGCGCAAGCCCTTCCTCCAGCCCGGATGGCGGCGTTGCACTTCTGTTGATTGACTCCAATGGACAGTTGTGTCCACATTTCCGCATCAGATAGCTTTGACAGATTGCGCGCTGCGCAACCAAACGGGAGGGTATGCGATGTCTCTTGGGAAAATCATGGCCATGGGCGCGGTCGCCGCGCTGATGTCGCTGTCTCCGGCTTCGGCGCAGACCGAGTTGAAGCTGGCGACGGATTCCGGCGCCAAGGGATCGCCTTCGGGGGATGCGCTCGACCGTTGGGCGGCGCTTGTCGAGGAAGGCACCGGCGGCGAGGTCAAGGTCGACGTCTTCTACCAGAGCGAACTCGGCAGCCAGGCCGAGGTCTTCGATCTTCTGGTGGCCGGCGATGTGGACATGATGATCAACTGGCCGATCACCGCCTATGACGAGCGTCTGGGCGTGCTGTTCACGCCCTATATGGTCACGAGTTGGGAGGAAGCCTTCGAGGCCTACAGGCCCGGCGGCTGGGTCAACGAGATGCTGGTCGGGATCTACGCCGATCTCGGCCTGAAATTCTTCGGCCCCTGGCCCGAAGGGTTCAACGGCGTCGCCTCTCGCGGGAAATACGCCATGACCGAGGAGGATGCGGCGGATCTCAAGATCCGCGTCCCGGCCATGTTCCCGATGGCGGAATCGGTGCAGGCGCTTGGCTATCAGACCGCGACCATCGACTGGAGCGAGGTCTTCACCGCGATCCAGACCGGCGTCGTCGATGGCGACGGGGCCAATATCATCTACTGGGACTATGAATATTTCCGCGACGTGCTGGACTATTACAACCAGACGAAGATGCAGTTCATCACCGGCATCATCACGATGAACTCCGCCTCCTTCGAAAGCCTCTCGCCCGAGCACCAGAAAGTGGTGGAGGATGCGGCCAGGACGGTGATGGAGGAAGCCTTCGCCCAGGCGCGGGAGCGCGATCAGGGCTATATCGAGAAGGCCAAGGAAGCCGGCATGACCTATGTCGAACCCTCCGCCGAGCAACTGGCGGCGATGGCGGAGAAGGTGCGCGCGCAGATCTGGCCGCTCATGGAGGAGCGCGTCGGCTCCGAGATCATGGACACGATCCGCGCCAATGCCGGCCAGCACTGAGCCGGCGGCGCCCCCGGCCGGCCCGCGCGGCCCCGTCGCCATCGCGCTTGACGCGGTGGCGGTGGTCGCCACGGCGGCGATGCTGGGGCTGATGATCTTTCTGGTCGCGGCCCGCTATCTTCTCGGGTTGCCGGTGGTCGGCCTGCATGAGCTGATCATGCTGGCGGCCATGGCGCTCTACATGACCGGCGCCGTCATCGCCTCGCGCGTGGGCGAGCATCTGACGGTGGACTGGATCGCCGGTTATATCCGCTCGCCCCGCCTCAGGGCGCTGCACGAGATGCTGATCGCGGCCCTGACCATGGTCGTCACCGGGTTCTTCATCCTCTGGGCCTATCGCATGTTCGCCTGGGGCATTCAGCGCCCGCAGGTGACGCCGGCCTATCAGATACCGCTCTGGATTCCCCAATCGGCGATCGGCCTCGCCGCCATCGCCTGTTTCGGCTACGGGCTGCGCGACATGCTCGGCGCCTTCCGCCGCTATCGAGGCGCCTGATGTACGCGATATTCGCCCTGCCGCTGCTCATCCTGCTGATGGGCGTCGGCCTGCCGGTCGCCTGGTCCTTCGCCGGAGTGC
>JBKECG010000467.1:0-2726 GCA_047974395.1 Pikeienuella sp. | reverse complement strand
TCCCGCCCGAGGCATCGCCCCCATATGGATTTCGGCCCCTTTCTTCTGCTCGCCCTGATGGAAGGCACGGTGATGGCCGCCGTGCTGGCCCTGACCGCCGTGGGCCTGTCGCTGGTCTTTGGCGTGATGCGCGTGGTCAATGTCGCGCATGGCGAGTTCTTCATGCTCGGCGCCGTCATCGCCTGGTGGGTCGGCGACCGGATCGGCGGCGCGCCGGTCTGGGGTTTCGCCGCGGCGCTGATCCTCGCCCCGCTCATGGTCGGGGCGCTCGCCGTCATCGCCGACCGGCTGGTGCTCAGCCGGCTGAACTACGACCCGGAGCGCACCATCGTCGCGACCATCGGCCTGCTCTACATCCTCCAGCAGACCGCGCTGACGAGCTATGGCCCGGACGCGCGGCCGGTCGAGGCCCCGTTCAGCCACCGGATCTATTTTCCCTGGTTCGGCTATTCGAGCTACAAGTTCTTCGTCATCGTCGCGGCGGCCATGGTGCTCGGCGGCGTCTGGGCGCTGATGACGCGCACGAAGCTGGGGCTGATCCTCCGCGCCAGCCGGATGGATGCGGAGATGGCGCGCGCCTTCGGCGTCGATGTGAAGCGGGCCTATGCGCTGACCTTCGGGCTCGGCGCCGCGCTCGCCGCGCTGGCGGCGGCGCTGGTCGCGCCGATCCAGCAGGCGCATTACCTGATGGGGGGCGATCCGCTGCTGCTGTCCTTCATCACCGTGATCATCGGCGGGCTCGGCTCGATCCCCGGCACGGTGGTCGCGGCGCTGCTGATCGGCATGTCGGACGGGATCATCTCCATCTTCTTCGTTCCGTCGCTGGCGAAGATACTGGCGACGCTGCTGGTCGCCTTCGTGCTGATCTTCCGCCCGCAGGGGCTTTTCGGGGCCCGCGCCGGATGAGCGGGCGGGGCAAGGCGGCGCTGGTCGAGGCCGGGCTGATCGCGGCGCTGGCGGCGGCGCCTTTCCTGCTGCCGGAATATCATTCCGGCAATCTCGCCCGGATCATGGTGCTGGCCGTCTATGCGATGGGGTATAATCTCCTTTTCGGCTATACGGGGCTGCTCAGCCTCGGCCACGCGCTTTTCTTCGCCGCGGGCATGTACGGGTTCGGGCTCGCCGCCGCGCATCTCGGCGCCGGGGCCGCCCCCGCCTTTCTCGCCGGGCTGGCGCTGGCGCTGGCTGTCTCCGCCGCAATCGGGTTCCTTGCGCTCCGCACCAGCGGCGTCGCCTTCATGATCGTGACGCTGATGTTCGCGCAGGCCGGATATCTGACCATCCTGTTCTTCAGCGAATGGACCCGCGGCGACGAGGGTTTCGTGATCGCGCAGGCGCAGCGCCTGATCGCCGGGATCGACCTTTCGCAAAGCGGGAGCCGTTATTTCGCCGCGCTGATCCTCTTCGCCGCCGCGCTCAGGATCCTCTCGCGCCTGGCGCAGGCCCCGTTCGGGCGCACGCTGATCGCGATCCGCGAGAATGAGGAGCGCGCGCGGATGCTCGGCTATGACGTGACGCGGCTGAAGCTGAAGGCGGTGATCGTCTCCGGCGTCATGTCGGGGGCGGCGGGCGCGGCCTATGCGCTTCTCTTCGGCTACGCCGGGGCCAGTTTCGCCTCGGTGCAATATTCGATCCTGCCGCTTCTCTGGGTGCTTCTCGGCGGCGCCGGCGTGATGATCGGGCCGCTGATCGGAGTGGCGCTGATGTTCTATCTGATCGACCTCTCCTCCGGCTTCACCTCCGCCTACATGCTGATCGCCGGCCTGGCGCTGGTGCTGCTGACCCTGTTCGCCCCGCAGGGACTGGCGGGGGAGCTTCGCCGGCGCGCCTGGACCTGGCTGCCGTGAACCTTCTGGCCACATCCGGGCTCACAAGGCGTTTCGGCGGGCTGGTGGCGGTGAACGCGGTCGATTTCGACCTGCCCGCCGGCGAGGTCCGGGCGCTGATCGGGCCCAACGGCGCCGGAAAATCCACCTTTGTCGGCCTCATCTCCGGCCGCATCGCCGCCAGCGCCGGGCGGGTCATGTTCGACGGCGCCGATGTCACGAACCTGCCGGCGCATCGGCGCATCGCGGCCGGCATGGCCTATACGTTCCAGATCACCTCCATCTTCGCGCGGCTGCCGGTTCTTGAGAACGTCGCCCTCGCCGCCCGCGCCCGGCCCGGCGCCGATCTGCGGGCGGCGGACGAAGCGGCGCGCGCCGCGCTGGCCCGGGTGGGGCTGGAGGGGCGCGAACAGGCGGAGGCCGGCGCGCTTTCCTATGGCCATCAGCGGCTGCTGGAGATCGCCATGGGCCTGGCGCAATCGCCGAAGCTCCTGATCCTCGACGAGCCGACCCAGGGCCTATCAGAAAGCGAAATTGCCGGATTCAAGGCGCTGATCGGCGCGCTCCGTGGCGCGGTCACGATCCTGCTGATCGAGCATAACATGAGCGTGGTGATGGAGACCGCGGACCGGATCACCGTGCTCGATCAGGGCGCGATCCTGGCCGAAGGGCGGCCCGGGGAGATCCGCGCCGACCGGGCGGTGCAGGCCGCCTATCTCGGGGCGGCGTCATGCTGAAGCTGGAGGGGCTGAACGCGGGCTATGGCGGCGCGCGCATCCTTTTCGACCTCGGCCTGGAGGCGCGGCCGGGCGAGATCACCTGTCTGCTCGGCCGCAACGGCGCCGGCAAGACCACGGTGATGAAGGCGATCATGGGCCTGATCCCGTCCGGCGGGCGGAT
>JBKECG010000422.1:0-3200 GCA_047974395.1 Pikeienuella sp. | reverse complement strand
AGACCGACGCCAGCAGAGAGAGAAAGATCAAGGGATAACTCCAGTTTATCTCGTTAAATCGTATTATACATCTTCCTCAAAATACGTATCGCTATGCTCGTAAGGAGGCGAGCAGCAGCAGAGAAAACGGGTTTCTTCGTGAGCGCGAACCTGATGCCAAGCTCCGGCGGGAATTAATACGCAGTCGTCTTTTCCGACCTCTCGTTTTTTTCCATCGATTTCCATGAGAGCACTGCCTGAGAGAAAAAAATAAAACTCTTCACTAAGCTTGTGATAGTGGCGGATAGTTTCAGCTCCGGCGGGCAGGGTAGCCTCGGCAAGACTTTGATTTTGAACCGGGGCATTGCTGCGGTCGAGGATACTGCGGATGGTAGAGCTGTCGGCTGTGGTGAAGGGTTTTTGATCTGCGAGGTTTTGAATAATCATCGTTAAAATATCAGGAAAACCAGTTTTCAAGCACGCCACGTAACTTTTTGTCATCGGAGAGCGTCGTAGGGTGGCCGCTTTGCCGGGTGTAAAGAGATTTTTCGGCGCCGAGACCTTTGTAAACCGCAAATTGCCCGATGGGAGTGACGGCCGGATCGTCGAGCGCAGCGGCTACGAGGGTTGGAATTTTGATCCAGCGGGCGGCAATAGCCGAGTCAAACCAACGCAGCTTTTCCAAAAGTGCTGGATTTTTTTCATAAAGAAGCCGAACGGGTTCACCACTGCCGGTGCAGGGAATATGGACGCGCTCGCGCTGATTTCCAAAAGTCGGAACGTCCAGAAAAGCCCGCCGAAATCGCGAGTCCCATGCAAGTGCCATCGCGCCAAGTCCGCCGCCGAAGCTGCCGCCAACATAGTCGAGCCGACCTTCAACTTCCGGATAAAGAGAAAGCAAAGCACTTGCCGCAATCCACGTGTCCGCCACACATCCGCGCAGGACGTATTTATCTTTGTCTTCGATACCGAAGAGGACGTGCTCCGGGCAATTATTTGGAATCGCAGAATTTTCCGAGCGATGAAAACCACGCATGCAGGGCTGAATCAAAACCGCCGGCGGCCCCGGAGTTGAAAGCTCCGGAGTCTCGCGCCCGCCGTAGCCGTGCCCCATTACGACGCCTCGCTCCCATTTTCCATCAGCGGGCTCAATGATCCAACCACCAATCCGAACACCGCCAAGGGAATCGCTTTCAAACTCAAAGACCCGACAATTTTTGGAGCCACTTTCGATTTCGCGACGAGTGAGATTGAGCGGAATTTGCAAAACCTCTTCGTAAGTGCCGCGCCAAAAATCCTCAAAGCCCAACGGCGCCTCATCAATAGGGGATTTTAAAAATTCTTCGACTTCAGGTAGTAGCATAAACGGTTTCTCTTTGCGCCGTATTTCAACAGCCTGCCGGAGCGAATATCAAGTTTCTCCGCAAAATAAATTCTGGCGCGTGCTACGAAAAAACTCGCGCCTTCGCCAAGTCCTGCGAAGCTAAAAATGTGCTAACAAATATCGTTTTGATTGGTTTCATGGGGAGTGGCAAAAGCTCTGTCGGTCGTAGAATTGCGGAAATGACAGGGCATCGATTTGTGGATACGGATCGGCTGGTTTCAAATACCGCTCGCAGCTCGATTACGGTGATTTTTAAAAAATACGGAGAAGAGTATTTTCGCGCTCTGGAAACGGCGGAATTAAAAAAACTCGTCGGCGTCGCAGGCATCGTCCTAGCAACAGGCGGGGGAGTTCCAACTCGCGAAGAAAACCATGAACTACTACGCCAAATCGGCCCGGTAGCATGGCTGGATGCGGACCCCGATGAAGTTTTCGAGCGCGTCTCACGAAACAAACGCCGCCCCCTACTCCAAACCGAAGACCCCCGCGCAACCTTCGATGAGCTCCGCGAAAAACGGGTAGGCTTTTACGAAAAAGCGGCTAACTTCAGAATCGACTCCACCCATCTGAACCACAACGACGTGGCCCGCCGCGTGCTGGAGGAAACGATGCATTTTACTCGACGTATTCCAGTTGACTCCTAAGCCGCACGCAGCTTTACTCCTTCCGTCAGGGTTTAAAAAATTTCACAAACACCCTGCAAAAACTTCACTTCAAATTTAATAAAAGACTTATATGACAAAAATTGGAATCAATGGATTTGGGCGCATCGGACGTTTAGTTTTCCGCGCATTAGTTGAGCAAGGACTTCTCGGAAAAGAGGTCGAAGTAGTAGCGATTAACGACTTGGTTGACGCCGAGAATCTAGCCTATCTCGTAAAATACGATTCAACTCAGGGGCGTTTTCAGGGTGAAGTTTCAGCGGAAAAATCGGACGCTTCGCTGGATGCGCCGGATACACTCGTAGTAGATGGCCACAAAATCAAATGCCTCGCGCTCCGCGCCACGCCCGATGCATTGCCATGGGGTGAACACGGCGTTGACATCGTTATCGAGAGCACAGGACTTTTTACAGACGCAACAAAAGCCCGCGGCCATATCGAAGCCGGTGCCAAAAAAGTCATCATCTCCGCTCCGGGAAAAAATGACGACATCACGGTCGTTGTCGGTGTGAACCACGAGAACTACGACGCCGCATCGCATCACGTAATCTCAAACGCAAGCTGCACGACAAACTGTCTGGCCCCAATCATTCACGTTCTTCGCAAAGAAGGATTCGGCGTCGCCGAGGGACTCATGACGACCGTTCACAGCTACACCGCTACGCAAAAAACCGTTGACGGCCCATCGCCAAAGGACATGAAAGGCGGACGCTCGGCAGGCCTCAACATCATCCCATCCACCACCGGTGCCGCACAAGCCGTCGGACTGGTAATTCCCGAAGTTGCTGGAAAATTGACCGGCATGTCCTTCCGCGTTCCCACGCCGACGGTTTCATCGGTGGACCTCACCGTGCGCACGGAAAAAGAAACCAGCTATGCCGAAATCTGCGCAGCGATGAAAAAAGCCAGCGAGACTTATCTAAAAGGAATTCTCGCCTACACGGAGGATCAGGTTGTCTCCAGCGACTTCATCCACGACGCGCATTCGAGCATCTTTGACGCCGGTTCCGGCATCGAACTCAACAGCCGTTTCTTCAAGCTCATAAGCTGGTATGACAACGAATGGGGCTACTCCAACCGCTGTGTCGATCTGCTGAAATACATCATCAGCAAAGGATAAAATTTTTCTGAAAGTCTAAGCTTCGATGATTGAGCAACTCACCGTCCGAGACGTT
>JBKECG010000420.1:0-4631 GCA_047974395.1 Pikeienuella sp. | reverse complement strand
TGAACATTCTCGCCGGGATCGAAACAGGCGACGGCGACATCGGCGCACCGCGCGGCGATGACGCTGATATCGCGCCGGAACGCGACGAACCCCTCCAGCACCGCCGGCGCGCCCTGCATTGCGGCCAGCGCGGCGGCGGCCTCTTCCGGCGCCCCGATCCGCGCCTGCCCCTTGCCGTCATAGCCGAGCCGGCGGGTTTTCTGGAGAGCGGGCGCGCCGATCTACGCCAGCGCCGCCTCCAGCGAGGCTGCGTCATCCACCGGGGCGAAGGGCGCGGTGGCGACGCCGACGCCGTTGAGGAACGCCTTCTCCTCCACCCGGTCCTGCGCCACCGCCAGCGCCTTGCGGCCGGGGCGGACGGGAACCAGCGGCTCCAGCACATCGACCACGGCGGCGGGCACGTTCTCGAACTCATAGGTCACGACATCGACCGTCGCCGCAAATGCGGCCAGCGCCGCGGCGTCGTCCCAGCCGCCGCGGGTGAAGCGGGCGACATCGGCGGCGGGGGGATCGGCCTCCGGCGCGTAGACATGAGCCTTGAGCCCCAGCTGCGCCGCCGCGATCGCCAGCATCCGCCCCAGTTGCCCGCCGCCGAGGATCCCGACGGTTCCGCCCGGTCCGACCGGCTTATTCATCGCGCGGCTCCTCGGCCACGGCCGCGCTCTGCGCCGCGCGGAACCCGTCCAGCCGCTTCGCCAGCGCCTCGTCGGTGGTGGCGAGGATCGCGGCGGCGAGCAGCCCGGCGTTCGCCGCCCCCGCCTCGCCGATGGCGAGCGTGCCGACGGGGATTCCCTTCGGCATCTGCACGATGGAGAGAAGACTGTCCTGCCCCGAAAGCGCGCGCGATTGCACCGGCACGCCCAGAACCGGCACCCGCGTCTTGGCCGCGAGCATCCCCGGCAGATGCGCGGCGCCCCCGGCCCCGGCGATGATCACCCGCAGCCCGCGCGCCGCCGCCGCCTCGGCATAGGCGAACATCCGGTCCGGGGTTCTGTGCGCGGAGACGATCTTCATCTCATGGGCGACGCCGAGCGTCGAGAGGATCTCCGCCGCGTGGCGCATTGTCGGCCAGTCGGACTGGCTGCCCATCACGATGCCGACAAGGGGCGCTGCTGGGGACGCGGTTTCCGTCATGTCTCTCTCTCTGAAATTTCCGGGCCGCACTATAGGGGCGGCGCCGCGCGCGGCAAGCCGCGCCGCCCTTTCGACAACCGCTCAGGCGATGATGTCGGGGGTGATCTGGTCCTCCAGCCGGAAGATCTCGTCCTTCAGCGCCAGTTTCTGTTTTTTCAGCCGGCGCAGATCCAGCGAGTCGCGCCCCGCGACCGACAGTTCCAGCGCCGCGATGGCGTCGTCCAGCGATCTGTGCCTGCGGCGAAGCTCCTCCAGCTTGAAGCGGAGAACCTCCTTTCCCTCCATCAGGTTGCCCGAACCGGTCATATCCCGCACGAAAACCCGCCTCCCTATCACCGAAACCGGGTTGAAGCCCCGGCCGGCCAGTTGTCGATGCGCCGCAAGGCGACTAAGTAGACCTTCATGTTGAACGCCGCCAGCGATGGATTCGCAAGTCTCATCAAACGCCCGCCGCTGGTGAGCGTGCTGCCCCTGCATGGCGCGATCGGCGTCGGCGGTTACGGGCGCAGCCTGAGCGACGCCGCGCTGGCGCCGCTGATCCGGCGCGCCTTCGCGCCGAAACGGCTGGCGGCGGTGGCGCTTTCGATCAATTCGCCCGGCGGCTCCCCGGCCCAGACCGCGCTGATCGCCGCCCGGATCAGGCGGCTGGCGGAGGAGAAATCCGTGCCCGTCTTCGCCTTTTGCGAGGATGTGGCCGCCTCGGGCGGCTATTGGCTGGCGACGGCGGCGGATGAGATCTACGCCGACGCCAGTTCGATCATCGGCTCGATCGGCGTGATCTTCGCCGGTTTCGGCTTTCAGGACCTGATCGCGCGCCATGGGGTGGAGCGGCGCGTACACACCGCCGGGCGCTCCAAATCCATGCTCGACCCGTTCCGGCCGGAGCGGGAGGAGGATGTGGAGCGCATCCTTCGGCTTCAGGGCGTGATCCACGACAATTTCATCGCCCAGGTCCGCGCAAGGCGCGGCGCGAAACTGGCCGACGCCGATCTTTTCACCGGCGAGATATGGGTCGGGCCGGAGGCGGAGGCGGTCGGCCTGATCGACGGGCTCGGCCATCTCGTCCCGGTGATGAAGGCGCGGTTCGGTGACAAGATCCGCTTCAACGTGATCGCGCCGAAACGGAGCCTCGCCCGCCGGCTCGGCGCCCCCTCGCTGGAGGAGACGATCACGGGCGCCGGCGCGCTGGTCGAGGAGCGCGCGCTTTTCGCGCGCTACGGGCTCTGAGCGATGCTGACGAAATTCCTCATCTTCGCCGCGGTGCTGATCGGCGTTTTCGTCGTGGCGCGGATGGGCGCCGCCAGCGCCTTCCGGCCCACCTCCCGGCGCAAGGGCGAACTGAAGGGCGCCAAGGCGCCGAAAGCCGAGGATCTTTCCCCCTGCCCGGTCTGCGGCGCCTGGTCGGCGCGCGGAGAGGGCTGCCCCTGCGGCGGCGCGCCGACGCCCTGACCCCCCAACCGCCAATCGCCGAGACGACAGAGCCAAATGCTGATTGATCTTTCCTATGTGGTCGCCGGGCTGGCGCTTCTGGTCTTCGCCGGCGATCTTCTGGTGAAGGGCGCGGTCGCGCTCAGCCTGCGGCTGGGCGTGCCGGCGCTGGTGGTCAGCCTGACCGTGGTCGCCTTCGGCACCTCGGCCCCGGAAATGCTGGTCTCGATCGAGGCGACGCTCTCCGGCGCGACCGATCTCGTCTATGGCAATATCGTCGGCTCCAACATCGCCAACATATTCGTGGTGCTGGGCCTGCCCGCCCTGATCGCCCCCATCGCCGTCTGCCAGAAGGGGGTGATGCGGAATTTCATGATCATGGTCGCGGCCTCTCTGGCGCTGATCGCGGTCTGCGCGCTCGGCGGGTTCAGTTTCTGGATCGGCGTCGGCTTTCTCGCGCTTCTGGGGCTGGTCCTCTACGACACCTATCTTCTGGCCATGAGCGGCAAGCTCGCGGTCGAGCTGGAGGATGACGAGCCCGGCTGCCTCACGACGCCGAAGGCCGCAGCCTGCATCGTCGCCGGCGTCATCGGCCTGCCGATCGGGGCGCATTTCCTGATCGGGGGGGCGCAGTCCATGGCCGCCGCGCTCGGGGTTTCCGAGGCCGCGATCGGGCTGACGCTGGTCGCTGTCGGGACCTCCCTGCCCGAACTGGCGACGACGGTCATGGCCGCGCTCAGGCGCCATTCCGACGTCGCCATCGGCAATGTTGTCGGCTCCAACATATTCAACATCCTCGGCGTGTTCGGGGTCTCGGCGCTTTTCGGCGAATTGCCGACCCCGGCCGGGTTTCTGGAGCTTGACCTCTGGGTCATGCTCGCCGCGACGCTGGCGCTCTTTCCCTTCATCCTCGCGCGGAAGGATATCGGCAAGGTCATGGGGCTGGCCTTTCTGGCGCTCTATGCCGTTTACTGCGTTTTCGCGCTCGGCCCGCGCATGTGACGCGCCGCGCGCCAGAGCGGGAGGCTGAGCGATGACCCCAGGCGCGGCGCTTGTGACCGGAGGCGCGAAACGGCTCGGCCGCGCCATGGCCCTGGCCCTGGCAGATGACGGCTGGGATGTGGCGATCAGCTATCTCGGCTCAGCCGAGGAGGCCGAAGCCACGGTCCGCGACATCCGCGCGCGCGGGCGCAGGGCGGCGATGCTGCGCGCCGACCTGACCCGCGAGGAGGAGGCCAAGGCGCTGTTGCCCGCCGCCGCCGCCGCGCTCGGCGCGCCGCTTTCCTGCCTGATCAACAACGCCTCGATCTTCGAATTCGACGATCTCCCGTCGATGACCCGCAAGGGCTGGGACCGGGCGGTGGAGAGCAACCTGCGCGCGCCCGTGTTGCTCACCCAGCTTTTCGCGGCGCAGGCCCCGGCCCCGGCGCGCGACGCGGCGGGGGAGCCGGAAGCCGCCGCCGTGGTCGTCAACATGATCGACCAGCGGGTGCTGAAGCCGACGCCGATGTTCATGTCCTACTCCATCGCCAAGGCCGGGCTCTGGGCCTTCACCAGAACCGCGGCGCAGGGTCTGGCCCCGGCGGTGCGGGTGATGGCGATCGGCCCCGGCCCGACGCTCCGCGGCGCCCGCCAGTCGGAAGGGCATTTCGCCGCGCAGCGCGCGGCGACCCCGCTCGGCCGCGGCGCCAGCCCCGAAGATATCGTCGCGGCGCTCCGCTTCATCCTCGCCTCCTCATCGCTGACCGGGCAGATTCTGGTCATGGACGGCGGGCAGCACCTCGGCTGGAAAACTCCGGATGTGCTGGGCATCGAGTGACTTATACAACCCTGCTCAGACCCGTCTGGAAGGGCGATAAGCGGACTCGACATTACGGCTTTTCCACTTTCGTCAGCCGACGCCATGATTCGATATCCGTCCACCAAACCACATGAAAACCAAGGAAATTGACGCCGCAAAGGTTAACAATTCCAAAGAGTTAACGACGACGCCTCTTTTTTGGGCAAGGTGACAAAACCGGTACGATTCCTACATGAATCCGATGCGGACCGCATTTGCTGACAGATTT
>JBKECG010000402.1:0-3303 GCA_047974395.1 Pikeienuella sp. | reverse complement strand
TGAACAACCTCTCCTTCTGGATGTTCTTCTCCGGCGCCATGCTCGCGGTGCTTTCGGTGGTGATGCCGGGCGGCAACGGACAGGCCGGCTCCGGCGTCGGCTGGGTGCTCTACGCGCCGCTTTCAACCGCCGAGCAGGGCTATTCCATGGATCTCGCCATCTTCGCGGTCCATCTTTCCGGCGCCTCGTCGATCCTCGGCGCGATCAACATCATCACCACTTTCCTGAACATGCGCGCGCCGGGCATGAAGCTGTTCAAGGTGCCGCTCTTCGCCTGGTCGATCATGGTCACGGCGATGATGATCCTCTTCGCGCTGCCGGTTCTGGCGGGTGCGATCACCATGCTGCTGACCGACCGGAATTTCGGGACGACCTTCTTCGACCCGGCGGGCGGCGGCGACCCGGTGCTCTACCAGCACATCCTCTGGTTCTTCGGCCATCCCGAGGTCTACATCATCATCGTGCCGGCCTTCGGTATCATCTCCCATGTCATCTCCACCTTCGCCAAGAAGCCGATCTTCGGCTATCTCGGCATGGTCTGGGCGATGATCGGCATTGGCGCGCTCGGCTTCGTCGTCTGGGCGCATCACATGTACACCGTGGGCATGAGCGCCAACACCCAGGCCTATTTCATGCTGGCGACCATGGTCATCGCGGTGCCGACCGGCATCAAGGTGTTCTCCTGGATCGCGACGATGTGGGGCGGCTCGATCGAGTTCAAGACGCCGATGCTCTGGGCTTTCGGCTTCCTGTTTCTCTTCACCGTCGGCGGCGTGACCGGGGTCATCCTCTCCCAGGCGGGCGTGGACCGGGCCTATCACGACACCTATTACGTGGTGGCGCATTTCCACTATGTGATGAGCCTCGGCGCCGTCTTCGGCATCTTCGCCGGCCTTTACTACTGGTGCGGCAAGATGACCGGCCGGCAATATCCGGAATGGGCCGGCAAGCTGCATTTCTGGCTGATGTTCATCGGCGCCAACCTGACCTTCTTCCCGCAGCATTTCCTTGGCCGTCAGGGCATGCCGCGCCGCTATATCGACTATCCGGAGCAGTTCTCGCTCTGGAACGAGGTGTCGAGCTATGGCGCGTTCCTCTCGGGTATTTCGGTGCTCTTCTTCCTCTGGGTGGTCTGGCATACTGTGACCAGGGGCGAGAAAGTCACCGAAAAGGCCTATTGGGGCGAGCATGCGGAGACGCTGGAATGGACCCTGCCCAATCCGCCGCCCGAGCATACGTTCGAAACCCTGCCGACCCCCGACATGTGGGACAAGTCGCATCACTGAACGGAGCTTCGCGCCTGATGGCGGAAAAGTCTGAAATCGCGGGTGCGGCCGGGGGGCAACCTCCGGCCGCGCCTGTTTCGGGGGACCCTTTCGTGCGGGTCGATCCGCCGGTCTGGGCGGTCACGCTCTGGCCGCACCGTTCGCTCAGCCCGCGCGGGTTCCGCTGGCTGCTGGGGGTTTCGGCGGCGGCGATGGCGCTGCCGGTGCTGGCGCTTTCGGCGACCCCGGCGGCGGCGGCGCTCGCGCCCTATGCCGGGGCGGCCTTTCTGGCGCTCTGGGGGCTGATGAGGCTCAGCTATCGCTCAGGCCGGCTGACGGAGGAGATCCGGCTCTGGCCCGACGCCATCGCCGTCGAGCGGCGCGAGCCGAAGGGGCTGATCCGGCGCTGGTCGGCCAATCCCTATTGGGTGGCGATCGACATCGGCGACACGCGCGATTGCGAAAGCTATCTCACGCTGCGCGGCGCCGGGCGGCGGATCGAGCTTGGCGCCTTTCTCACCCCCGAGGAGCGGGTGGCGCTGGCCGGCGAGCTTCGCGCGCGGATCGCCCGGCTGAACCGGGCCGGCTGAACCGCCCGCCTCGCTTGGCAGGCGGGCGATCCCCTGCCATAACCCGCGTCATGAATCCGGCCCCGCATATGCAACGCCCCCAGCCCATCACCGTGGCGGTGATCGACAAGAACCCGCTTGTTCATCGCGGGCTCGACCAGATGCTGCGCGAGGACGGGCGCTTCGATCTGGTGATGTCGGCCCCGGATTGCGATGTCTTTCTCGCCGATTACGCCGCGCGCGGGGTGGCGGCGCCGGTCGATGTGGCGGTCTCCGGCTGGATCATGCCGCGGGGCGGGGGCGGCAAGAGCCTGCTGAAGCGGATCACCGTCATGGCGAATCCGCCGAAAGTGGTGATCTATACCGGCGAGATGTCGGACATGGCGCTGCGCGCCGCGATCCGCGAAGGGGCCGCCGGGCTGGTCCATAAATCCGAGCCGCCCGAGCGGCTGTTGCAGGCCATCGCCGCCGCCGCGGCGGGCGAGCGCGACTTTCCCGCCGCCGCGCGCCGCCAGCCGCCGATCGCGGCGCTGACCCGGCGCGAGAAGGAACTGCTGGCCGCGCTCGCCCATGGCGCCACCAACAACCAGCTGGCCGAGGATCTGGGCGTCAGCGTCAACACGGTGAAATTCCACCTGCGCAATCTCTACGAGAAGCTGGATGTGAGAAACCGCGCCCAGGCTGTGGCGATGTACCTCTCCGATTGAGCGGCTCCGCGCGCGATCGGAAAACGGCCCGCCGCCGCGAATTTTCGCTGATCCCGAAAGGATTGGTGGGTGATGTAGGGCTCGAACCTACGACCCGCTGATTAAGAGTCAGCTGCTCTACCACCTGAGCTAATCACCCGTGGGCGCCCGGATAACGCTTTGGCCTGGGCGGCGCAAGCGGTTTCGCCGCCTTCCCCGGCCGTGGGCGCCAGTTCTTAACCCCGGCCGGGCGATGATGCGCCGCGGGAAGGGGGCGCAGGGTTGCGGAGGCGAAGGCGCGGATGATTCTGGTCGTGGATGACGATCCCGCGCAGCGGCGCGCGGCCGGGGCGCTGCTTGCGGCGACCGGCCGGCGCTGGGCGGAGGCGGAGGCGGGCGAGGTCGCGCTGCGGATGCTGGCCGGGGCGGGGGCGGGCGTCTCGCTGGTGCTGCTGGACCTCTCCATGCCGGGCATGGACGGGTTGGAGGTGCTGGCCCGGCTGCGGCCGGCGCGCCCGGATCTGCCGGTGATCGTGCTGACCGGGCGCGGCTCGGTCGCGCAGGCGGTCGAGGCGATGCGGGCCGGGGCGTCGGATTTCCTGATCAAGCCGGTTTCCGGCGCGAAGCTCGAAAGCGCGATTCGCAGCGCGCTTCCGGCGGCGCCCAAAGCGCCGGCGCCGGCGGCGGGGCCAGGCTTCGACGGGCTGATCGCCGAGAGCCCGGCCATGGGCGCGGCGATCCGGCTGGCGCGCAAGGGCGCGCGCTCCTCGATCCCGGTGCTGA
>JBKECG010000281.1:0-5430 GCA_047974395.1 Pikeienuella sp. | reverse complement strand
ATCTTCGCCTATTTCTCCTGGCTGGCGCTCGCCTCTTTCGGCGGGGCCTATGCGGCGCTGGCGTGGATGGCGCAGGTCGTGGTCGCCGATTTCGGCTGGCTGACGGCGGGGGAGATGATCGACGCGCTCGGCCTCGCCGAAACCACGCCGGGGCCGCTGATCCTCGTCACCGAGTTTGTCGCTTTCCTTGCGGCGGCCAAGGCGGGCGGGTTCTGGTTCGTGCTCATGGGCGCGCTTGCGGCGCTCTGGGCGATATTCGCGCCCTGTTTCCTCTGGATTTTTACCTTCGCGCCCTTTGTCGAACGGCTGGGCGCCGCGCCGCGGCTGAGGGCGGCGCTGGCCGCGGTATCGGCGGCGGTGGCGGGCGTGATCCTGAACCTCTCGGTCTGGTTCGCGCTGCATGTGTTTTTCGGGACCGTGACGCAGGCGGAGCTTGGCCCGGTCATGCTCTGGACGCCGCAACTGGCGAGCTTCGACCTCGCCGCCGCCGCGATCGCGGTCCTTGCGGCGCTGCTTCTGCGGCGGAGTATGGGCTTGGCGCCCGTGCTCGGCCTGTCGGCCGGGCTCGGGCTGCTGGCGTCGGTTCTTTAGTCGGCGGCCGGAGGCGCCGAGGGAAGGTTCGGCACCGAGAAGCCGCCGGACGACGGCGCGCTGTCGTCAGCCGCCGGCGCACCGGTCGGGACGCCCTCGATCACCGAGCGCCCGCCCGAAGAGGTCGCCGCCAGCACCGTCAGCGTCAGCGAGGTGGCGATGAAGGCCGCCGCCAGCGCCCAGGTGACCTTGGCGAGCGCGGTCGCCGCGCCGCGCGAGGAGACCAGCCCGCCGCCGCCCCCGCCGATGCCGAGCGCGCCGCCCTCGGATCGCTGCAAAAGGACGATCGCAATCAGGAACACCGCGATCACGAGGTGAACGATCAGGACGATTTGGGCCATGGCTCAGGCTCCCTTGCGGGCCTCTGGAGTTTCGGCGGGCGAGATAACGCAAGGGGCCGGGGATGTCGATAGCGGGGCTCACCCTTGCGGCGTCATCACCTTCCGCGCCTGCGCGCGTTCGATCCCGAGTTGGCGCTCGCGCCAGATGATCACCACGCCGCCGGCGATGGTGAGCGCGGCGCCGCCGAGCATCAGCGCGGTCGGGGCCTCGGCGAAGACGAACCAGCCGATCAGCAGGGCGAAAATGATCTGGGCGTAGTCGAACGGCGCAATGACCGAGGTTTCCGCATGTCGGTAGCTGATCGTCAGCAGCACCTGACCCAGCCCGCCGACCAGCCCGGAGAGAATCATCATCGCCAGTATTCCCGCCGGCGGCAGCGCCCAGCCGAAGGGAATGGTGAAGAGCGACAGGACCGTCGTCGTCAGCGAGAAATAGAAGACGATGGCGCCCGTCGTCTCTACATGCACCAGCTTGCGCACGAAGACCTGCGCCAGCGCGGCGAAGACGGCGGCGAGCAGCGCGGCGAAGGCGCCCACCGTCTCCAGCTTGGTCGCGCTCTCCACGTCGATCGCGCCAAGGCGCGGCCAGATCACCAGCGTCACCCCGACAAGGCCGAGCGCGACGGCGAAGAGCCGGTAGAGCCGGATCGTCTCGCCAAGGAACATCGCCGCCAGTATCGTCGCCAGGATCGGCGCGGCGAAGCCGATCGCCACCGCTTCGGGCAGCGGGATCAGCCCGAGCGCGAGAAAGCTGAAGGCCATGCCGGCGGAGCCGACCAGCCCGCGCCAGAGATGGCCCAGCGGATTCGATGTCCTGAGCGCGCCCGGCAGCCGGTGCGTCAGCCAGAGCCAGACCAGAACCGGCGGGATCGCGAAGACCGAGCGGAAGAACATCTGCTCGCCCGGCGGCGCATATTCCGCCGTCGCCTTGATCAGCGCCGACATGACCATGAAGACCGAGACGGACAGGAGCTTGAACGTGATGCCGCGCAGCGGGTTCATGGGGCTGTTCCAGATCGTGACAGAACAAACACGCCTCATGGCGCGTCAGAGTTCCGTCCGCTTACCCTCTGACGAGGACGAAAAAAAGGGTGTTCGCCACGGCGCGGCCATGCGCCCGGCGCGGAGTGGGGCGGAAATGTTCAAATTTTATAATTAGCTGAGCGATCTTCTTCGCGGCGAATGGCGGCCGGTTAGGTTTCGGTTAGTCACTCGGCGCTAGTCAGGGCGCAGACCGAGAGAAGCTCAGGCCCGGACGGATGTCGGACGAAGACGCATTTGACCTCGACGAAGTGGACGAAGAGCAGGCGCCGGCGCGCCGCTCGCGCACGCCGCTGCTGATCGGGCTGATTCTGGCGCTGCTCGTGGGCGGCGGCGGGTTCTTCGCCGTCTATGCGGGGGCGCTGAAACTGCCGGCGGCGGTCGCGGGGTTGCTGGGCGGGGGCCATGGCGGCGCGGCGGAAAAGCGCGCGAAGCCCGTCCATGCGCCAGAGGGCGCGCCCGCCTTCGTGCCGGTCGGGGAACTGGTGGTGCCGCTTGGCCCGGCCGCCGACGCCCAGTATCTGGTGATCGACACCGAGATCGAGACCACCCCCGCGGACGCGCCGGCGATCGAGGCGCTGCGCCCGCGCATTCTGGACGTCTTCAACACCTTTCTCAGGGCGGTGGACGAGTCGGATATCGAGGCGCCGAGCGCCACGATCCGGCTTCGCGCGCAGCTTCTGCGCCGGGTCCGCGCCGTCGCCGCGCCGGCGGAGGCGCGCGATCTTCTCATCACCTCCTTCATTCTGAAATAGGAGCCGGTCATGAATTTCATCGCAGACGGATTGCTGCTGATCGCCGCGAGCGTCGCCGCGATCTACTGCATGGTCCTGTCGCGCCGGCTGCGCCGGCTGATGGGGATGGAAGGCGGGCTTGGCCAGGCGATCGCCGCCATGTCGCGCCAGGTGGAGGAGCTGAACGGCGCCTTCGCCCGCGCGAAGCAGGCGAATGAACATGCGGTGAAGGAGATCGACGCCCGGCTGGCGGCGGCGAAACGCGCTTCCGCGGCGCTGGAGACTCTGGCCGCAGAGGCGGAGGCGCGGATCGAGGCCGCCGCCGCGACCGCGATCGCCCGCCGGCGCGCGACGGCGGCGAAACGCCAGCGCAAGCCGGCCGGGCGGAAACCGGAGGCGGCGCAGGCCGGTGAGGCGGCCGAGACCGCCAGCGGGAAACCGGCCGCGGCCGAGCCGGCGGCGCAGGCCGAAAAACCTGCGGATGCCCCGATTTCGGCCGCGCGGCCGGCGATCCCGACCGAGGCGCCCACCCTGCCGGAAGCGCGCAACGAGGAGCATGAGCGCCTGGCCCGTCAGCTTATCGCCGCCATCGCCGGGGCCGGCGCCCTCGGAGGCGCGAAGTCATGACCGCGCGAGAGAACGCCGGCGCCAGACCGGCGACGGCGATGATCGCCGGCTGCTTTCTGCTTTCCGCGCTGGCGCGCGTCGTCGAACCCGCCATCGCTTTCGCGGTGGAGGCCCCGCCGCAGGCCCCGGCCGAGGCGCCGGCGCCGGGCGGCGCGGCGCCGGGGGCTACCGAGCTTTCGGCCCTGCTCGCGGCGCTGCGCGAGCGCGAGCGCCAGCTTGACGAGCGCGAGGAGAAAATCGCCGTCAAGGCCAAGGTGATCGAGGCGGCCGAGGTCAAGCTTCGCGACCAGATGACGGCGGTGGAGGAGGCCGAATCCCGCCTCGGCGCGCTGCTGCGCGTCGCCGACAGCGCCGCCGACAATGACGTAGACAAGCTCGTCTCCACCTATCAGACCATGGACGGAAAGCGCGCCGGGCCGATTTTCGAGACGATGGACGTCGCCTTCGCCTCCGGCCTGCTTTCAAGGATGGAGAATGGCGCGGCGGCGGAGATCCTCGGCGCGCTCTCGCCCGAGAAGGCCTATGCGATCACCGTCGCCATAGCCGGCCAGAACGCCAGGGCGCCGCGCAAATGAGCGCGGCCCGCAAGCCAACCCCAACCGAGTATCGCGCATGATCGGCATCGTCGGCATCGTCTTCACCTTCATCATGGTCTTCGGCGGCTACATCATCGCCGGCGGCAAGATGAAGATCATCCTGGCCTCGCTGCCTTTCGAGCTGATGATGATCGGCGGCGCCGCGGTCGGCGCCTTTCTGGTCAGCAACAGCATGCCCGATATCAAGGCGACGCTGCGCGCGGTCGGCAAGGTGTTCAAGGGATCGAAATGGAAGGACGAGGATTTCCGCGATCTCCTCTGCCTGCTCTATGCGCTGATCCGCATCGCCCGGGCCAATCCGGTCGATCTGGAGGCCCATGTCGAGGAGCCGGAGGCGAGCCCGATCTTCCAGCAATATCCGCGCATTCTGGCCGATCACGAGGCGGTGGACCTGATCTGCGACACGATGCGCGCCAGTTCGATGAACTATGACGACCCGCATCAGGTCGAGGAGGTGCTGGAGAAGCGGCTGGAGGCGACGCATCACCATGCGCTGCACGCGAGCCATGCGCTTCAGACCATGGCGGACGGTCTGCCGGCGCTCGGCATCGTCGCGGCGGTGCTGGGCGTGATCAAGACCATGGGCGCCATCGACCAGCCGCCGGAGGTGCTGGGTAAGATGATCGGCGGCGCGCTGGTCGGCACCTTCCTCGGGGTGTTCCTCTCCTATGGGCTGGTCGGTCCTTTCGCCTCAAAGGTGAAGGCGGTGGTCGACGCCGAACAGCAGTTCTATGCGTTGATCCGCGAGGTGCTGATCGCGAATCTGCACAACCACGCGCCGGATATCTGCGTCGAGGTCGGGCGCCAGAACACGCCCCATGACCTTCGCCCCAGTTTCGGCGCGCTGGCCGAGGCGCTTCAGGCGGTGAAGGCCGCGACCGCGGCGTGAGGCGCGCGGGCTGGTTTCTGGCGGCGGCGCTGCCGGCCGCGACCGCCTGGGCGGCGCCGGAAGACCCGGCCCCGGTCAGGCTGCGCGCGATGGACATCGCCGGGGCGAGCCGGGTCGAGTTGCCGCTTGGCGGCGCCGGCTTCGCCATCGAGCGGAGCGGCGAGCGCCAGATCGACCTCATCGCCGAGGGCGAACCTTCGCGGGTCGATCTGACCGAGATCTTCCCCGGCGGTTTCGCCCGGCGCGTCGTCAGCGCGCGGCTCGCGCCCGAGGAAGACGGGATCAGGCTGCGTTTCGTCCTGAATTGCGATTGCGATTACGCCGCGCGCATGGTGGACGGGGTGCTGGCGCTGGAGTTCCGCGACCCCGGCGGCGAAAGTCCCTCATTCGCCGCAGCCCGTCAGATTTCCGTGCAGAGGTGCGAGGCACCGCGCCCGCAGCCTCTCCGCTTTCAGGGCGGTCGCCAAAGACAAAGGGCCGGCGCAAGGTGGCCGGCCCTCTGCGATCCCGTTGACCAGCGGTCAGGCCAGCGTCGCGGCCCAGTCCCGCAGCGCGGCATTATCGGCGAAATCGTCGTCCGGGCGCTGATGGGCCAGCAGCACCCCGGTATC
>JBKECG010000277.1:0-5163 GCA_047974395.1 Pikeienuella sp. | reverse complement strand
GGGCGGAGGTCCGTTTCGACGGGTTGGCCGGGTGCCTGCGCACCCCCGCCGGCGGGTCGAGCCGGCAGATACTCCTGATGGTCGAGGGGCCGCGCATCCGCTCCCGCCTCCTGACCCCGCGCGAGACCGCGCGGCTGATGGGCCTCTCCGAGGATTACATCCTCCCGAAAGGCGCGACCGAGGCCTATCGCCTGACCGGCGACGGCGTCGCCGCGCCGGTGGTGCGGAGGCTGGCGGAGCGGATTTTCGAGCCGGTGCTGGGCGCGGCCGCGCGGGCGGCGTGAGCGCGCCCGCGGCCTTTCTCCATTTGTGACAGGCGGGGCGGGCTTCGCCCTTGATTCCGGGCCGAGGGGCGCGCCGCTCCCTCAGTTCCCCTCCAGCAGCCTTCGCGCGATCACCTGCGCCTGAATCTCCGCCGCGCCCTCGAAAATATTCAGGATACGGGCGTCGCAGAGCACGCGGCTGATCGGGTATTCCAGCGCGAAGCCGTTGCCGCCATGGATCTGCAAGCCGTTATCGGCGTTGGCCCAGGCGATCCGCGCCGCCAGCAGCTTCGCCATGCCGGCCTCCAGATCGCAGCGACGGTCGGCGTCCTTCTCGGCGGCGGCGAAATAGGTGAGCTGGCGGGCGATCATCACCTCCACCGCCATCATCGCCAGCTTGCCATAGACGCGGGGGAAGGCGGCGAGCGGCTTGCCGAACTGTTTCCTCTCCAACGCGTAAGCCAGCCCGATCTCCATCGCGCATTGGGCGACGCCGATGGCGCGGGCGGCGGTCTGGATCCGGGCGCTCTCGAAAGTGCGCATCAACTGCTTGAAACCCTGACCCTCTTCGCCGCCGAGAAGGTTCTCGGCCTTCACCCGGAACCCGTCGAAGCCGATCTCGTATTCCTTCATGCCGCGATAGCCGAGCACCTCGATCTCGCCGCCGGTCATGCCCTTCGCCGGAAACGGGTCCTCATCGGTTCCGCGCGGCTTTTCGGCGAGGAACATGGAGAGGCCGCGATAATCCTCCGTCTCCGGGTCGGTGCGGGCCAGGAGCGTCATCACATCGGCGCGGGCGGCGTGGGTGATCCAGGTCTTGTTGCCGGTGACGACATAATCATCACCCTCCCGCACCGCGCGAGTGCGGAGAGAGCCGAGATCGGAGCCGGTGTTCGGCTCGGTGAAAACCGCGGTCGGCAGAATTTCGGCCGCGGCGATCTTCGGCAGCCAGCGCCGTTTCTGCGCCTCCGTGCCGCCGCCGAGAATCAGCTCCGCCGCGATCTCGGAGCGGGTGCCGAGCGAGCCGACGCCGATATAGCCGCGCGAGAGTTCCTCCGAGACGACGCACATCGCCGTCTTGCCCATGCCGGCGCCGCCGAATTCCTCGGGGATGGTCAGGCCGAAGACGCCGAGGCCCGCCATCTCCTCGATGATCGCCAGCGGGATCAACTCGTCGCGAAGGTGCCATTCATGGGCGAAGGGGACGACCTTTTCATCGGCGAAGCGACGGAACTGGTCGCGGACCATTTCGAAATCTTCATCGAGTCCGGTGGCGCCGAAACTGGCGGCGCCCTGACGCTCGATCATCAGCTCCGCCAGCCGCTTCTTGGCGGCGTCGGTGGCGCCGGTGGCGATCAGCCGGTCGATCTCCGGCGTCGCCAGCATGGCTGGATCGGCGCCGATATCGGTGAGCCGGGCGATTTCGCCCTGGCTCATGGGGAGGCCGCCGCGAAGCTGGGCCAGATATTCGCCGGCCCCGATCCGCAGGATCAGGTCTTCCACCTCGCCGAAGGCGCCGGCCGCGCGCAGCCGCTCCTCCCAGCCGGAAAGCTGGCGCAGGCATTCGACATAGGTCGCGATCCAGCTCAGGCAATGCGCGGCGTGCTGCTCCGCCTCCAGCGCCTGATTGGAGATTCGCGCCCCGGCGGAGACTTTCGCGCGCAGGCTCTCGCGCCCCCTGGCCAACGCGGCCTCGACAGCGGGCAGGGCGGCGCGGAGAAGCTGGGCGGCGTCGGTCTGGTTCATCCTGTCGGTCCTTTCAGCGGGGCGATGCCGCGGCGCGGAATCATTCATCTTGCATCTGCGAAGGGACTAGCGCGCCCTTCGCCGGCCGTCAACGCGGCGGCAATTTCCTGTCGCCGATAGCGGCTATAGCCTTATTTTATTGCGCAGCTAGCCGATGATCGCCGCGCCGTCCCGGCGATGATCGCCCGCCGCCTCCACGGCGCCCCGCGCGTCGCGGGCGGTGGCGTGGACGCCGCCGAAGAACATCGAGGGCTCGGCCCAGCCCCGCGCTTCGGGAAAGGCCGCGATCAGCGCGGCGCGCTCGTCATTGCGGAACCTGTCCTCGAAATCGGCCTCGGGCCAGGCCTCCACATGGATGCGCGGCGCGGCGACGGCCTTCTCCAGCCGCATGCCGCGATCAAGAAGATGCGCCGCCACCTGCACACGCGCGCTTCTGATACGGTTGGAGCCGCCCGAGCCGAGCATGGCGAAACCGCCATCGGGGCGACAGATCGCCATCGGCGCCATCATCGAGGAAAGCCGCCGGTCCTCCGCCCAGCCGAGAAGATCGGCGCCGACAAGATCCTCCTCGCCCAACATGTTGTTCGGCATGATCCCGGTTCCCGGCGCGATCACGCCGGAGCCGGAGCCGTTGGAGAGCGTCAGCGCCGCGCCGGCGCCCCTCCGGTCGATGGCGGAGATATGCGTCGTGCCCCGGATCGCCGCGCGCCGGCCCATGAGATCGCGCCGGTAACGCTCCACCAGATCCGGCGCGAGAAGGCGGAGCGCGCCGGCGGCGGGGTCCTCGCCGATCCCCGTCTCCAGCCGGGCGCGGGCGGTCTGGTCGAGCGCCAGCGCGACCTCCGCCGGATCGGCTTCGCGCCGGAGCATCCGCAAGGCGAACCCGATCAGCGCGCCGCCAAGCGCCGGGGGCGGGTTCAGATGCAGGATCGCGCCGGCGCGGCTCTCCCGCATCGGCTCGCGCCAGATCGCCTGATAGCGGCGCAGATCCAGCGCCGAGAGATGACCGCCGTCCAGCGACAGCAGCGCCTGCGCCGCCTCGCCCTCATGGCAGAACCGGTCGCCCTCGCGGGCGTAGGTCTCGATCACGTCGGCCAGCGCCGGGTTGCGATAGGGCGCGCCCGCCGTCAGCGGCGCCTCGCCATCGCCGAGCAGCGCCAGCGAAGCCGGGCTGGCGGCGATGATCGGGGCGATGATGCGCAGCACCTCGGCCTGAAAACCGGAAAGCGGCGCGCCCTCCTTGGCCAGCCTGACCGCCGGCGCGGCCAGTTCCGCGAAAGGCGTGCGGCCCATGCGGGCATGGGCCTCATGCAGCCCTCGCGGCACGCCCGGCGCGCCGATCGAGGCGGCGCCGATATGAAAGACCTGTTTCACATCGCCGAAATCGGCCTCGATGGCGCGCAGGTCGATATCGCGCTCATCGGCCCTGGCGCGCGGGGTCTGGACGAAGAAATCCAGCAGCCCGACCCGCCCTTCGGCGCTGCGCGCCATCAGGAAGCCGCCGCCGAAGAGAGAGGCCAGCGCCGGCTCCGCGACGCAGGCGACCAGCGCGCCGGCGATCGTCGCGTCCACGGCCGTTCCGCCCGCGCCGAGCACTTCGGCGGCGGCCTCGGCGGTCAGGCGATGGCCTGCGGCGACGGCGAAAGCAGGGCGTGAAACCATGGTCGGCGCGTAGTCCAGCCGCCCGGCGCGGTCAAGCGCCGGCCTGGCTCAGCCGGTTAGGGAATCTCGACGCAGAAGCTCTGATCGTTGGTGCAGAAGACGATCACCGGTTCGCAGAGGTCGAACCCGCCGGGGGCCTGAACGCAGCGCCAGTAGGAGCCGATGATGGCGGGAACCGGCTGCGTCGTCGGCAGCGGCAGGATCTTCAGCGATTTGCCGACCTCTTCGGGGAGAATCCGCAACCGGGCGCGCGGGGCGAGGGTTTCCCCGCCCTCCCGGTGATGAAGGGCCATGCCGGGAACGCGCATTCCTTGCCCTAGCGTATCGGCGCCGCTCGACGCGCCTGCTTCGTCTGTTTGCGCCCAGGCGGTTGCGCCAAGGGCGACAAGACCGGCCATGACGGCCGAAATGACAATGTAACGCATGATTCAATATCTCCGCGTAATGAAAATAAAATTCACCGCCCGGCCCGGAAAAATGGCCCGGGCGGGCGGTGAATCATATCATCACGCGTGAGTCGAACCAAATGCTCACGCCGATTGCGAAGATCCGGTTCAGGCGACCCTGGGCGCGGCCGCCTTCACTTCGCCGCCGACATGGGGTTCGTACTGGGCGAAGTTCTTGATGAACATCTTCACCAGCTTCGCCGCCTGCGCGTCATAGGCGGCCGGGTCGTTCCAGGTGCGGCGCGGATCGAGGATCACATCGGCGACGCCTTCGACAGCGACCGGCGCCTCGAAGCCGAAATGCGGGTCGATGCGGAATTCGACATCGTTCAGCGAGCCGTCGAGCGCCGCCGTCAGCAGCGTCCGCGTCGCCCGGATCGGCATCCGCGAGCCGACGCCATAGGCGCCCCCGGTCCAGCCGGTGTTGACCAGCCAGCAGGTGGCGCCGTTGGCGGCGATCTTGTCGCGCAAGAGCGCGCCGTAAACCTCGGGGCGGCGCGGCATGAACGGGGCGCCGAAACAGGTGGAGAAGGTCGGCTCCGGCTCGGTCACGCCCTTTTCGGTGCCGGCGACCTTGGAGGTGAAGCCGGACAGGAAGTGATACATCGCCTGCGCCGGGGTCAGCCGCGCGATCGGCGGCAGCACGCCGAAAGCGTCGCAGGTCAGCATCACCACATTCTTCGGCACGCCGCCGAGCCCGTTGGGGGAGGCGTTGGCGATGTAATCGAGCGGATAGGCCGCGCGCATGTTCTGCGTCAGGCTCGCATCCTCGAAATCCAGCGCCTTGGTGTAGGGATCGTAGACCATGTTCTCGATCACGGTCCCGAATTTCGAGGTGGTGGCGAAGATCTCCGGCTCGGCCTCGGCCGAGAGCGAGATGGTCTTGGCGTAGCAGCCGCCCTCGAAATTGAAGCAGCCGTCGGCGGACCAGCCATGCTCGTCATCGCCGATCAGGATCCGGCCCGGATCGGCGGAAAGCGTGGTCTTGCCGGTGCCCGAGAGGCCGAAGAAGACCGCGGCGTCGTCCGGGTCGCCCGGCGCGTGGT
>JBKECG010000337.1:0-2151 GCA_047974395.1 Pikeienuella sp. | reverse complement strand
GCCCGCGCTCCCTCTCGTCAGTGTCCATTAGATCGTTCAGAGATGGCGGATAGGGCCGCAGGGGCGCTTCGGTCCAGAGAGGTCAGATGACGGCGGGCGAAATCCTCATCACCGGGTGTTCCTCGGGCATCGGGCTGGCTTCGGCGCGGGCGCTGAAGGCGCGCGGCTGGCGGGTTTTCGCCACCTGCCGGAAGGAGGAGGACGCGGCGCGGCGGCGCGGGGAAGGGTTCGAAAGCTGGCGGCTGGATTACGCCGATGAAATTTCGGTGGCCGAAGGCGCGGCGCGGGCGCTGGAGCTGACGGCTGGGCGGCTTTCGGCCCTGTTCAACAACGGCGCCTGGGCGGTTCCGGGGCCGATGGAGGATGTCCCGCGCGACGCCATGCGCGCGATCTTCGAGGCGAATCTCTTCGGACCGCAGCAACTGACCGGCGCGCTGATCCCGGCGATGCGGACGGCGGGGGGCGGGCGGGTGGTGATGTGCTCCTCCGTCCTCGGCATGGTCGCCGCGCCCTGTCGGGGGCCTTACAACGCCACGAAATTCGCCCTCGAAGGGATGGCGGACACATATCGGCGGGAATTGCAGGGCAGCGGGATCGAGATGATCCTGATCGAGCCCGGCCCGATCCTGACCCCGTTCCGCCGCAACGCCCGCGCGCCCTTTGAACGCTGGATCCGACCCGCGCGCGAAAGCTCCACCCACCCGGCGGCGATCTGGGAGAAGATCGAGCGCCGGCTCTACAAGGACAAGGAGGGCGGGCGCTTCGACCTCCAGCCAGAGGCGGTCGCGGCGAAGCTGATCCGCGCGCTGGAGGACAGGCGACCGAAAGCCCGGTATTTCGTCACCACCCCGACCTACGCCGCCGATCTTCTGCGCCGGGTCCTGCCGACGCGGATGCTGGACCGGGTCATGACCGGCCGATGAGCGGCGCCCGTTTCGACCCCGCCTCCACCGGCCTTCCCGCCGCCGGCGTCATGCCGGCGCTGCTCGACGCGCTGGACCGCGAGGGGCGCGCGGTGCTGATCGCGCCGCCCGGCGCCGGCAAGACCACGCTGGCGCCGCTGGCGCTGATGGGTGCGGGCTGGGCCGCGGGAAAGATCCTGATGCTGGAGCCGCGCCGGCTCGCCGCGCGGGCGGCGGCGACGCGGATGGCCGATCTGATCGGCGAGGAGATCGGCCGGAGCGTCGGCTATCGCCTGCGCGGCGAATCGAGGCCCGGCGCGCGGGTCGAGGTGGTGACAGAGGGAATCCTGACCCGGATGCTCCAGTCCGATCCCGCCCTTGACGGCGTCTCCGCCGTGATCTTCGACGAGTTTCACGAACGCTCGCTCCATGCCGATCTCGGCCTTGCGCTGACATGGGAGGCGCGGGGCGCGCTCCGCCCCGATCTGCGCATCCTGGTCATGTCCGCGACGCTGGACGCCGATTCGGTCGCGGCGCTGATGGACGCGGCCCCGGTGCTGCGCGCCGAAGGCCGGGTCTTTCCGGTGGAGACCCGCTGGCTCGACCGCCCCGCGGGCGACGCGGCGCTGGCGGCGGCGGAGGCGGCGCGGCGGGCGCTTGACGCGGACGAGGGCGATATTCTCGTCTTCCTTCCCGGCGCGCGGGAGATCGCGCGCGCGGCGGCGGCGCTTTCGGATGCGGGGGCGGAGGCGCTGCCGCTCCATGGCGGGCTCTCCTTCGCGCGTCAGCGCGCGGCGCTGGCCCCGACGAAAGGGCGCAAGATCGTGCTTGCGACCTCGATCGCGGAAACCTCGCTGACGGTCGAAGGGGTGCGCGTGGTCATCGACGCCGGACTCGCCCGGCGCGCACGGTTCGATCCGGGCGCCGGCATGGCGCGGCTGGCGACGGAGCGGGAATCGAAAGCCGAGGCCGAGCAGCGCCGGGGCCGCGCCGGGCGGCTCGCGCCCGGCGTCGCCTATCGGCTCTGGACCAAGGGCGAGGAAGGGGCGATGGCCGCTTTCGCGCCGCCCGAGATCATGATCGCCGATCTCGCCCCGCTGGCGCTGGAACTGGCGAACTGGGGGGCGGGGCCGGGCGATCTCTCCTTCCTCACGCCGCCGCCCGAGGCGGGGATGGCGGCGGCGCGGGCGCTCCTCGCCGATCTCGGGGCGCTGGACGGAGCCGGGCGGATCACCGCCCATGGCCGGGC
>JBKECG010000271.1:0-2005 GCA_047974395.1 Pikeienuella sp. | reverse complement strand
ACCTTGTCGATCGGCGACATCACCGGAACGGCGTCCGGGGTGACGTCGATATCGCCCGCCCAGCGTTGCGCGATCTCCGCCCCGGCCAGCGCCGGAAAGGCGCGGGTCGCGGCGGCGAGCGCGGCTTCCGACAGGCGGCGGTTGGGAGCCGGGTCGAGCACGCGATCATATTCGAACGGGCTGGCCTCATCGAGCGCCCAGCGGGTCGGAATCCGGGCCTCGTCCAGGAAGGAAAGGCCGAGGCGCAGGTTGAGCGAGCGCCATTCCTTGCGGAAGGCCGGCATGAACCTGACCGCGTAGCGGAAGCTCTTCGGCACGATGCGGACGATATTCTCGTGCCCCGAGGCGATGGTGTAGCCGCCGTCGCGGCGTTTGCGGATGGCGAAATCCTGATGCCAGATCGCCTGTTCCGGCCCGCCCTCGACCGGTCTGGTGCGCAGGACGGAGTTCATCACCTTGAGCTGCGGGAAGTCCACGCCCAGATTGCCGGCGAACAGGTTCGACCAGGCGCCGCCGGCCAGAACCACGGATGAGCAGCGGATCGGGCCGCGCTCCGTCACCACGCCGCTGACGCGCCCGGCCGCGGTCTCGATCCCGCGCACGGCGCATTCGGTCAGGAGATGCGCGCCGCGGTCGCGCGCCGCCTCGGCGATGGCGGGGGCGGCCAGTTGCGGCTCCGCCCGCCCGTCGGCGGCGGTGTAGAGCGCGCCCTTTATGTCGAGCGCCGATCCCGGAAACATGTCCCCGAACTCCCTGCCCGAGATCATGCGGCTTTCAAGCTGATAGGGCGCGAGGGTTTCGTTCCATTTCTCGTGATCGGCGTAGGAATCGTCCGTCGCGCAGGTGAAGATGATGCCGGATTGCCGATAGCCGGTCTCGCGCCCGGTGCGGGCGTTCAGCTTCGGCCAGATCCGCAGCGCCTCCGCCATCAGCGGAACCTCGCGCGGGTCGCGCCGCGATATGCGCACCCAGCCCCAGTTGCGGCTGGACTGCTCATGGCCGACGCCGCCCTTTTCGCAGAGCGCGACCTTCAGCCCGCGTTCGGCCAGCTCCAGCGCGGTGGAGGCGCCGATGATGCCGGCGCCGATGACGACGACATCGACCTCTGCCGGCAGGTCGGCGTCGCCGTGGACGGGCGTGACATAGGGGCCGGGCATCAGAAACTTTCCTCCATCTGGCAGTTGACGACGAATTCGGCCACGCTCGCCTCGTTCGGCAAGGACACCAGCAGCGCGATGATCCGCGCGAGATCCTCGGGGTCGGTCATCTTTTCGGGTGGGTAGTCGGAGAATGTCCGCCCCATGTCGGTGGCGACGAAGCCCGGACAGACGGCGGTGGCGCGGACGCCATGCTCGAACCCTTCGCGCCGCAGGGCGTGGGCCAGCGCCGTGGCCCCGAATTTGGTGACGGCGTAGCTGGCGGCGTAGGCGGATTTCACCCGCTTTCCCGAAATCGAACTGAGGATGATCACGCGGCCGGCGCCATGCGCGCAGAGATCGCTCCACGCGGCCTGGGCCAGCCGGCGCGGCGCCTGCACGTTGATGTCGAACATGGTCTGGAGGTCGGCGTCCTCGGCCTCGATCACGCTGCGCGGGATCATGACGCCGGCGTTGGCGATGATCGTGTCGACCGCGCCGAACCTTTCCCGCGCGGCCGCGACCCAGGGCCGCGCCGCGCCCGGATCGGCGGCGTCGTAATCGGCCAGGTGCACGCGATCGCGATGGGCGCCGGCCCGTTCGAGCCAGTCGGGCGCGTCGCCGCCGGCGCGCAGACCGGCCGACACGTTCCAGCCCTCCCGCAGAAGCCGCAGCGCGATGGCGCCGCCGAAGCTGTTGCCCACGATGTGCGCCCGCTCCACGCCGAGCGTGTCCAGCAGGCCCACGATCTGGTCGGCCCAGGTGGTCAGGCCGTACTCGATCGCGGGGGGCCGCTCGCTGTGGCCGAACCCGACCAGGTCGGGGGCGAGCACGCGGAAGTCCCCGGCCAGGGCCGGCAGCACCAGCCG
>JBKECG010000256.1:0-4529 GCA_047974395.1 Pikeienuella sp. | reverse complement strand
GCCCGGCCGGTCATCGTGAAGACATATGACTTCGTCGGATTGCTGCGTAGCCGGTAGGTTTTTGCGCTTGACCGCGCCGGCCCGGTCCGCTTTCTGGCGGGTAAGCGGCTGTCGACGACGTAGAAAAAGGGAGATCGCCATGAGGTTCGACGCGAAATTCACCGCGCTCATCGCCGCGGCCGCGGCCGCGCTCGCCGCCGTCGCCGTTCCGGCCGGGGCCGAAACCCGCGTGACCTATAAATCCGCCAAGACCGGCACTTCCTATTACCAGATGGGGGTGGAGATCGCGGAGGCGGTGAAGGCCGCCACGTCAGGCGCGATCATCGTCACGCTGGAGGAGAGCCAGGGCTCGGTCCAGAACGTGATGGAGGTGCGCGGCCGCGGCGGCGATTACGTCTTCACCACGCCGCCGGCGCTGGTCGCCGCCGCGCAGGGCGCGAAAGGGCCGTTCGAGGGCAAGGGCGATCCGAAATTCGACGAGATCCGCGCGCTTTTCCCGATTCCCTCGCTGACCATGCATTTCGTCCTCGGCGGCGCTGACGGCGGCGGGATTTCGGCGCTGGAGGGCAGGACGATCCTGATCGGCAAGGGCTCCTTCGGCGCGACGGAGGGGGCGAAATATCTCACGCTCTTCGGGCTGGACGGCAAGGTGACGCTGGCGGATGCGGAGCTGTCAAACGCCGTCGCCGCGCTGAAAAACGGTCAGATCGACGGTTTCGTCACCGCCGGATCCTGGCCGGCGCCGAATGTGATCGAGGCCGCGGCCTCGATGGATGTCAGCCTGCTTTCGCTCTCCGACGAGGAGATCGCGCAGACCGGGCGCGCGAAGATGGTCATCCCCGCCGGAACCTATGGCGGGCAGGATGGCGATGTCTCGACCACCTCCCTTGCGGTGATCGCCTATGCGACCACGGCGATGGACGAGGAGACCGCCTATCAGCTCACCAGATCCTTCTGGGAGAAACAGGCCGATCTCGGCGCCGTCGCGCCCTGGTGGGACGGCGTGGACCAGAGCCTGATGGCCAATATCGCCGGCAGGATCCATCCGGGCGCCGTCCGTTATTACAGGGAAATCGGCTGGGCGCTGACCGAAGCGCAGCAATAAACCCGGACGCGAAGGTCCGCCGGCGTGCAGGACAGGGAAATCCCCTTTCGCCCGTTCTGGGTCGGGCTCGGCGCGCTCAGCGCCGGGTTCCATCTCTGGCTGGTCTTTTCCGGCCTGACTCCCAATCTGGTGGCGCGCCCGATCCATATGGCGCTGGCGCTGCCTTTCGCCATGGTGCTGACCGCGAAGACGCGGCGGGGGATGATCATCGGCGCGGCGCTTGGCGCGCCGGGGCTTTTCGCCGCGCTCTGGGTGGCGATGAACAGCGCCGCGCTCGCCGATCAGTACGGGTTTCTCGAAGGGCCGCTCCAGACCGGGCTGGCCGCCATCCTGCTCCTGACGGTGCTGGAGATGGCGCGCCGCTCCATCGGCTGGCCGCTGCCGCTGGTGGCGGCGCTGGCGCTGGCCTATGGGCTTTTCGGTCATCTGGTTCCGGGCGAGTTTGGCCATGCCGGGGCGCCGCTCGCCTCCTTCCTCGGCACGCTCACCATCGCCGAGGGCGGGCTCTGGGGGCAGTTGACCGGGGTTTCGGTCTCCGTCGTCGCCATTTTCGTCATTTTCGGCGCGGTGCTGAACGCGGGCGAGGCCGGGGCGGGGTTCATGAATCTCGCCGGCGCGGCGGCGGGGCGGCTCCGGGGCGGGGCGGCGAAGGTCTCGGTGCTCTCCTCGGCGCTTTTCGGTTCGATCTCGGGCTCGGCCTCGGCCAATGTCGCCTCGACCGGCGCGGTGACGCTGCCGGCCATGCGCCGGCTCGGCTATCCGCCGGCGCTGGCGGGGGCGGTGGAGGCGGTGGCGTCATCCGGCGGGCAGATCATGCCGCCGCTGATGGGGGCCGGCGCCTTCGTCATGGTGAAGCTGACCGGCGCGCCCTATGAGGCGATCATGGCGGCGGCGCTTTTGCCGGCGCTCCTTTACTTCGCCGCGGTCTGGATCGGGGTGGACGGGTTCGCCGCCCGCCACGGGCTGAGCGCGCTTCCCGCCGAGGAGCGCCCGGCCGGGCGCGACGTCGCCGTCACCTCGCTCTTCTTCGCCATTCCCTTCGGAGTGCTGCTCTGGGGCATGTTCTTCGGCGGCGGCGACGGCTACACGCCGCAATACGCCGCCAGTCTGGCGATATTCGCCGGCGCGGCGCTGTTGCTGATCGGGGCGGACGGGCGGATTGATCCCCGCCGTTCCGCCAGGCGCCTCGCCGCCGCCTGCTTCGCCGCCGGGCGGCAGGTGGCGATGATCGCCTCGATCATCCTTTGCGCCTCGATCGTGATCGGGGTGCTGTCGATCACCGGGCTCGGGGTGAAGATCACCTCGCTGATCCTCTCGGCCTCGGGCGGCGCGCTCTGGCCGGCGCTGGGGCTGACGGCGCTGGCCTGTCTGGTGCTGGGGATGGAGGTGCCGACCACCGCCGCCTATGTCATCTGCGTCTCCATCGCCGGGCCGGCGCTGGGCGATCTGGGGCTTGCGCCGCTGGAGGCGCATCTTTTCGTCTTCTGGTTCGCGCTCCTCTCCACCATCACCCCGCCGGTCTGCGGCGCGGTGTTCATCGCCGCCGGGATGGTGGGCGAGAACTGGCTGAAAGTGGCGGGTGTGGCGATGACGCTCGGGGTCGGGCTTTACCTCATCCCGCTGGCGATGATCGCCCATCCGGCGCTGATCCAACTGGCGGAAACGCCGGGCGCGGCGTTGCTGGCCGGCGCGCAGGTGCTGGTCGGGCTGGCGCTGATCTCACGCGCCCTGATCGCGCCGGGGGCTTTGGGCCTGCGCGCGGCGCTGGCGGCGGCGGGGCTGTTGTTGCTGTTCTGGCCGGCCTTGGTCTGAGCCCTGCGCATGGAGGGGTGCGGCCCGGGCCGGACAACACCCTCACCCCGGCGGCGTCTCCGAAACCCTGTCGATCCCCAGATCCGCCAGCATCGCGCGCAGATCGACCGCCGCCGCCTCCAGCGCCGCGCGGTCCTGCGCCCGGGCGACCAGCGTGGAGCCGGCGCCGCCGCGATAGAACGGGTAGGAGCCGAGCGAGACCTCAGGATGCCGCGCCGCCAGCGCGCCGAGCGCGACGGCCATCTCGCCCTCGGGCGCCTCGACGCGGAAGGCCCAGCTCAGCACCGGCGCGCCGCCCTTCAGGGTGGGGCGCAATTCCTCCAGCATCGCTTCGAACACCGCCGGCACGCCGGCCATCACATGGACATTGCCGAGCGTGAAGCCGGGCGCCTGGCTCACCGGGTTGAGGATCAGCGTCGCGCCCTCGGGGATGCGGGCCATGCGCAGGCGCGCCTCATTCAGCGCCCCGGCGGGATAATAGGCCTCCAGTATCGCCCGCGCGTCATCGCGCACCCCGATCGGGGCGCCGAAGGCGGCGGCGATGGCGTCGGCGGTGATGTCGTCATGGGTCGGCCCGATCCCGCCCGAGGTGAAGACGTGATCGACCCGCGCGCGCAATTCGTTCACCGCGGCGACGATGGCCGGCTGCTCGTCGGGCACCACCCGCATCTCGCGCAGCGAAACGCCGATTTCGGTCAGGATCTTCGCCAGACGCCAGCCATTGCCTTCGCGGGTGCGGCCCGAGAGCACCTCGTCGCCGATGATCACCATCGCCGCTTCAGGCTGGCTTTTCACCCTGTTCATGCCCATATCCCCCATGCGTCGTCCGGTCTCTCAGCGCCGATATAGCCGAAGGGCGGCGGCGCGCGACAGTTTGGATCAGGGATTTTCGCGTATTTTCTTCATGTTTTGGCGGTTGCCGGCCGCCTGCGGCTTGAACGCAGGGCCGGAAGGGCGGAAACTGCGGCGACAGAGACAGAGGTCGGGGATCGGAGCAGGTGGAGCGCACAGCGATCGACAGAACGCCGGAGGGGATCAGGCTCCACTCCAGGGAGGATTTCGACGGCATGCGCGCCGCCGGGCGGCTGGCGGCCGAGGTGCTGGACATGATCGCCGAACATGTCCAGCCCGGCGCGACCACCGGGGCGCTGGACGATCTGATCCATGCGCATATCCTGGCCGCCGGCGCGGTTCCGGCGACGCTCGGCTATCGCGGCTACACCAAGTCGAGCTGCATCTCGATCAACCATGTCGTCTGTCACGGCATTCCGGGGCCGCGCGCGCTGAAGCCGGGCGATATCCTGAATATCGACGTCACCGTGATCCTCGACGGCTGGTTCGGCGACACCAGCCGGATGTATGTCGCCGGGCAGGCCAACCGGAAGGCCGAGCGCCTGATCGACATCACCCATGAGGCGCTGATGCGCGGGATCGCGGAGGTCCGCCCCGGCGCGACCTTCGGCGATATCGGCCACGCCATCCAGCGCTACGCCGAGGGGGAGCGTTGCGGAATCGTACGCGATTTCTGCGGCCATGGGCTCGGGCGCGTGTTTCATGACGCGCCGAACGTCCTGCATTACGGGCGGCCCGGCTCGGGCGCCGCGCTCAGGCC
>JBKECG010000199.1:0-2275 GCA_047974395.1 Pikeienuella sp. | reverse complement strand
TCTTCACCACGGGCGCGGATTCCACGCTGCCCGAATTGCTCTATGCGAAGATGGTCTCGGGCTACTCGCCGCTGGTGCCGACGCTCGGGGTCATGTCGGTGGTCGGATCGTTCCTGATCATCATGCTGGCGCTCTCGATCGCCTGGCTGAGACGCGCGAACCGGGAGAGCGCCCCGGCAGAAAACTGAAAAAACGGGAGGAAAACAACATGCTGACATCCCTGAAGGGAAAAAGCGTCATTGTCACCGGCGGATCGAAAGGCATCGGTCGCGGCATCGCGGCCGTATTCGCCAGACAGGGTGCGAAAGTGACGATCACCGCGCGCGGCGAGGAGTCGCTGAAGGCTGCGGCGGCCGAGATCGAAGGCGACGTGCGCTACGAGATCTGCGACGTCTCCGACTGGAATTCGGTGAAGAGCATGGTGGACGGTGCCGTGGCGGCCCAGGGCGGGCTCCACGTGATGTGCGCCAATGCGGGCGCATTCCCGCAGACCAAGATCGTCGACATGGACCCACAGGAATGGGACGCGGTGATGGCCACCAATCTCCGGTCGGCCTTTCTCTGCGTCAAAGCCTCGATCCCGCATTTCCAGAAGGCGGGCAAGGGGCGCGTCGTGCTCACCTCGTCGATCACCGGACCGATCACCGGCTTTCCCGGCTGGTCGCATTATGGCGCGTCGAAATCCGGGCAGCTCGGCTTTCTGAAGACTGCGGCGATGGAACTTGCGCGTTACAACACCACGATCAACGCCGTCATGCCCGGCAATATCTACACCGAGGGCCTGCAGGATCTCGGCCAGGAATATTTGGACACGATGGCGGCCTCCATTCCCCTCAAGCGCCTTGGGGCCGTGGAGGATATCGGCAACGCCGCTCTGTTCTTCGCCTCCGAAGAGGCCGCCTATGTCACTGGCCAGCAGATTGTCGTCGATGGCGGTCAGATCATCCCGGAATCGCTCGAGGCGCTCGAGGAAATCTGAGGGGGAAGAGGCCGATGACCGGTTCCAACATGCCGCTCGAAAAGTTGCTGACTCATCTCGACCGGCTTGCGAACGAGGCGCTGGCGCTGTGGGATCTTCCCCGGGGTGCACGCGCCCGCCTGATCAACGTCTCGGAAAACGCGACCTATCTGGTCGAGGCGCCGGACGGCGAAAAGGCGGTCCTGCGCGTCCATCGCGAGAACTACCATACACGCCGTGCGATCGAGTGCGAGCTGGCCTGGATCGACGCGCTGGGAGCGGAAGGCGGGGTGACCACCCCCGGCTACTATCCAGGCAGGGACGGTCAGGCGATCCAGCAGGCGCTTGTGGAGGGTCTGCCCGATCCGCGCTTTCTGGTTCTGTTCCATTTTGTCCAGGGCGCCGCGCCGGATGAGAGCGGCGACATGACCGGGGGCTATGAGGAGCTCGGCGCCATCGCCGCGCGTTGCCATCTGCATGCGCTCGGCTGGAGAAAGCCCGATCCCTTCGAACGGCTGACCTGGGATGTGGACACCGTCTTCGGCGAGACCCCCAACTGGGGAGACTGGCGCGCCGCGCCCGGGGTGACCGAGGAAGTGCGTCCGGTTCTGGAGCGGGTTGAGGCGACGATCCGCTCGCGCCTCGACGCCTATGGCAAGCCGCCCGAGCGCTTCAACCTGATCCATGCGGACATGCGGCTCGCCAATCTGCTTGTCGACGCAAGCGGCACCCGGCTGATCGACTTCGACGATTGCGGTCATGGCTGGTTCATGTACGACTTCGCCGCCGCCATAAGCTTCATCGAGGACGACCCGCGAATCCCCGCCTTCAAGGAGGCGTGGCTCAGGGGCTATCGGACGACGCGGGAGCTGTCGGCCGAGGACGAAGCCGAGATTGATACCTTCGTGATGTTGCGCCGCATGGCCCTTCTAGCCTGGATCGGCAGTCATATCGAAGCTCCCGAGCCGCAGGCGCTCGCGGATGGTTTCGCGGCCACCACCGCGCGCTTGGGTCGAGCTTTTCTCGACTCCCAAGGCGGTGCATGATGGTGCTGGTGCACAGGCGATGTCACGTTCACTCGCCGCCCATGGGCGCCGCGCGGATCTCCGGGTAGCCGCATCGGATGCCCCATCCGTCGATTGTGTCGTGAATTTCTGCTCTGACCAAGGTCAGCCAAGCTCTGGACGTGTGTCCCCCGTCAGCACCTATGGCACAGATTTGAGGTTGTGATTTTAGGAGGATTTGGGCTTCGTCGTAGTGACGAAGGAAAGATGATGAAGCCCAATTCCTCCAATGCAAAATCGCCGGTGAAGCCCC
>JBKECG010000140.1:0-4058 GCA_047974395.1 Pikeienuella sp. | reverse complement strand
CGGACCTCGACAATGGTGCCGAAATCGCCCGGAGGCATCTTCAGCGAGGTGTCGCGGACATCGGACGCCTTCTCGCCGAAAATGGCGCGGAGGAGCTTTTCCTCCGGCGTCATCGGGCTTTCGCCCTTCGGCGTGATCTTGCCGACCAGAATGTCGCCCGGGCCCACTTCGGCCCCGATATAGACGATGCCGGCCTCGTCGAGATTGCGAAGCTGCTCCTCGCCGACATTGGGGATGTCGCGGGTGATCTCCTCCGGCCCGAGCTTGGTGTCGCGGGCGACGACCTCGTATTCCTCGATATGGATCGAGGTGAAGACGTCATCCTTCACGATCCGCTCGGAGATCAGGATCGAGTCCTCGTAGTTGTAGCCGGTCCAGGGCATGAAGGCGACCAGCACGTTCTTGCCCAGCGCCAGCTCGCCCAGATCGGTCGAGGGGCCGTCGGCGATCACGTCGCCCTTGGCCACCCGGTCGCCCACCTTCACCAGCGGGCGCTGGTTGATGCAGGTGTTCTGGTTGGAGCGCTGGAACTTGCGCAGCCGATAGAGATCGACGCCGGGATCGCCCGGATCCAGCTCATCCGTCACGCGGACCACGATGCGCATCGCATCCACCTGGTCGATCACGCCGCCGCGTTTCGCGGTGATCGCGGCGCCGGAATCGCGGGCCACGACCTCTTCCATGCCGGTGCCGACGAACGGAGCCTCGGCGCGCAGGAGCGGCACCGCCTGGCGCTGCATGTTCGAGCCCATCAGCGCGCGGTTGGCGTCGTCATTCTCCAGGAACGGGATCAGCGAGGCGGCGACCGAAACCAGCTGTTTCGGCGACACGTCGATCAGGTCCACCTTCTCGCGCGGCGACAGCAGATAGTCGCCGCTCTTGCGGGTGGAGACCAGCTCGTTCACGAAACGGCCGTCCTCGTCCAGCGTGGCGTTGGCCTGGGCGACGGTGTAGCGCATCTCCTCGGTGGCGGAGATGTAGTTCACCTCATCAGTCACCTGCCCGTCGCGCACGGTGCGATAGGGGGTCTCGATGAAGCCGTATTTGTTCACCCGCGCGAAAGAGGCCAGCGAGTTGATCAGGCCGATATTCGGCCCTTCCGGCGTCTCGATCGGGCACATGCGGCCGTAATGGGTCGGGTGAACGTCGCGAACCTCGAAACCCGCCCGCTCACGCGTCAGGCCCCCCGGCCCGAGCGCGGAAAGGCGGCGCTTGTGCGTGACCTCCGAAAGCGGATTGGTCTGGTCCATGAACTGCGAAAGCTGGCTGGAGCCGAAGAATTCGCGCACCGCCGCCGCCGCCGGCTTGGCGTTGATCAGATCCTGCGGCATCACCGTGTCGATCTCGACCGAGGACATCCGCTCCTTGATCGCCCGCTCCATACGGAGAAGGCCGACGCGATACTGGTTCTCCATCAACTCGCCGACCGAGCGCACGCGGCGGTTGCCGAGATGGTCGATATCGTCCACCTCGCCCTTGCCGTCGCGAAGCTCCACCAGCGCCTTGATCACCGCCAGCATGTCCTCGGGGCGGAGCGTCCGCTCGGTGTCCGGGGCGTCGAGCTGGAGGCGCATGTTCATCTTCACGCGGCCGACCGCGGAAAGATCGTAACGCTCGGCGTCGTAGAAAAGCGAGTTGAACAGCGTCTCCGCCGCCTCAAGCGTCGGCGGCTCGCCCGGGCGCATCACCCGGTAGATGTCCAGCAGCGCGGTCTCGCGGCCGAGATTCTTGTCCACCGCCATCGTGTTGCGGATATAGGGGCCTACGGTGACGTTATCTATGTCCAGCGTCGGGATCGTGGTGACGCCATTGTCCAGGAGGGCCTTGAGCGTGCCGCCGGAGGGCTCGCCCTCCTTGTTCAGCTCCCAGGTCAGCTCGTCCCCGGCCTCGACCCAGATCTCGCCGGTCTGTTCGTTGATCATGTCCTCGGCCGCATAGCGTCCGATGATCGCCTCGAAGGGCGCGAGATAGGAGGTCACCCCCTCCTCGGCCAGCTTGTTCAGCTTGCGCGGGGTCAGCTTGGCGCCGGCCTCGGCGATGACCTCGCCGGATTTGGCGTCGATCAGGTCGAAGCTCGGCTTGGTGCCGCGCAGACGCTCCACATCCAGCGGCGCCGCCCAGCCTTCCTTGGTCTTCACATAATCGACCTTGTCATAGAAGGAGTCGCAGATCGCCTGCTGATCCATCCCCAGCGAATAGAGCAGCGTCGTCACCGGCAGTTTCCGGCGACGGTCGATGCGGACATAGACATTGTCCTTGGCGTCGAATTCGAAATCCAGCCAGGAGCCGCGATAGGGAATGACGCGCGAGGCGAACAGGAGCTTGCCCGAGGAATGGGTCTTGCCCTTGTCATGGTCGAAGAACACGCCCGGAGAGCGGTGCATCTGGCTGACGATAACCCGCTCGGTGCCGTTCACGACGAAAGTGCCGTTGTCGGTCATCAGCGGCAGGTCGCCCATGAAGACGTCCTGCTCCTTGATGTCCTTGATGGAGCGCGCGCCGGTGTCTTCGTCCACCTCGAAGACGATCAGGCGCAACGTCACCTTCAGCGGCGCGGAATAGGTCATATCGCGCTGCTGGCACTCTTCGACATCGTATTTCGGCGGTTCGAGCTCGTATTTCACGAACTCCAGAACCGCAGTCTCGTTGAAATCCCGGATCGGGAAAACCGACTGGAAGACGCCCTGAATGCCCTCGCCATCGGTCGGCTGCGGCGCGTCGCCCGAATTCAGAAACAGGTCATAGGAGCTTTTCTGCACCTCGATCAGGTTCGGCATCTTCGCGACTTCGCGGATTTTTCCGAAGAACTTGCGGATGCGCTTGCGTCCGGAATGCGTCTGAACCATTTGAATCCTCTGGTCTTTCGCCCGCCTCTCGCCGGTGGGGAAACGGCGAGACGGCGTCCCGTGCGACAGGGTGTTCCCATACGGGCCGGCTACCCAGGCCGGCTTCCCGGATCACCGCGTCTTCCAAGGCCCTCCCTCTCCCGGAGGGCCTGAGACGACGCGGGCTGGACCCGGGAAAATCCCGGATCCAGCCAATGTCAGCGTCACCGCCCCGAAGGGCGCGCGATCACTTGAGCTCGACTTCGGCGCCAGCCTCTTCGAGCTTCTTCTTGATCTCCTCGGCCTCGGCCTTGGAGGCGCCTTCCTTGACGGTCTTGCCGCCGGCCTCGACGAGATCCTTCGCCTCCTTGAGGCCGAGCCCGGTGATGGCGCGGACCTCCTTGATGACGTTGATCTTCTTGTCGCCCGCCGACTTCAGGATGACGTCGAACTCGGTCTGCTCCTCGGCGGCCGCGCCGCCGGCGTCGCCACCGACCGGACCGGCCATCATCACCGCGCCGCCGGCGGCGGGCTCGATGCCGTACTCGTCCTTCAGGATGTTCTTCAGCTCCACCGCCTCAAGGAGGGTGAGGCCGACAAGCTCTTCAGCCAGTTTCTTCAGATCAGCCATTTGCTTCTTCCATTCGCATGTTTTCGTGGTTCCGGCGACGGGCTTCAGGCCCGCGCCTCACGGTTGCTTTGCCAAGTCTCAGGCGGCCTCTTCCCGCTCCGCCAGGGTCGAGAGGATCCCGGCGATGTTGGAGGCCGGCGCGCCGATCGCGCCCGCGAGGTTGGCGGCCGGGGCTGCGATGCAGCCCACGATGGACGCCAGAACTTCCTCGCGCGAAGGCATGGCGGATAGCGCTTTCACGCCACCCGCGTCCAGAATGGTGGACCCCATGGCCCCGCCCAGCACAACGAGTTTCGCGTTGTCCTTGGCGTAGGCTTCGGTGACTTTCGCCGCCGTCACGGGGTCTTCGGCGTAACCGAAGACCGTCTGGCCCGTGAGAAGGTCCTTCAGACCCTCGCACGGCTTGCCCTCCAGGGCGATTTTGGCGAGCCTGTTCTTGGCGACGCGGACCGAAGCGCCCGCCGCACGCATGCGGGCGCGATAATCCGACATCTCAGCGACCGAGAGACCGACGTAGTGACACACCACGACGGCGCCAGAGTCAGAAAAGATCTGGCCGAGTTCCTCGACCACCGCTTCTTTCTGGGCTCTATCCACAGTCT
>JBKECG010000011.1:0-3713 GCA_047974395.1 Pikeienuella sp. | reverse complement strand
TCGGTCGAGAACGCCTTGGCGATCGGGGTGAGAAAGGCGCCGCGCGCGGCCCATGAGGCGCGCGCGCCCTCGTCGCCGGCCCGCCCCATGTCGAGGCTGAACGCGGTGTCGAGGCAGATCGCGCGGGAAACGAAGGTCAGCGCCTTCATCCGCATCAGCATCCGTCGCACATCGGCGTGATCAATGATCGCCCCGGTCTCTCCGGTCGGCGAGCGGCCCTGTTTGCGCTCCATCGCATAGGCCAGCGCCTTCTGCGTCGCCGCCTCGGCCACGCCCAGCCCTTCGGTGGCGACGCCGAGCCGGGCGTTGTTCATCATGGTGAACATGGCCGCGATGCCGCCGCCCTCCGCGCCGATCAGCCAGGCCTTCGCGCCCTCATAGGCCATCACCGCGGTCGGCGAGCCGTGGATGCCCAGCTTGTGCTCAAGGCTGACGACCTTGAGACTGTTCGCCGCCCCCGGCCGGCCATCGGCGTCGGGAAGGAGTTTCGGCGCGAGAAACAGGGACAGCCCCTTGGTTCCCGCCGGCGCGCCGGGCAGGCGCGCCAGCACCAGATGGCAGACATTCTTCGCGAAATCATTATCGCCCCAGGTGATGAAGATCTTCTGCCCGGTCAGCGCATAGGTCCCGTCGCCCAGAGGCTCCGCTTTGGTGCGCAGCGCCCCGACATCGGAGCCGGCCTGCGCCTCGGTCAGGTTCATCGTCCCGGTCCATTCGCCGGAGATCAGCTTCGGCAGGTAAAGCGACTTGATCTCATCCGAGGCGTGATGCTCCAGCGCCTCGATCTGCCCCTGGCTCATCAGCGAGCAGAGCGAGAGCGAAAGGCAGGCGGAGGCCATCATCTCGTTCACCACCGTCCCGAAGGTGAGCGGCAGGCCCATGCCGCCATGTTCGGGCTCGGCGGCGATGCCGATCCAGCCGCCCGAGGCGATGGCCGCGAAACCCTCGGCGAAACCGGGAGAGGCGCGGGTGACGCCGTTCTCCAGCCGCGCCGGGTGCAGGTCGCCCTCGCGCTGGAGGGGGGCGAGAGCGTTTTCGGCCATCCTGCCGGCCTCGGCCAGGATCGCGGCGCGCATGTCGGGCGTCGCCTCGGCGAAGCGAGCCGTTTCAGACAGGCGATCGGCGCCGATGATCCGGCCAAGGGTGAATTCGATTTCCGACAAGGGGGCGCGATAGGTCATGGATCCGGCCTCGGGGCTCCTGGATGGGCGTTGGCGGGCAGGTTATGCCGGTCCTCGGGGGCGAACAAGCGCGCGCGGCGCGCTTGCCGTTGCGGCAGGCGCCGATTACTGATCGGGCATGCAGACCGCGCCCCCGGCCTCTTCTTCTCCCGCCATGCTGCTGCCGGTGTTGTCGGCGGCGAATTTCACCATTGGCGCCGGGGCTTTCATGGTCGTCGCCATCCTCTCGCCCATGGCCGGAGATCTTCGCATGAGCGAGGCCGAGGCGGGGCTGGTGATGGTGGTCTACGCCGTCGCCTACACCATCTCCTCGCCGCTCCTGGTCTCGGCGACGGGCGGTTTGCGCCGGCGCGATCTTCTGGTCGCGGCGATGCTGGTCTATGCGCTGGCCGCCGGCGTCATGGCCGCGTCACCGGGGCCGCTGGCCGTGCTTGTCGGCCGCGCCGTCGCGGCGGCGGCGGCCGGGGTGATCACGCCGGTGGCGGCCTCGGTCGCCGCCGCATCGGTTCCGCCGGAGGCGCGGGGAAGGGCGCTGACCTGGGCGTTCTTCGGCATGACCCTGTCGCAGATCTTCGGCGTCCCGCTCGGGGCCTGGATCGGCTACAGCTATGGCTGGCGGGTGGATTTCTGGGCGGTGGCGGCGCTGTCGCTGGCCGCCGCCTTGGCGCTGGCGCGTTTCGTCCCGCGCGATATCGCGGTCGCGCGCACCCGACTTTCCGATCTTGGCGCGACGCTTGTCGACATGAAGTCGATGCTCGGGGTCTCTCTCACCTTCGTCTTTCTCAGCTCGGCCTATGTGCTCTTCACCTTCACCAGCCCGCTGCTGGAGGCGGGCATGGGCGCCGGGCGCGATGTGATCAGCCTCTTTCTGCTCATTTCCGGCATCGGCGCCGTGGCGGGCAATCTCGCCTCGGGGCGGCTGGCGGACCGGCTCGGGCCGGCGAGGACGCTGGCGCTTCATTGCGGGGCGATGGCGCTGGTGACGCCGGTCTATTCGCTGCTGCCGATCCCGCTCTGGGCGCTTTATCTCGCCGGGTTCCTCTGGTCGGTCTTCGGCTGGGGCTTTTTCGCCGTGCAGCAATCGCGGCTGATCGCGCTGGCGCCGGAGCGGAGCGGGGTGATCCTGTCGCTGAACGCCTCGGCGATCTATCTCGGCAGGTCGCTCGGTTCGGGCCTCGGCTCGGCGCTGATCGCGCGGTTCGGGCTGGACGCGCTCGGCTGGGCGGCCTCGGCGCTGGCGATCGCCGCGCTTTTCAACCTCCTGATCGTGGAGCGCGTTCTGGCCCGCGCCCGGCCCTGAGCGGCGCGAAGGGCGGGAAAAAGGAAAACCCCGCCGGCGCGGCGGGGTTCTCGCGTTCGGCGGGGCGGCGGGCCGCCCCGGTCGATGGCGAAAGGCTCAGGCGGCCTTCTTGTCCAGCGCCTCATCCACACGGCGGGCGGCGCGGGCCTCGTCAAGCCGCTCGACCGCCGCGACCTCGCGGGTCAGACGCTCCAGCGCGGCTTCGTAAAGCTGACGCTCGGAATAGGACTGCTCCGGCTGATCCTCGGCGCGGTGCAGGTCGCGCACCACTTCGGCGATGGAGATCAGGTCGCCCGAATTGATCTTCTGCTCATATTCCTGCGCCCGGCGCGACCACATCGCGCGCTTCACGCGGGCGCGGCCCTTCAGCGTCTCCAGCGCCTTGCCGACCAGCTCGGGGCTGGACAGGGTGCGCATGCCGACGGAGTTGGCCTTCGCGGTGGGGACGCGAAGGGTCATCTTCTCCTTCTCGAAGGAGATCACGAAGAGTTCGAGCCGCACGCCGGCGATCTCCTGCTCCTCGATGGAGATGATCCGGCCGACGCCATGCGCCGGATAGACCACGTATTCATTCGCACGAAATTCGCTTTTGGACTTCGTATTGGTCGTCATTTGGTTCTTTTCCAGTCCGCTCTCTCGGGCGCGCCGCTGTCGCGGCGCAGCGAAGACCACCCCTCCCACGCCTTTTGCGTGGTGAAGATGATCGGTTGGCAGATTGCACCTCCCTTGCCAGCGGCGCCGCAACCGAAGCCGTGGCGCCCCGGGCGGCGCGAACGTTACGTTTATATAACAAAAAAACTGGGGATTCGCCACCGAGAGGAGAGGGCGTGCGGCCGTATACACGAAAAATTCAGCAATAGCTGCGCTTCGGCCCGGTCATGACGCGGCGCCGAAGGCCGCAAGGCTCAGTCGCCTTCGCCGGCTTTCTCGGAAAAGTATTTCTCGTATTTACCCGATTCGCCGTCGCGTTCCTGCGCGTCGTCGGGCGGGTCCTTCCGTAGCGTGATATTGGGCCATTGCGAGGCGAACTTCGTGTTCAGCTCCAGCCACATCTCCAGCCCCGGCTCGGTGTCGGGGCGGATGGCGTCGGCGGGGCATTCCGGTTCGCAGACGCCGCAATCAATGCATTCGTCGGGATGAATGACCAACATGTTCTCGCCCTCGTAGAAACAGTCCACGGGGCAGACCTCGACGCAATCGGTGTATTTGCACCTGATGCAGTTGTCGGTGAC